>NZ_JBGCCM010000031.1:0-149740 GCF_041262085.1 Catenulispora sp. GAS73
CACCACCAAACCGGCCAGGTTGGCTTCGCCCGCCGACGCGGCGAGGGACCCAGAACCAACACCCCGCATGGTCCGGTCGGACACGACTCACCACGCCGCCGGCGCCGCCGACCTGTCGTCTGCAAGTCGGCGGCGCCGCGTGAGCCCGAATCCCTAAATCTCCTTGCCGGCGAACACATCGTCCGCGTCGGCGATCCGGTATGCGTACCCCTGCTCGGCCAGGAACCGTTGGCGGTGGGCTGCGTACTCCTGGTCCACGGTGTCGCGCGAGACCACTGCGTAGAACCGCGCGCCGCGGCCGTCGGCCTTGGGGCGTAGGACGCGGCCGAGGCGCTGTGCCTCCTCCTGGCGGGAGCCGAAGGTGCCAGAGACCTGGATTGCGACGCTTGCCTCGGGGAGGTCGACCGAGAAGTTCGCGACCTTGGACACCACCAGGGTTGGGATCTCGCCGGTGCGGAAGCCTTCGTAGAGGCGCTCGCGTTCCTTGACCGGGGTGGTGCCCTTCAGGACTGGGGCGTTTAGGCGTTCGCCGAGGTCGTCCAGTTGTTCCAGGTACTGGCCGATGACCAGGGTTGGTTCGCCGGCGTGCTTCTTTACCAGGGCTTCGACGAGTTTTGATTTGGTCGCGGTGGTTGCGGCGATGCGGTACTTCTCCTCCTGCTCGGAGCTGGCGTAGCGGAGGCGTTCGTGGTCGGTGAGGGTGACGCGGACTTCCACGCAGTCCGCTGGGGCGATGTAGCCCTGGGCTTCGATGTCCTTCCAGGGGGCGTCGAAGCGCTTGGGGCCGATCAGGGAGAAGACCTCGCCTTCCAGGCCGTCTTCGCGGACCAGGGTGGCGGTCAGGCCGAGGCGGCGGCGGGATTGGATGTCGGCGGTGAAGCGGAAGACCGGGGCCGGGAGGAGGTGGACCTCGTCGTAGACGATCAGGCCCCAGTCGCGGGCGTCGAAGAGTTCCAGGTTGGCGTAGACGCCCTTCGTTTTGCGGGTGAGGACCTGGTAGGTGGCGATGGTGACCGGGCGGATCTCCTTGCGGGCGCCGGAGTACTCGCCGATCTCGTCCTCGGTGAGGGTGGTGCGCTTCAGTAGTTCCTTGCGCCACTGGTGGACGCTGACTGTGTTGGTCACCAGGATCAGCGTCGTCGCCTCGACGCCGGCCATCGCGGCCGCGCCGACGATCGTCTTGCCCGCGCCGCAGGGGAGGACGATCACGCCGGAGCCGCCGTGGCGGAAGCCCTCGGCGGCCTCCTTCTGGTAGGGGCGCAGGGTCCAGCCGTCCTCGCGGAGGGCGATGTCGTGGTGCTCGCCGTCCACGTAGCCCGCGAGGTCCTCGGCCGGCCAGCCGACCTTCAGCAGGACCTGCTTCAGGGTGCCGCGCTCGGAGGCGTGGACCTTGATGGTGTGCTCGTCCAGGCGTGCGCCGATCAGGGGCTGCACCTTCTTGTGCCGGACCACTTCCTCCAGGACCGGGACGTCGGTGGTCTCCAGGACCAGGCCGTGCGTCGGGTGCTGGAGCAGCCGGAGGCGGCCGTAGCGGTCCATGGTGTCGGCGATGTCGACCAGGAGGGAGTGCGGCACCGGGTAGCGGGTGTGGCGCAGCAGTGCGTCGATGACCTGCTCGGCGTCGTGGCCGGCGGCGCGCGCGTTCCACAGGGCTAGCGGTGTGATGCGGTAGGTGTGGATGTGTTCCGGGGACCGTTCCAGTTCGGCGAACGGGGCGATGTCGCGGCGGCACTCCTCGGCCTGAGGGTGGTCGACTTCGAGCAGGAGAGTTTTGTCGGACTGGACGATCAGGCAGGTCACGCATACCTCCGGGCGCGGCGCTTGGGTCGGGCGACGGGCATCCTTCTAGTGTCGCTCATCGCGGCCGGTCCTGGTGACCAAAAGATCTCCCGGAGCCCCACTGAGTGGGCGGCTCCGAGGAGATCCCGGGTTTCTACGCTTTCCGTGCGAACTATTCGCCCGCCTCGTGCGGGTCCTCCCGCCAGCGCGGTGCCGGCTGCTTCTGCCACGGATGCGGGCCGTCCAGCGGCCGGTACTCCACCCCCAGCGCGTCCAGGCGCTCCAGGTGCTTCGTCAGGCGCGGCAGGAACTCGGCGTAGTCGCGGCCCGGTGCGGACCACACCGTCTCGCAGAAGGCCGCCAGGCGCGGCCAGGACTGGTAGTCGTGGATCCGGGCGTCCGGCATGTACTCGCTCCACAGCGTGGCCTCGGAGCCGATGACGTGGCCCGCCAGCTCCTCGGGCATGTCCTCGGGGACGGGCTCGAAGCTGTACGCCTGCTCCAGCGACGTCGGCGCGGCCCAGGGGGCGCCGGGCTCGCCGTCGGCGTCGGACTGCCGGTAGTCGAAGTAGACCCAGCGGGTCGGGCTGGTCAGGGTGTCGTGGCCGCGCCGGGCCGCCTCGACCGCGTACTCGGTGCTGCGCCAGGCGGACACGACGGTGCCCGGGAACAGCTCGCCCTCCAGGATCTCGTCCCAGCCCAGCAGCTTGCGGCCCTTGGCTGAGACGTGCGCGCCGAGCTGGTTCATGAACCAGGCCTGCAGGTCCTCCTCGGTCGCCAGCCCCAGCTCGGCCTTGCGGGCCTGGGCCCGAGCGCTGGCCTTCCACTCGTCCTTCGGGCACTCGTCGCCGCCGAGGCAGACGAACTCGCCCGGGAACAGCTCGCAGACCTCGTCCAGGACGGTCTTGTAGAACTCGACGGTCGCGTCCTCGACGTTCAGTACCGTCTTGGCGATGCCGAACTCCGTCCACACCTCGCGCGGCTCCTGAGCGCTCGGCACGTCCTGGTTGCCGAGCTCGGGGTAGGCGGCGATGGCGGCCGTGGAGTGCCCGGGGAGGTCGATCTCCGGGACCACCGTGATGTGCCGCTCGGCGGCGTAGGCGACGATCTCGCGGATGTCGTCCTGGGTGTAGAAGCCGCCGTGCGGCCGGCCGTCGCCCACCGTCTCCCGGCGCCAGCCGCCGACCTCGGTGAGCTTCGGGTACTGCTTGATCTCGATGCGCCAGCCCTGGTCCTCGGTCAGGTGGAAGTGCAGGACGTTCAGCTTGTGCAGCGCCATCAGGTCCAGGAAGCGCAGCACCTCGCGCTTGGGCAGGAAGTGCCGGGCCACGTCCAGCATCGCGCCGCGCCAGCGGAAGCGCGGGGCGTCGGTGATCTGTACGTGGGGGAGCGGCCAGGGCTTGTCGCCGGAGTCGGTGCGCAGCGACGCCGGGGGCAGGAGCTGCCTCAGGGTCTTTTCGGCGTAGAAGACACCGGTCTTGGTGCCGGCCAGGAACGTGATGCCGGTGTCGTCCACGGTCAGCTGGTAGCCCTCGGGGCCGAGTTCGGTGTGGCCGACGGAGACGTTCACGACGACGGTGGAGTCGAACATGAGCCGGCCGGATCCGGCCTGTATCTGCAGGGGCTTGGGGATGATCGAGATCTCGGACGCGTCCATCCGGTCAAGATCTCACGGATCGTTCATCGATTAAACGAGGAATGCTGACCGGCCGAAATAGCCGGTCAGCGTTAACGAATAGAGGGGCCGCGGTTCAGACCGCGACGAGCTCTTCCAGCTCCTGTTCAGCCTCGGCCTCGGTTTCGTCCTCCGACACCCGGTTCCGGCGCTCGGCCAGCGCCGCCGTGCCGACGGTCAGCGCCCCGACGCCGACCCAGCCGACCAGTGTCCAGGCGTGCCGCGCGACACCGGTCCCGCCGAAGTACAGCAGGCTCCGGACGCCCTCGACGAGGCCCGCGCCGTTCCAGAAGGCGTGCAGGCCGCCGAAGAACCCGTTCTGCAGCGCGGGCTGGAACAGTCCGCCGGAGCTGGTGAAGTTCAGCATCACGAACAGCACCATCATCACCAGCGTCGTCCACCGCTTCAGGAAGGGGTGCAGCCCCACGCCGATCAACAGGATCGAGGCCGAGTAGAGCCAGGCCAGTCCCCACACCCCGGCCAGGCTGTGGTGCGCGAGGTGGAAGACCGGGCCGGCCAGCGCCGCGCCGATCACGCTGACCACGGTCGCGGTGCCCAGGGCCAGGAGCGTCTTGCGCTTCAGCGACCAGCCGGCCGCGCCGGCGCCGATCGCGGCGACCGCGCTGTAGGAGCCGATGCTCACGGCGATCATCAGGAAGAAGGGCCCTGAGTTGGCCGGGTCGTCGGCGGTGGTCGGGGCGACGTCGGTGAGGGTCAGCGGCTTGTCCTCGACGGCGGCGACCGTGGTGAAGACCTTGGTGGCGACGGTGGCCGAGGAGTCGCTGTCGCCCTCGGCGATGAACAGCTGCGGCTTGGCGGGGTCGGGGACGAAGGCGCCGACCAGATCCCGGCTGTGCAACCGCGCGACCGCGGCGTCGGTGGTGGGCAGCGTGGACACCTGGAGCGCGTCGCCGGCCTTGCTCTGGATCGCCTGCGCGACCGCCGTCACCCGCGGCCCTTCGCCGATCACGGCCACCTTCACGTGGTGCGGGTGCGGCACCATGAACGCGCTCATGTAGGCCAGCCCCATCCCGACGCACATCAGGAGCGGGGTGATCAGGTGCACGAGGACGTGGCGGACCGAGGCCGTCTGCGTCGCCTGCTGCTGGGGCTGCTGTCCGTTCCGGTGCCGCCGGACCGGATTCGCCGCCGGGGTCGTCGGATTCGTCGCCGCGTTCATCGGCCGGTGCCTTCTTCCTCCGAATTGGTTGCTAACTACAACCTAGCCATAGATGTACTATACAACTATCTGGAGGGAGTGAGACCGTGACCGGGAGTGAGACGCGTCACCGCGAGGCGGTGGACGCCATCCAGCGCGAGATGACGGCGTTCGCCCGGCGCGCGCGGGCCTTCGCCGGCCGGCTGCATCCGGAGCTGACGCTGGTGTCGTACACGGTGCTGGCGCACTTGGAGGACTCCGGCGGCTGCCTGGCCAAGGATCTGGCCGCGCGCTACGGCCTGGACAAGTCGACGGTCAGCCGCCAGGTGCAGGCGTTGGAACGGCTCGGGTTCCTGGAGCGCCGGCCCGCGCCGGAAGACCACCGCGCGCAGATGCTGTACCTGACGCCGGCCGGGGCCGACATCCTGGCGCAGGTGACCGAGAGCCGGCACGCCGCCGTCGCTGAGCGGCTGGAAGGCTGGGGAGACGATGACATCGCGCGATTCGCCGAGCTGTTGATTCGCTACAACGGCGGTCCGCCGACGCCCGGTGACGATGCGATCACCCGGGGGTATTCCGACCCTGACATGACCGAAACAGTGCACTGACCGCGTATCGTGCCCGGACGGGGTCCGGCGGGCGACCGGTCGAAACAAGGGTCTGTTTTGCACGTGCATAGGGTCTGTGCATTTGCTGATTCGGCGCTTACGCTGGAAGCGTGGACGTGTCCCTGTTGGAGGCCTTCGAGCCGGTGGCCCATGATCTGCGTGCCGCGGGTCTGGACTGCCAGTTGACGGAGGACCCGAACCCGGGCGAGCCGGCGGCGGGCGCCACGGCCGTGCTGATCGTGTCCGGCGTGAAGGTGGGGCGGCTGACGCTCGGGGCGTCCGTGCTGGACACAGCCTCGCGCACCCTCTATCTGGCCGCGCAGACGCAGCGTCTGGTGCAGGGCAATCTGTCGATCGGCGGCCGGGTCATCGAATGGCCGCCGTGCCTGCCGAGCCACGCGCATCCGATGATGGCCACCCGCGGGCAGCGGGCCCCGCTGTGGACGTGCCCGCTCGGCGGGTCGGTGTCGGTGCCGATCGGGCAGCATCCGTAAGGGGATTCGGGATCTCACGCCCTGCTGCGAGACGCTCGCGGTCTGGCTGTTTCGGTGTGTCGGAACGCGCTCTTTGTCGCCGAAGTGGTTGTAGACGGTCTGCTTCGAGACCTTCGCCTCGGCCGCGATCGCATCGACGCTGGCGTGGCTGAAGCCGTCGCGCAGGAACACCGTGCCGGCGGCGTCGAGGATCGCGCGCCGCTTCCTCGGGTTGCCCTGCGGCTCGTCGGCGGTCGCGGTCGTGGTCCTGGCGGTGCTCCTGGTGCGCGGGGTGGCCGGCGGGGCTCCGACGGCGTCGCGCGTCGCCTCGGCCTACGGCGCCACGTTCTGGTGGGCGCTGGCGTGCACGGCGGGTTCGGCGGTCAAGACCGCCGCCGAACCGGTTAGCGCCAAGGCGTTCGCTGGCTTAGGCGTTGCCCGACTCCGGCCAGTTCGACCAGTGCGTGTTCGGCGCCTGCGTCGGCCGGTAGTCGTGCGGGTTCCCGGAGTCCAGTACCTTGGCGACGAGCTGGAACGTCTCCTCCCGGCTCGGGCGCTCGACCAGCACGTCGGGGTGGTGCCAGGCCTCCAGGCGCAGGATCTCCGGGAGGTCCGGCGGGATCAGGGCCCGCAGCTCGGACTCGTCGGCCAGCAGCAGGTCGCGGTGCTCGGGCACGAGTTCGCGCACCACCTCGGCGAAGTACTCGCCGGCCGGAGCGTTCACCGCCAGGTCCACGCCGCGCACGCGGATCGGGACGCCGCCGACGTAGTTCTCGTCGGCGTCCATCAGCGCCTCGATGTTCTCCACGCGGTTCAGCTGGCTGCCGACGCGCACGCCGTAGCCGGTCAGCGCGTCGGTGACGCTGCGCGCCTTCGGGTTGAAGCCCACCGTCTCGATGACGACCGCCCAGTGCTCGCTGTCGCGGTAGACGTGCAGGCGGACGTCGATCGCCGAATAGAACCCGTGGTCCAGGAACGGGAAGGTGAAGTCCTGCGCCGAGGCGTCGATCTGGTCGAGGAACTGCTGTCCGAAGGTCACGGAAAAATCCTAGGTCACCCGGCCTTGACGAACGCGCGCACCGCGTCGGCGACCATCTGCACCGCGATCGCGGACAGCAGCAGACCGGCGATCCGCGTCACCAGCGTCACACCGGAGTCCTTGATCACCCGGATCACCTGTACCGAGAAGCGCATGGTGAGCCAGAGCGTGATGTGGATCGCCACGATCGCCGCGCCGACCGCGAGCACGCCGGACCAGTGGTGGTCGGTGCGCTTGGCGAACACCATCACCGCGACGATCGCGCCGGGCCCGGCGAGCAGCGGCGTGCCCAGCGGCACCAGCGCGACGTTCACCGCCTCGTTGGAGTGCGAGGGCTCCTCGCTGCGGCCGGTCAGCAGCTCCAGCGCGATCAGCAGGAGCAGCAGGCCGCCGGAGCCCTGCAGCGCCGGAAGCGTCACCCCGAGGTAGTCCAGGATCTGCTGCCCGAACAGCGCGAAGACGCAGATCACACAGAACGCGACCAGCGCCGCCTGCCACGCGGCCTTGGTGCGCTGGGCCTTGCTGCGGCCGTTGGTCAGCGCCAGGAAGATCGGCAGAGTCCCCGGCGGGTCCATGATGACGAACAGGGTGATGTACGCCTCGAGAAAGAGCTTGCTGTCGAACACGCTCGAAGACCTATCACCTGGAAGGACTCTGTATCTACACCTGCGTCCACACCGCTCACGCCAGCCACGGATGGCGCTGCACGAGTGGTGTCCCGGACCACCACCGCCCCAGGCCGTACCGCCACCCCAGCGTCGTGAACCCGATGCCCAGGACGACCAGGGCGACGAGGAGGCGGTGGTCCACGATGGGACCGCTGTGCGCCAGGAGCAGCAGCGCGGCGGCGCCCATCGCCGTGAACCGCATGACGATCCCGAGGACCAAGCCCGTCCCGGCACCGGCCAGGGCGAGCACGAGCAGCCGGTCGGACCAGGCCGAGCCCTGGTGCACCCAGGCCCGGCGCAGGAACGTCCCGCCCAGCAGGACCCGGATCAGAGCCCAGAGCAAGTCCAGGCGCGTCAGCTCCAGAGGGTCCATGGAGCCTTTATCACCCGCCCGCCATGCCGGTGCATGCCGGGGCGGGAAACGGGTGACGCCTCAGATCTTCGCGAACGCGGCTTCGAGGTCCTCGACGAGGTCTTCGGCGTCCTCCAGGCCCACCGAGAACCGCAGCAGCCCGGCGTCCGGCCGCGCGTCCGGCGCGACGTGCCGGTGGCTCAGCGAGGCGGGGTGCGTGATCAGCGACTCGGCGCCGCCGAGCGAGGCCGCGTGCAGGATCAGCTTCACGTTCTCGGCGACCGTCGCGGCCGCGTCGTAGCCGCCGCGCATCTCGAAGGAGAGCATCGCGCCGGGCAGGAGCATCTGCTTGTCCGGGCCGATCAGGCCGTCCGGGTCGCCGCCGGGGAGCCCGGGGTAGTGGACGCGCTCCACGGCCGGGTGCGCGGCCAGCCACGTGGCGACCGTCCCCGCCGTCTCCGAGGAGCGCTTCACACGCAGCGGCAGCGTCTGCAGGCCGCGGTGGAGCAGGTAGCCGGCGATCGGGTGCAGCAGGCCGCCGGTCTGGATCCGGATGTCCCGCAGCCGCGCGGCCCACTCGGGGGTGGTCGCCACCACGCCGCCGAGGACGTCGCAGTGTCCGCCGAGGTACTTCGTCGCGCTGTGCACGACCAGCGTCGCGCCGTGCCGGGCCGGCTGCTGCAGGACCGGCGTGGCGAAGGTCGAGTCGACCAGGTACGGCACGTCCCCGCAGGCCGCGGCGACCGCGTCGAGGTCGAGCAGGCGCGCGGTGGGGTTCGCCGGGGTCTCCACCACGACCAGCGCGGTGTCCGGGCGCGCGGCGATCGCCGGGGCGATGTCCGCCGGGCCGTCGACCCAGGTCACCTCGGTGCCCAGGGTGCCCTTGGTGAGCAGGCCGTCGGTGCCGCCGTAGATCGGCCGCAGGGCCACGACGTGCCGCCTTCTGTCGGCCACAGTGCTGGTCGGGGCGGTCGCCGCCAGCAGACACGCGGTGATCGCGGCCATCCCGCTGGCGAACGAGACCGCTTCGGGCAGGCCTTCCAACTCGGCCAGCGCGCGCTCGAAGCCGGCCGTGGTCGGGTTCCACATCCGCTGGTAGACCAGGCCGCCCTCGGCGGTCGGCGGGCCGCCGGCGGTGAGCGATTCGTAGCTCTCGCCGCCGGCGTCGACGCCGGGCAGGTAGTAGGTCGCCGACAGGTCGATCGGCGGCGTCGGGTTCGTGGCGGTTCGCCCCGCGTGGACGGCTGCTGTGGCGGTTACCCGGGCTATGTTCCGATCAGCGCTCATGGAAGTGATTATGCGAGCAGGCCGGCGGATGCGGCATAGCCGTTCACGATGTGGTGGCCTGCTCAGCTCTCCAGCTGGTCCGCGACCGCGCGCAGCACCCCGGCGAGCTTGCGCGAGGTGGCCTTGTCCGGGTACTTGCCCCGGCGGAAGGTCTCGGACATCCCGTCGAGCAGCTTCATCACGTCCTCGACGATGACCACCATGTCCTCGGCCGGCTTGCGGTCGCGGGCCGCGACCGCGGCCTCCACGCTCGGCCGGGTCTCCAGCAGCTTCACGCCTATCGCGGTGTCGCCGCGCTTGCCCGCGGCCACCCCGAACTCGACGCGCTGGCCGCTCTTGAGCTCCGCGACGCCCGTGGGCAGAGCGGAGGAGTGCATGAACACGTCGGGCCCGTCGTCGCGGGTGATGAAGCCGAAACCCTTTTCGGTGTCGTACCACTTGATCTTGCCGGTAGGCACGGTGGGACCCTCGCGTCTGCTGTCGTCGGTGATTCACTCTTGCGGGGTAAGCGTAACCAGGAAACGCCCCCCTTGGGCAGGGTTATCCCAGGGCCCGACCGGGAGTTCCGGGGCAGCTCGGGACGGGGCTGCCGGGCCCGGAAACGCGGGCGGATCCTCATGGGCGAATACGGGTTCTCACGGGCCGATACAGATACAGATACGGATCAGGCGGCCAGATACCCGTCGAGCCACGCCGGGAAACCACGCAGGTCGGGGAGCACGGTGTCGGCTCCGGCAGCGGCCAGGTCGGCGGCGCTGACCGGCCCGGTCGCCACCGAGACCGCCACCGCCCCGGCCGCCCGCGCGCCGAGGATGTCGCCGATGTGGTCGCCGACGTAGACCGTCGCGCCGTGCTCGCGCAGCGCCTCACCCTTCTTCGGGCCCCAGTGCCAGCCGACCAGGACGTCCGGCACCAGGCCGAGGTGCTCCAGGTGCAGCGCGGCGTTGGGCCCGTACTTGGCGGTGACGACCATGACCCGGCCGCCGTGCTCCCGGATCGCCGCGTACGCCTCGGCCGCGCCGGGCAGCGCGGGCGTCGGCGCGATCGCGAACTCCGGATACAGCTTCCGGTACTCGTCCCCGGCCGCGTCGATCTCCTCGGCCGGGAACCAGCGCACCAGCTCCTCCTCCAGCGGCGGCCCGAGCCGGGTGACCGCCGCGTCGGCGTCGATGTGCACTCCGGTGCGCCGGGACAGCTCGGTCATCGTCGCGTGGATGCCCGGCCGCGAGTCGATCAGGGTCATGTCAAGGTCGAAGCCCACGGTCAGGGCGGTCGCGATCATGCGAACAGGGTATCGCCGAACACGTTTTCGCCGTCCCCCGGCGGGCAACGGGAAGCCATGGCTGGAGCAGGAGGCAAGCGGGCGGCCGGAGACCTGGTCTTCGTGGCCGTCACCGTCATCGCGATCATCCTGGTCGGGTACATCGTGTTCGTCCTGATCGGCGCCAACGCCCAGAACGACATCGTGCGGACGGACTCGGACTGGGCGGGCTTCTTCGCGACCTGGTTCAAGGACCTGTTCACCCCCAAGAGCCCGAAGCTGAACGTGTTCCTGAACTACGGGCTCGCCACCATCGTCTACCTGGCGGTCGGCGGCGTGCTCCGGCGCGTGCTGAACGACGCCTTCGGGTAGGACCGCGTTCGGGCCGGCACGGCCGCGGGTCGCGCCGCACCAGGTCACCGGTTTGGGGGAGCCGGGAGGGCGAGGAGGGTAGGTCGGCGTGTGCCGAGGGTAAGGTGAGGCTACCCTGACCGCACCGCCTGGAAAGACCCGCCAGTGTCCGTCTGCGATTCCGCTCCCGGTGGCTGCGCCGCGCTGTGCCGGGCGGCGCGCGAGCCGCTGGGGGACACCGCGCCGCCGCGGGCCAAGGCGTGGCTCGCGGTGGAGCATCCCGGGCCGTGGCCGGCGTTCGGCTGGCCGGCGGACCTGCCTTCCGGGGTCGCCGAGGTGCTGACGGCCGCGCCGGCCTATGCCGTGCGTCCGCAGCTGATCCGGCGTCCGGATCGCGAGGGCCGCGCGGTGACCGGGGAGCGCGTGGTCTTCGTCGCCGGCGGCCCGGTCGGCGCGCGCTGGTTGGAGCGGCGGCTCACCGGCGATCTCGGCGACGTCGAGAAGCTGGATCTGGCCGCGCTGGCCGAGGGCGGCCCGCCCGGATTCGGCGCGCCGCTGCGGGAACGCGTCCTGCTGGTGTGCACGCACGGGAAGCGCGACGTGTGCTGTGCCCGCTACGGCGCGCCGGTCGCCCGGGAACTCGCCGCGCGGGGGCTGCCCGCGTGGGAGACCACGCACCTGGGCGGCGACCAGTTCGCGGCGAACATGGTGTGCCTGCCGGACGGCACGTACCACGGCCGCCTGGACCGCGGCACGGCCGCCGACGTCGCGTTCGCCTGCCTGCGCGGCGAGATCTCGCCGGCGCACTACCGGGGCCGGGCCGGGGTCAGCCCGACTTAGCGACCGCCTTGAACAGCCGCCACAGCAGGTAGAGCGCGGCGAGCAGACCCAACATGGTCGGCACCGCTGTGAAGCCGTCCTTGGCCGCCTGCCAGGTCGCGCTGTTGTCCAGTGGCGTCGTGTGGCCCGTGGAGCGGCCGCGGGCCAGGAACAGCCCGAAGGCGTAGAACACGAACGCGGTGAGCGGCACGCCGATCAGCGCGAACCGCTTCTCCCCGGGCGAGAACGAGTACGACGTCATCGCGAGCAGATAGCCGACCACCACTATGGCGATCGTGTACGGCGACATGGCGACCGCGTTGACGATCGCGCCGAGGCACAGCACGGTGACCGCGGCCAGCGCCTGCGTGTGGCTGTGCGCCGTGCGCCGCACCATCGGCCCGGCACCGATCGGCGCCGGCGGCGGCGCGGGCGCCGGGCCCGGAGTCGGCGTGAAGCTGCTGCCGCTCTCGATCGGGATCTGCGGGCCTCCGGCGCTGCCGCCGCCCTCTCCGCCTTCCTCCGGCTCGCCGCTGTAGTACCAGTCGTGGCTGCCGGCGCCGAACGGGTCCGGCTCGGCGGGGACCTCCGGGCCCGGCAGCGCGTCGCCGTCGGAGTCCGAGGCGCCGAAGCCGCCGGGCGGCGGGTTGGTCAGCGACTCCGGGGTGACCAGCCGGGCTATGGCCGGGTCGACCTCGGGAGAGAAGACGGACGCCGCGCCGTACGAGCCGGTGCTGCTGCCGGCGCCTCGCCGCTGCCGCTCGCGGGCGGCGTAGAGCGGGTCCTTGTTCGCCTCGGCCATCACCAGGGCCTCGGGGCGGCCCATGCCCAGCAGGATCTGGCGGACGTCGGCTGTGCGCGTCGCTTTGCGCGCGGAGACCCGTGACTCGATCTCCGCACGGGTGCGGGAGACGAGCTGGCTGCGCGACGTGGGCGACATGCGACCCTCCGCCAGCGTGGACAGCTCGGCCAGGTACCGGAACATCTCCTGGTCGGTCTCGGCCGTCACCGCTGCGTTCCCCCTGTTTCTGTTGAGGCACCGTACGTCGTGTGTGGTGCCTGTGGCACCCGCATCCGTATCGTATGCGGGCGCTGTGATCGTCGGGACTCGACTACCGTTGTCTTTGATGCCCACCGAACACCCCGGCCATTCCGCGTCACCCGGCACCGCAGGTGCGCGGGCGATGACGCGCGCCGACGCGGGGCCGGCGGGCGGCAAAGTGTCTCAGGGTTCGGACACTCCAGGCCCGGGGGGCCGGGCGAACGGCTCCCCGCCGCGCCGGCGCTCGCTGGCCGACGAGCTGCGGTCCTGGCCCGTGGAGCGGCTGGCGAATCTGCTCGCGGTGCGGCCGGATCTGGCGGTGCCCCCGCCGGCTTCGATCGCGGCGTTGGCGGAGCGCGCGTCGCAGCGGGCGTCTGTCGCGCTCGCGATGGACCGACTTGACGCATTCACTTTGCAAGTGCTCCAAGCGCTCGCGGTCTCGCCGGAGCCGGTGACCGCCGGGTCCACGGCGGCTCTGCTGGGGGTGCCGGAGGACGGCGACGTCACCGAAGCCGTCGCGCTGTTGCGCGATACGGCGCTGCTGTGGGGACCCGACGAGGGGCTGCGGCCGTTGGTCAACGCGCGCGAGGCGTTAGGGGAGAACCCTGTCGGGCTCGGACCGCCGCTGGCTTCCGCGCTGAACAACTCGTCCCCGGCCGGGATGCAGGAGTTCCTGCGCCGGCTCGGCCTGCCCGCGACCCCGGATCCGGTCAGCGCGGTCGGTGCGATCTCGGCGTTGGCCGCGGACGCGCCGCGGATGCGCGCCGTGCTCGACGCCGCGCCGGTCGGGGTGGAGGCGGTGCTGGAGAAACTGGTCTGGGGGCCTCCGTTCGGCAGGATCGGGACGGCTGCCGACTCCGCCGACTCCTACGGCTACGACCACCACGACGACGGGGCGGCGCAGACCTCTGGCACCGCCGAATCTTCCGAGTCCCCGGAATCCCCCCTCGAATGGCTCCTGGCCCGCGGCATCCTCGGCCGCTGGACCGAGGACACCGTCGTGCTGCCCCGCGAGATCGCCTTCTTCCTCCGCCGCCACGTCTTCGGCACCGGGCTGCACCACGACCTCGCCGCCGAGCCGCCGGCCGTCGCCGTCACCCAGCACGACGCCCGCAACGCCGACGCCTCCGCCGGCGCCGCGGCGATCGCCGTGCCGCGCCGCGTCGAGGAGCTGCTCGACGCCTGGGCGGCCGGTCCCCCCGGCGTGCTGCGCTCCGGCGGCGCCGGCATCAGGGACCTGCGGCGCACCGCCGCGCTGCTCGACGTGCCCGAGGAGGAGGCCGCGTTCCTGACCGAGCTGGCCTACGCCGCCGGGCTGGTGGCCGCCGACCTGGCCTCCGGCTTCTGGCTGCCGACCCCGGCCTACGACCGCTGGCTGGACCTGCCGCCGGAGCGGCGCTGGGCGGAGCTGGCGGCGGCGTGGCTGGTCTCGGACCGGGCCGCGGGCCGGGTCGGGGCGCCGGACGAGCGGAACCGGCAGGTGGCGCCGCTGTCCGCGGAGGTCGCCTCCTGGGCCGTGACCGAGCTGCGCCGCGACCTGCTCGGCGAGCTCGACCGGCTGCCCCGGGGCGCCACCACCGCGCTGGACGCGGTCGTGGACCGGCTGTTCTGGGAGCGGCCGCGCCGCAGCGGCCCGGCGGTGCGGCAGCTGGTGGACTGGACGCTGCGCGAGGCGGTCTGGCTCGGCGTGGTCGCGCCGGTGCGCGGCGGCGCCGGGATCCTGTCGACGCACGGCCGGGCCCTGCTGCTCGGCCTGCCGCGCGACGCGCTGGCCTCGGCCCTCGGCACGGCCCTGCCCGAGCCGGTGCGGCACGTGCTCATCCAGGGCGACCTGACCGCGATCGCCCCCGGCCCGCTGGCCCCCGAGCTGGCCCGGGAGATGGCGCTGGTCGCCGACATCGAGTCGGCCGGCGCCGCGACCGTCTACCGCTTCACCACCGCCTCGGTGCGCCGCGCCTTCGACGCCGGCCGCGGCGCCGACGACCTGCACGCCTTCCTCGCCGAGCACTCGCTCCACGAGATCCCGCAGGCCCTGACCTACCTCGTCGACGACGTCGCGCGCCGCCACGGCCGCATCCGTGTCGGCGCCGCGGTCTCCTACGTCCGCGCCGACAACGACGCGGCGCTCACCGAGATGCTGGCCGACCGCCGCACCGGCGGCCTGGGCCTGCGCCGCATCGCCCCCGGCGTCGCGGTCTCCGAGCTCCCGCCGTCGGAATTGCTCGAAGGGCTGCGCGCCAACGGCTACGCCCCGATGGCCGAGAACGAGGACGGCAGCGGCGCCCCGGTGGTGGTCGCGACCGCGCGGGCGCGGCGGGCGACGTCGTTCCACCCGTACGCGGTGCAGCGGCAGGCGCTGCCGGGGTCGACGGCTGTGGTGGCGTTGGCGGAGGACTTGGTGGCCGGGGGGTAGCCCCGGCAGGTTTCAGCCGTGCAGCGTGGGCCGGTAGACCAGCTCCTGGATCCGGCCGTCGAGCGTCCGCGTCTCCAACAGTTCGAGGTCGAAGTCGGCGGCCCCGGCGAAGATCGGGGCCAGCCCGTGCTGCCCGGTGATCACCGGGAACACGGTCACCTGGACCCGGTCGACCAGGCCGGCGGCCATCAGCGCGCGGTTCATCGCCAGGCTGCCGTGCGAGCGCAGCGGCACGTCCGACTCCTCCTTGAGCCGGGCCACGACGTCGACGGCGTCGCCCCGCTCCAGGGTCGCGTCCGGCCAGTCCAGCGGCCCGGTCAGGGTGGAGGACACCACGGTCGCCGGCGTGTCGATCATCCGGGTGACCCACGGGTCGCGCACATCGGCGTCGTCCGCGGCCTGCGCCAGAAACCCCACGAACATCCGGTACGTGTTGGCGCCGAAGATCATCCGCTGCTCGGCGCTGTACAGGCCGAGGCGGTGCTCCAGCAGCTCCGGGCCCTGCTTGCCCCAGTAGCCGGTCCAGTCGCCGCCGGCGGCGCCGAAACCGTCGAGGCTGGAGAAAACGTCGAAGGTGTAGGTGGCGGTCATGGTGGTCTCCCGGTGCTTCGGTCGGTCGCTGTCGGTGATACAGACGATCCGCCACGTCTAAACTCATCGCCCGACCGCGTCCCGGCTCGGTAGCGTTCCGTCATGGCACGTGACGAGCGCGGGGTCACCCCGCAGAGCGAGGACTTCTCCTCCTGGTACAACGAGGTGGTCACCAAAGCCCAGCTGGTCGAGCGCGGCCCGGCGAAGGGCACCATGGTGATCCGACCGTACGGCTACCGGGTGTGGGAGCTGCTCCAGGCCGACCTCGACCGCCGCATCAAGGACACCGGGCACGAGAACGCCTACTTCCCGCTGTTCATCCCGGAGTCCTACCTCAAGCGCGAGGCCGAGCACGTCGAGGGCTTCTCGCCGGAGCTCGCGGTCGTCACCCACGCCGGCGGCAAGGAGCTGGAGGAGCCGCTGGTCGTGCGGCCGACCTCGGAGACCGTCATCGGCGAGATGATGGCCAAGTGGGTCTCCTCCTACCGCGACCTGCCGCTGCTGCTGAACCAGTGGGCGAACGTCGTCCGCTGGGAGCTGCGTCCCCGCCTGTTCCTGCGCACCACCGAGTTCCTCTGGCAGGAGGGCCACACCGCGCACGCCGACGAGGCCGAGGCCATGGCCGAGACGCTGCAGATGCTCGGCGTCTACGAGCACGTCTGCCGCGACCTGGCGGCGATCCCGGTCGTCCCCGGCGAGAAGACGCCCGGCGAGCGGTTCGCCGGCGCGGTGAAGACCTTCACCGTCGAGGGCATGATGCGCGACGGAAAGGCGCTGCAGAACGGCACTTCGCACTATCTGGGCACGAACTTCGCCAAGGCCTTCGGCATCCAGTACTCCGACGACACCGGCCGACTCCAGCTCTGCCACACCACTTCGTGGGGCATGACGACGCGCATGATCGGCGCCACGATCATGACCCACGGCGACGACAAGGGCCTGGTCCTGCCGCCGAAGCTGGCACCGTACCAGGTGGTGGTCGTCCCGATCGCGCGCGGCGACCAGGCCGAAACCGTGCTGGAAGCGGTACGCGAGCTGGCCGCGCGGCTGACGGACGCCGGGATCCGCGTGCACGTCGACGACCGCCCGCAGGTGTCCCCGGGCTTCAAGTTCAACGAGTGGGAGATGCGCGGCGTCCCGCTGCGCCTGGAGATCGGCCCGCGCGACCTCGCGGCCGGGACCGCCCTGCTGGCCAAGCGGCTCGGCGACGAGGGGAAGGTCGCGATCTCCCTCGACACCGCCCCCGAGGTGCTGCTCGACACCCTCGACGACTTCCAGGAGTACCTGCTGGAGCGCGCGACCGCCTTCCGCGACGCGCACACCCTCACCGTGGACACCTGGGACGAGTTCACCGCGGCCGTCGCCACCGGCTGGGCCCGCGCCCTGCACTGCGGACGCCGAGAGTGCGAGGAGGACATCAAGGCCGAGACCGCCGCCACGCCGCGCTGCATCCCGCTGGAGGCGCCGGCCGAGTCCGGAACGTGCGTGCGCTGCGATGCTCCGTCGGCGTATGGCAAGCGCGTGCTGTTCGGGCGGGCATACTGAGAAAACAGTATTGTTGGCCGAGACCCGGCGGACGCCGCCGGGACCTCGGCTTTTTCGCTCGGCTACTTCGCGAGCAACGCCTCGACCGCCGCCAACCCGTCCGCGCCGAGGTCCCGGGTGAACTCGTTGACGTACAGCCCGATGTGCTGCTGCGCGACCTCCGGGTCCATCTCCTGCGCGTGCTCCATCACGTACTCGTGCGAGGCCTTCGGGTCGGCCCAGGCGTACTCCACCGAGTCCCGAATCAGCCCGCTGAGCTCGGCCAGCGCCTCGGCGCCGAGGTCCTTGCGGGCCACGATCGCGCCCAGCGGGATCGGCAGGCCGGTCTCGGACTCCCACCACTCGCCGAGGTCGGCGTGGCAGGTCAGGCCGAAGTTCTGGTAGGTGAAGCGGGCCTCGTGGATCACCAGGCCGGCGGCCACCTCGCCGGCCGCGACGGCCGGCATGATCTCGTGGAACGGCAGAACCTTGATTTCCACATCGCCGGGGATGTTCTGCTCCGCCCACAGCTCGAACAGCCGGTAGGCGGTGGACAGCAGGCTCGGCACCGCGACCACGCCGCCGGCCAGCGCCTCGGCCGACACCGAGCCCTGGGACAGCACCAGCGGGCCGCAGCCGCGGCCCAGGGCGCCGCCGCAGTGCAGCAGCTCGTAGCGGTCGGCGACCAGGGGCAGGGCCGGGTAGGAGATCTTCAGGACGTCCGGCGCGCCCGCCTCCTGCACCCAGTAGTTCGTGACGTCGATGTCGGCGAAGGTCACGTCGAAGTCCGGGGCGCCGGGCAGCAGGCCGTGGGTCAGCGCGTGGAAGACGAACGTGTCGTTGGGACACGGCGAGTAGGCGATGGACAGCTTGTCGGGCAGGACGGTCGCGGCGTCAGACATATGGCTGATTATGCGACGCCCGGCGCCTGAAGGGCGGCCAGGGTCTGCCCGACGGTCGCCAGGACGTCCAGGGCTTCACCGATCCGCCACGATTCCCGGTCGCGGGGCCCGACCACGTTGGAGATCGCGCGGATCTCCACGAACGGCAGCTCGGCCATCGTCGCGGCGCTCGCCACGCCGAAGCCCTCCATGCCCTCCGCCGCCGCGTCCGGGTGCCGGGCCAGCAGCTCCGCGGTGCGCTCGGCGGTGCCGGTGACGGTGGCCACGGTCAGCACCGCGCCGGTGACCACGTTCAGGCCGGCCGTGCCCAGCGCGGCGCCGATCCGGGCCGCCCAGGCCTCGTCCGGCTGCTCCACGCGCGGGGCGAAGCCCAGTTCCTCGATCGGCAGGAAGCCCTCCGGGGAGTCGGCGCCGAGGTCGGCCGCGACCACGCGCGTGGAGACCACCACCGAGCCGATCGGCGCGCGCGGGGCGAAGCCGCCGCCGATGCCGACTGAGACCGCCAGTTTGTAGGGCTCGGAGGCCAGGACCCAGGCCGCACCGGTGGCCGCGGCCGCGGGGCCCGCGCCGGTGACTATCACCGTCAGGCCCTCTGCGTGCCGCTGAAGAGCGTCACGCTCGGCGCCGACGGCTGTCGCCAGCAAGAACTCGTACATTTGGTCACTCCCCGTCGTCCCGCGGATGGCTTACGTATTCGCTTCGCCGCACGCCGGAAACGTACCCGGCATCCGGCTCCCCATCCCTTGTGCCCTTGAGCCTTCAGACTCCGAGACTTTGCGCGGGGTTCGGTGCCACGAAACGCAGATCCGACAACGCCTTCAAAGTCACCACGCAGACCGCCAGCAACGCGATGGCGGCCACGATGAACGCGAAGGTTCCGTTGCCGTTGCCCGGGAACGACATCGCGATCCCCAGGCCGCCGCCGACCACCCAGGCCAGCTGCAACAGTGTCTCAGACCGGGCGAAGGCCGACGTGCGCACACGTTCGAGCGTGTCGCGCTGCAAAAGGGCGTCCAGGGACAGTTTGGCCAGCGCAGCGCTCATGGCGGCGACCGCGGCTACGGTGAGTACCGTGATCAGGTTGTAATAGAAGGCGCAGGCCAGGACTGCTCCGGTGGTCAGCGCCAGCATCGCGGAGATCACGCCCTCCGGGGCCCGGGCCTTCAGCATCGAGCCCAGCGAGGTGCCCACGGCGTTGCCGACGGCCGCGGCGCCGGCGATCATGCCGATCGCGACCAGGTCCTTGTAGCCGGCCAGCGGGTGGTAGCGGACCAGGAACGCCATGAAGATGGTCAGGAAGCCGGAGAAGCAGCGGAAGGCGGCGTTGGCGCGCAGCGCCAGCATCACCGCCGGGCCCACCGAGCGCAGCCGCAGGTTCGGCATGGTCTCCTCCAGGCGGGGGTCCATGTTCCGGTCCTTCTTCTTCAGCTGCGCCTTCTGCTCGCCCGCGGCCGAGTCCACGTGGGAGGGCAGCCGCAGCGCCAGGTACGCGCCGAACGTGAAGACCACCGCCGCGCCGATCAGGCAGAGGCCGGCGTGGCCGAGCTTCAGCAGCAGGCCGCCGACCGGGGCGAACACGAAGGTGGCGATGATGCTGGCCATCGAGGTGCGCGAGTTCGCCTTGATCAGAGTGCTGCCGTGGGGGACCAGCCGGGGGATCACCGCGCTGCGCGTCACGCCGTAAGCCTTGGAGGCCGCGAGGCAGCCGAACGCGGCCGGGTAGAGCGCCAGGTTGGCGCTGCCGCTCACGGTGCGGGCCATGATCAGCGCCAGCACCAGCCGGGCGGCCATGGTCAGCGCCATCGCGATGCGCCGGCCGTGCCCGAAGCGGTCCAGCAGCGGGCCGATCACCGGGGCCAGCAGGACGAACGGCACCATGGTGATCACCAGGTAGAGCGCGACCTTGCCGCGCGCCTGCCCCGGCTGCACCCCGAAGAACACCGACTGTGCGAGCGCCAGGGTGATCAGCAGGTCGCCGGCGGTGTTCACGGCGTGTAGCTCGATCAGCCGGGACAGCCCGGACTCCCGGGCCCCGCCGGACTCGGTGTACTTCCGGATGCGGCGCCCGAGGACCCCGCCGACCTTGCCCATGGCGCGGCCGGTGGCCTCGGTGCCCTCGCCGACCCGGCGCAGGATGCGCGCGGCGTCGGACTCCGGCCGGACCGGGGTGAGCATCTCTATGTCGGCCGCCGACAGGTCCGGGGCGACCTCGGCCAGCTCCGGCAGGGTCGCGGCCAGGTCGATGGTGGCGACCGGGACGTCGTCCGGGTGGTGGGCGGCCATGGTGCGGGTCGGGACCGGGTCGTGGTGGCCGCCGCCGCGCGCGGCCGAGGCCGCCGCGGAATCGCCGATGGGCAGCGTGTCGGCGAGCCCAGGATCGGTCGCCGCGCCGCCGCCGTTCTGCGTGCGGCCGCCGGCGTCCCGGGTGTCCCGGCCGTCCCGGGGGCGTTTCGGCGGCAACGGCGGGGGCTGCGGGATCAACGGCCGGGTCGCCTCCGGGGCGTCGAAAACCCGCGTCCGCTCCTCGCCGTCCCGATTCGGCGTCTGATCCTTGGCCACGCCCCTATCCTGCCCGGAAAAAGTGAACGTGGGGAGCCGGTGATTCAATTGGCGACCCTTGTGGACCGGCCGCGATGCACCGTCAGCCGAACCGCTGTCACACGAACACCTCAAGATAGGGGAGAATCGAGGCGTGAACGCCGCGACCGCCACCCCAGCCCGCTCCACAGACAGCCGGCCGCGCGGACGCCAGCCGGTCCTCGACCAGGTCTGCGCCGACGCGGTCGACCTGGCCCTGGCCGCGGCCGAGGACGTCGCCGGGATCGGCGAGGTGGGCCGGCACGTCGGCATGCTCGCCGAGGGGGACCGCGTGGTCACCCACCTGTTCGAGTGCAAGGAGCGGGGGTACCGCGGCTGGAACTGGGCCGTGACGCTGACCCGCGCCCCGCGCACGAAGTTCGTCACGCTCGACGAGACGGTGCTCGTCGCCGGCCGCGAATCGGTGCTGGCCCCGGAGTGGGTGCCGTGGAGCGAGCGCCTGCGCCCCGGCGACCTGGGCCCCGGTGACCTGCTGCCGATCGCCGAGGACGACGCCCGCCTGGTCCCGGCCTACACCGGCGAGGACGAGGAGCGGCCCGAGCCCTACCGCGAGATCACCCGCGACTCCCTGCCGCTGATCGCCTACCAGATCGGCCTCGGCCGGCCCCGCGTGCTCTCCCGCGAGGGCCGCGAGGAGGCCGCCGAGCGCTGGCACGAGGGCGAGTTCGGTCCGCACTCGCCGATGGCGCAGGCCGCGCCGGCCCGCTGCTCGGGTTGCGGCTTCCTGGCGCCGCTGGCCGGGATGCTCGGCCAGGGCTTCGGCGTGTGCACGAACGAGATCTCCCCGAGCGACGGCCGCGTGGTGTCCCTGGACTTCGGCTGCGGCGCGCATTCGGAGGCCGCCGTGGTGCCGGTGACGTACCCGACGTCGGAGCCGGTGGTCGACGAGTACAAGTACGACACCGTGACCTTCGGCGAGCGCGTGGTGCGGCCCGCCGACGAGGCGTCGCAGGCCGCTGAGGCGGCTGCGGCGGCGGTGCGGGTGGCCGTGGCGGTGGCCGGCGCGGATGACGCGCCCGCCGCGACCGGCCCGGACGCCGCCGACGCCGAGGCCGACGCCGACGCCGAGGTCGTGGCCGAGGTCGTGGCCGAGGTCGTGCGAGCCGAGGTTGTGCAAGAGGAAGAGCCCGTCGATGAAAGCTGACCCGCGATGCGTGACATGTGAGCGCCACCCCCACTGAGCCCGTCCTGCGGGTCCGGCACGACAGCTGGACCCGCTTGCTCTATCTGCAACTCGGCGCCTTCGCCTTCTTCCTCTACGCCTTCAGCCCCTCGATCGACCTGCTCAAGGACGACCTCCACCTCTCCGCGGGCGTGGCCGGGCTGCACAGCACGTGCTACGCCGCCGGAGTCACCGTCGGCAGCCTCAGCGCACCCTGGTACATCCGCCGCATGGGCGGCTCACGCCCCGCACTGTGGTGGGGCCTGGTCGGCCTGTCGCTGTCGGTGGGGCTGTTCTGTGCCGTCCCGTCGTTGTCGGTAACGCTTCCGGCGGCCGTGATCTGCGGAGTCTTCGGCTCGCTGCTGTGCATAGCCGTGCCTGCGGCGTTGTCGCGCGCGCACGGCCCGCAGACCGGCCCGGCCGCGATCACCGAGGCCAACGCGGTCGCCGCCTTCGTGGGCATCGCGGCCCCGCTCGCGGTGGGCGGCGCGGCCGCGGCGGGCATCGGATGGCGCACGGCGCTGCTGTCGGTCGCGCCGCTGTGCGCGCTGCTGTACGTGGCGCTCGGACGGGTTCGCGAGCCGGCGTGGGTGGCGGTCGAGACCGGGCCGGTGGCGGTCGGTGAAGCGGTCGAGGCTTACGGGCTCGGTATGGTCGACACGGTCGGCACGAGTGCTGAGACCGGCGGTTCGGACGAGTGGGAACCGGCCGAATGCGGCGCGCGTCGGCTCGGCGCCCAGGATCTCGCCGACATTGGCACCGAACGACTTGGCGCGCGTGCTCAGGTCGTCGCAGCGAATACTTCGCTTGGTCGGGCCACAATTCCCGCACCACGCTCCCCGAGCGACCAACCGGCCGCCGCCGCCACCTTCCGCGACCTCCCGCGCCGCTTCTGGATCAACCAGGTCGCGGGCGTCTGCGCCGGCGCCATCGAGTTCTGTCTCACCCTGTGGTGCGCGACCCTGCTCCGCGATCGCGCGCACCTGTCCGCCGGCGTCGCCGCGACCGGCGTCACCGCCGTCGTCGCCGGCATGGCCGTCGGCCGTGCGGTCGGCGGTCGTCTCGCGCTCCGGGTGCCGATCGACCGCCTGATCTTCGCCGCGTTCGGGACCAATCTCTTGGGCTTCGCGCTCTTCTGGGCGACGCCGAACCCGGTGATCATGTTCGGCGGGCTGGCGGTGGCCGGGCTCGGGGTGTCGTTGCAGTACCCGCTGCTGGCGGCGCGCGGGATCGAGATGGCCGGCGGACAGGCGGAGCTGGCCGGCGCGGTGAACATGTTCGGCGGCGGGATCGCGGTCGGGACCGCGCCGTTCGCGCTCGGCTTCCTCTCCGACCGGGTCGGCATCCACACCGCGTACCTGCTGCTGCCGGCGTTCATCATCGCGGCGATGGTCGCGGTCGCGGCTTCTGGCCGGTGGGCGTCGCGGGAGGGCACCATTCCGGCATGACGTACTACCCCGACCTGGCGCCGTACGAATACCTGCCGGAGACCGTGCCGGAGGGGGTGGAACTCCTCACCGTCGGGTGGCTGGAGCCCGGGCACGAGTTCCCGACCGCGGCCGACGACCTGGATCCCGTCTTCTGGCGCAACCTGGTTACGCTGGCCGCCGACCACCTCGTCGCCGCCACCCGTGGCGTCCACGGCTGTCGCTTCCGACACCTTTTCGAGGCGGACTTCCAGTACCGCGCCGTCTATGGAACCCGCGTGCTGTACCTCGGCAATGCCGAGATCCGCGTGGTCGCCGCCGATGGTCGCCAGCTGACAGCCCCCTCCCTGGTCGTCCACTACATCCGAGACCACGCCTACCAGCCGCCGGCGGAGTTCGTCGAGGCTGTGACCGCGATGCGTCCCGCTCGGCGCATCTGAGACCATGGCGGCATGAACGCGCATCCGTACGAGCCCCCCGAGACCCAGTCCCAGCACCTGTTCGACCGGGCCCGGGCGGTCACGCCCGGCGGGGTGAACTCGCCGGTGCGGGCGTTCGGCGCGGTCGGGGGCACCCCGCGTTTCATCGCGTCCGGTGAAGGCGCGTACCTCACCGACGTCGACGGCAACCGCTACGTCGACATGGTCTGCTCCTGGGGTCCGCTGATCCTCGGCCACAACCACCCCGCGGTGCTGGAGGCGGCGCTCAAGGCCCTGCACCACGGCACCAGCTACGGCGCGCCGTCGGCCGGCGAGGTCGAGCTGGCCGAGGAGATGGTGGCGCGCATCGCCCCGCTGGAGCAGGTCCGCCTGGTCTCCTCCGGGACCGAGGCCACGATGAGCGCGATCCGGCTGGCTCGCGGCTTCACCGGTCGGACCAAGATCGTGAAGTTCGCCGGCTGCTACCACGGCCACGTCGACTCGCTGCTGGCCGCGGCCGGCTCCGGCGTCGCCACCTTCGCGCTGCCGGACACCCCCGGCGTGACCGGGGCGCAGGCCGCGGACACGATCGTGCTGCCGTACAACGACACCGAGGGCGTCAAGGCCGCCTTCGAGGCGCACGGCGCGGAGATCGCCTGCCTGATCACCGAGGCCGCGGCCGGCAACATGGGCGTCGTCCCGCCGCAGCCGGGCTTCAATCAGTTCCTCGCCGACATCTGCCGCGAGAACGGCGCGCTGTTCATCTCCGACGAGGTGATGACCGGCTTCCGCGCCTCGCGCGAGGGCATGTACGGCATCGACGGCGTGGTCCCGGACCTGATGACCTTCGGCAAGGTCATGGGCGGCGGTTTCCCGGCGGCGGCCTTCGGCGGGCGGGCCGACGTCATGCAGCACCTGGCGCCGGTGGGCCCGGTCTATCAGGCCGGCACGCTGTCCGGGAATCCGGTCGCGACCGCCGCCGGCCTGGCCACGCTGCGGCACTGCACCCCGGACGTCTACAGCCACCTGGACACCACCGCGCACCAGATCGCCGACCTGGCCTCCGAGGCGCTGGCCAAGGAGGGCGTCCCGCACACCGTGCAGTTCGCGGGCACCATGTTCTCCGTGTTCTTCACCGGCCGGCCCGTGAAGAACTACGAGGACGCCAAGACGCAGGACACCAAGGCTTACGCTGAGTTCTTCCACACGATGCTGAACCACGGCGTCTACCTGCCGCCGAGCGCCTACGAGGCGTGGTTCGTCTCGGCCGCGCACGACGCCGCGGCCGTGGAGACCATCGCCGAGGCACTGCCGCACGCGGCGAAGGCCGCGGCCGCGGCCGAGAAATCCCACTGATCCCTGATCCCCGGAAGGGAACCCCACCTGTCATGGCTGAGACCAAGACCGTCGTCCACCTGATGCGCCACGGCGAGGTCTACAACCCGGACGGCATCCTCTACGGCCGCCTGCCCGGCTTCCGGCTCTCCGACCTCGGGCAGAAGATGGCCGAGCGGGTCGCCGACCACCTGGCCGACCACGACGTCAAGGCGGTCGTCGCCTCGCCGCTGCAGCGCGCGCAGGAGACCGCGGCCCCGATCGCGGCCCGTCACGACCTGGAGGTCGGCACCGACGAGCGGCTGATCGAGGCGGCGAACTTCTTCGAGGGCAAGAAGTTCTCGGTCGGCGACGGCGTGCTCAAGCGGCCGGCGGTCTGGTTCAAGCTGTGGAACCCGTTCAAGCCGTCCTGGGGCGAGCCGTACAAGGACCAGGTGAAGCGGATGCACGCGGCGCTCATTGATGCAGCGTCGCTGGCTCCCGGCCACGAGGTGGTGCTGGTCAGCCACCAGCTGCCGATCTGGATCAGCCGGCTGGCCGCCGAGCACCGCTCGTTCTTCCACGACCCGCGCAAGCGCGAGTGCACGCTGGCCTCGCTGACCTCCTTCGAGATCACCGACGGCCGGATCACCGCGGTGCGCTACAGCGAGCCGGCCAAGGACCTGCTGCCGGTGAAGAACACGAAGAAGTTCGTCGCGGGCGCGTAGAGCTGCGCAGAGTCGCTCTGTAAAGCCTCTTAGCCGCACGGCGCTATACGGAGTCCTCCGTATAGCGCCGTCATAGCGCCGTCGCGCAGGGTCTTCCAGCATGGGCGGAGCGCGACGCTTCGTCCGATTCGGGGACCCTGCCGCAAGAGCGCGCGGCGGCCATGCGAAACTTTTCACATGCTGCGCAGGACGGATGGAACACGCAGGTCGGTCGCCGTGCTCTCGGTGATGACGGCCGCCGCACTCGCCTTCGGCCTGACCGCCTGCGGCGGGTCGGGTTCGAAGAACAAGGACGGTCTCGGGACCGCCGCCGCGTTCTCCGTCAACGACCGCAAGCAGTTCCCGATGCTCTCCGGGACCACGCTCGACGGCTCCAAGCTCGACCTGTCCTCGTTCAAGGGCAAGGTCATCGTCGTGAACATCTGGGGCTCGTGGTGCGATCCCTGCCAGGCCGAGGCGCCGTACCTGGAGCACGCGAACGAGGCGTACCGGGACAAGGGCGTGCAGTTCGTGGGCATCGACACCCGCGACAACACCGGGCAGGCCCAGGCCTTCGTGAAGGCCAAGCAGATCAGCTATCCGAACCTGTTCGACGACGGCAACGAGACGCTGCTCGGCCAGCTGGCCGGGATCACCTCGCTGGCCTCGGTCCCCTCGACGCTGATCATCGACAAGAACGGCGGCCTGGCCTGGCGGGCGCTGCGGCCCGTGGACTTCAACGACGTGTCCGCGGCGCTCGACACCGTCCTGTCCGGTAAGTGAGACCCCGACGATGAGCGCCACCGCCGCCGTCCTCACGCATCTGGCCTCCAGCTACACCTCCACCGAGACGAAGGTGGAGTACGGCAGCTTCCTCGTGGCCGTGCCGATCGCGCTGGCGGCCGGGCTCATCTCGTTCCTGTCGCCGTGCGTGCTGCCGCTGGTGCCGGGCTACCTGTCGTACGTGACCGGACTCACCGGCGTGGATCTGGGCGACCAGACCCTGGACGAGGCAGCGCGGGCCAAGCGCGGCCGGATGATCGCCGGCGCGCTGCTGTTCGTGCTCGGGTTCAGCATCGTGTTCGTGCTGCTGGAGTCGCTGGCCGGCTGGAGCGGGCAGTTCCTGTACTCCCACAAGCGCATCATCCAGATCGTGCTGGGCAGCGTCACGATACTGATGGGCCTGTCCTTCGCCGGCGTGGTGCCCGGCGCGATCAGCCGGGTGTTCAACCGCGAGGCCCGGTTCCACAAGGACCCGCGGGTCGGCCTGGCCGGCGCGCCGCTGCTCGGGATCCTGTTCGGGCTGGGCTGGACACCGTGCATGGGACCGACGCTGTCGGCGGTCTCCTCGCTGTCCATCGACTCCGGGAATGCCGGTCGTTCGGTTCTCATCGGGGTGGCGTACTGTCTGGGGCTGGGTCTTCCGTTCGTCCTCACCGCGATCGCGTTCCGCAAGGCGATGGGGGCGTTCGGCTATGTGAAGCGCCACTACCAGGCCGTGATGCGGATCGGCGGCGGCATGCTCGTCCTGATCGGCGTCCTGTTGGTGACCGGTGAGTGGGACCACCTGGTGACCTGGCTTCAGGGCCAGACACCCGGTTTCCAGTCCCCGATCTAGTTAGAACGAGACGACGTATCGAATGGCATCGCCCACAGAAGAGATGGACGCGGCAAGCCTGACCACGGCGCCGCGCGAAGAAGGCAGCGCCGCGGATTCCGTCACCCTGCCCAGGCTCGGCCCGCTGGAGATGCTGCGCTGGGCTTGGCGGCAGCTGACCTCCATGCGCGTGGCGCTGATCCTGCTGTTCCTGCTGTCCTTGGCGTCCATCCCCGGGTCTCTGCTGCCGCAGCGCAGCGCCAACACCGACCCGACGACCGTCACCGACTGGCTGGCCAAGCACAAGACAATCGGGCCTGTCCTGGACAAGCTCCAGTTCTTCACCGTCTACAAGTCGGTGTGGTTCTCCTCGATCTACCTGCTGCTGTTCATCTCGCTGATCGGCTGCATCCTGCCGCGCACCGCCCAGCATCTCAAAGTGCTGCGCAAGCCCCCGCCGGCCGCTCCGCGCAACCTGGCGCGCATGCCGGCGCACTTCCGCTGGAACGACACTTCGGGCACCTCTATAGAGGACAAGCTCAGTTCCGCAGAGGCGGCGCTGAAGAAGAAGCGCTTCCGCGTCGTGCGTGGAACCGACGCCGACGGCGGCGGGTGGGTCTCGGGGGAGAAGGGCTACCTGCGCGAGGCCGGCAACCTGATCTTCCACCTGTCGCTGGTGGGCATCCTGGCCGGGTTCGCCATCAAGGGCTACTACGGCTACCAGGCCAAGGTCGTGATCAGCGAGGGCGAGTCGTTCTCGAACATCACGATGGACTACGACGACCACACCTTCGGCGGCGGCGTCGACCCGATGAAGCTGCCGCCCTTCGGGCTGACGCTGAACAAGTTCACCGCGACCTACGAGCCGAACCACAACGCTCCGGACTACGGCCAGGCCCGGGACTTCACCGCTGATGTCAGCTACAAGTCCTCGCTCTCGGCGCCGGAGAAGAAGGCGACGCTGAAGGAGAACAGCCCGCTGAGCGTCGACGGCGTCAGCGTCTACCTGAGCAGTCACGGCTACTCGCCGGTCATCACCGTCCGGGACAAGAACGGCAAGGTGATCGTGGACCACGCGGCCGTGCCGTTCTTCGACTCCGGCGCGTTGGGCGTCGGCTCGGGCATCTACAAGGTCAAGAACGGCTACGTCGACAAATTCGACAGCCCGCAGGACCTGGGCCTGTCGGGCATCTTCGTGCCCGACTATCCGGGGGCGATGATCCCCGGGCTCGGCGCGGTGTCCCTGTCCCCGGTGGCCGCGAACCCGGCGCTGGTGCTCACCGCGTACACCGGCGACCTGGGGCCGAACCCCGGCGTGTACACCATGGACGTGACCAAGGCACAGCAGGTCAAGCTGCCGAACCCGGTCGAGCCGACGAACCCGGCTGTGGTGCTCACCCTGGACAAGGGCAAGAACACGGTCGCCCTGCCGGACGGCACGGGGACCATCGAGTTCGACGGCGTGAAGCAGTGGGCGCAGTTCGACCTCAACCACGACCCGTCGAAGATGCTGGTGTTCGTCTCGGCCGTGGGCATCGTCGTGGGGCTGATCGGGTCGCTGGGCATCCGGCGGCGGCGGGTGTTCGTGCGGGTCCGGCCCGCGGATGAGCAGGACACCGTGCGAGTGGAAGTGGCCGGGCTGGCGCGGGCCGAGGACGCGCGGTTGCGGGACGAAGTGCGGGGTGTGGGCAGGGGCCTGCGTCCTCCGAAGGCGGGAGTCCAGAAGTGATCAACGAGTCCCTGGCGCGGTTCTCGAACTACGCCATCTACGGCGCGATGTTCGTGTACTTGATCGCGTTCTTCGCCTACACCGCGGAATGGGTGTTCGGGCGGAAGTCGACATTCGTCGTGGAGGCCGCGGCGAAAGCCAAGACACTGGTGGCGGCTGGTTCTGTCACGGTGCCGGACGACCTCGCGGCGCTCGATGACTTGGACGACCGGCCCGACCCCGACGAGCAGACCCCGGCGATCGACGGCGGCAACCTGCGCGCCATCACCGCCGGCGGCATCGCGGTCAGCACCACGGTGCTGGGCTTCGTGCTGCACGTGATCGGCGTGGTCACCCGTGGCGTGGCCGCCGGCCGGGTGCCGTGGGGCAACCTGTACGAGTTCACCATCGCCGGCTCGGCCGTCGCCATGGCGCTCTACGTCGGCTTGCTCTTCCGCAGAGGAGCACGCTGGCTCGGGGTGTTCGTCACCGGCGTGATCGTCGCGATCCTCGGCCTGGCCATGGAGGTCCTGTACAAGGACGCCGAGCAGTTGGTCCCGGCGCTGCACTCGCCGTGGCTGGTGGTGCACGTCGCCGCCGCGGTGCTGTGCTCGGGCATGTTCACGGTCGCGACCGTCGCCACGGTCCTGTACCTGTTCAAGTCGCGCTACGAGACCAAGGCGAAGCTGGGCACCGCGAACCCGAACTCGATGTGGCGGCGTGTGCCCTCGGCGATGAAGCTGGACCTGACCGCCTACCGCATCCTGGCGTTCTCCTTCCCGGTGTGGACCTTCACCGTCATCGCCGGTTCGATCTGGGCCGAGCGGGCCTGGGGCCGCTACTGGGGCTGGGACCCGACCGAGACGTGGGCGTTCATCACCTGGGTCGTCTACGCGGCCTACCTGCACGCGCGCGCGACGCGCGGCTGGAAGGGGCGCGGCGCCGGGTTCATCGCGCTGGTCGGCTACGGGTGCTTCATCTTCAACTACTTCATCGTCTCGATCTTCGTGAACGGCATGCACTCCTACGCCGGGGTGAAGTAGCCGCGGGCTGAGCGGTCGAGAGCTGAGAACGAAAGCGGCGCCGGGCGGATTCGCCCGGCGCCGCTCGCTGTTCCGGCTGTTGCTGCTGTTCTACTTGAAGTTCACCGTGATCGTGCCGGTGAACCCCAGCGAGTGCAGCAGGCTCTGCAGCATCTGCGTGGTGTCCTTCTCCGCGACCGACACCAGCGAGCTCTTCTGCGCCGCGCCGTCGATCTGCTTGGTGGCCTCCACCAGCAGCGACTGGACCTGGTTCGGGTCGCTGTTGAAGAGCCGGTCGAACACGCCCTGCTGCTGGCCGATGATGTACGACTTGTGCACGTCCAGCGCGGTCGGGTCCAGCACCGGCTTGGGCAGCGTGATCGACGCCGACAGCCGGTCGGAGGACACCGTGACGTGGTTGGCGTCCAGATTGCTGAAGTCCACGAAGGCGTTCACGGTGCCGTCGCCGAGGAAGAACGTGTCGCTGCCGGCCAGGAACGACGGGAGCCACGAGGAGTTCTGCACCTCGGTCACGACCTGGAACTCGCCGCTGGCCGCCTCGAAGCGCTTGAGCTCCGTGATCGACTTCAGGAGCACCGGCCCGCTGCGGGTCGTGGTGGTCTCGCCGAACGGATTGCTGAAGTGGATCAGGTTCGTCAGGGAACCGAGGAACGCCAGCACGACCACCACGACGACCCCGCCCACGCCCCAGCGCAGGAGGGTCGAACGCAGCCCGCCGCCCCGGGTGCGGACGATGATGCGCGTCTCGTTCTTGGAGCCTTCTTCAACCTGCTCGCCCTTAGCCGCCACGGGCACCCCCTATCACAGTTATCTTATGACCTATGGCAGCCATACGTATGCGCCCGGCGAGACGTGAGGAAGACCGTGAGCGGCGAGGACGTCGGTCCCGGAACGCCGGCTGTTTGTGGTTCGCCCTGATTTTCCTCATCGTGATGCTGCTGTTGTCCTTGATGTTCGGCGGGTTCCACAAAGGCCATCTCCATCCGAATGGGTTGCCGCCGCGGTCTGTGGTGCCCTGTGTCGGGGATTGCCCGTATCCGGGATCCGGCGATCTGAGAGCATGAGACGGTGAGACCGAAGCCTCGTCGTCAGCCCCACCACTCCTCGCGTCCCGGCGTGCCCAACCGCAGGGCGCATCCGCCGTCCCCGGCCCGGCATCCGGAGCTGCCCCCGGAGTTCGGGCAGCTCTTCGACGCCCTGGACGAGGTCTACGGCGATCCGCGCACGGTCCGCACGCCCCTGGACGCCGAGCTGTGGGCGTCGGCCTTCCTGGGCGGCCTGTGGACCGCGGCGCTGCAACAGGACGACGAGCCCGAGGGTGCCGAACTCGGTCTGGTCGAGGTCCTGGAGCTGGTCGGCTCCCCGCGCACGCAGGCGGTGCTCTGCGCACTGGCCTCGGTGGCCTCCCCGGAGGTCGCCGCCCGCGCCGGACAAGCCTCGGAGCGCTTGTTCCACAAGGGCGTCCGGCGCCCCGAGTGGTACGGAGCCGCGCTCCAGCAGGTGGAGTTCCTGGAGGCCTGGTCGGTCTCCGACGTGTTCGCCGACGGCGAGTTGCTGATCGCCGCCTTCAAGCGCGGCAAGGACCGCTACGCGTTCACCGCGACCGTCGCCAACAACGCCCAGGGCACCGTGGTGGAGGTCCTGCTCGTCGACCCGGTGGACCTCCCGGACATCCTCGGCGAGATCCGTGCGGAGTTCGCCGAGGGGCCCGAGGGCGTGTTCTCCCTGGACAAGCTGGACGCCGGCGAGCTGCGCCGGCGCCTGGAGCCGGCGGTGCGCGAGACCCTCGTCGACGACGAGGAGGACGACGAGTTCGAGGACGTCTTCGTGGACGACGAAGACGAGGACGAGGACGGCCTGGACCAGCTCGATCAGCTCGACCAGCTCGATCAGTTGGGCGAGGAGTTCGAGGACGAGCCCGCACTCCAGCCGGAGGCCGTGGACGAGGCGTTCGCCGAACTGGACGCCCTGGCGGCTCAACCCGACACGCACAGCCACCACACCGAGTACGACGAAGACGATGAGGACGACGAAGAGGACGACGAGGGCGACGATTTCGCGGCCCTGCGCGCCCTGATGCTGTCCCGCCTGGCGGTCCTGCCCGAACCGGCGGAACTGCCCGGCGGCGCCGACTTCGGCTACGACCTCGACGACCTCCCGCCGCTCCTGGACGAGTTCGCCGCCTCCGAAGACGCCCGGGCTCTCCCGCACCAGGCCATCGTCCGCGAATGGGGCGAAATCTTCGCGCGCCTCGGGCTCACCGAGTTCGCCGGCGACCCGCCGCTGTACGGCCCGGAGAAGTTCGACACCCTGATCAACGTCCTGATCCCGGCTCGGGTGAACGCCGACGACACTCAGCTGGAGCTCCTGGAACCGGCCGCGCTGGCCTGGGCCCGCTGGTCGACCCGCAGGGTGGGTCTGGCCGAACCGATCGGCGACTACCTGGTCGAGGCGGTGGGCGAGAGCTTCGAGGACTTCCCGCATTCGTACGCGGACCCGGTGTTCACGATGGACCGGCACATGTTCGGGTTCACGATGCAGTCCTCAGCGGGCTGAGCGGGTCCGGCGTATCGCGACGGCCGGAGAGCTGAACTGAACTCTCCGGCCGGCGGTGGGCTCAGCCCTCCGGCCGGTCCTTCTTCAACTGCTCGCCGAGCTGACGTAAAAACTCCGGATCATCGTCCGGAGCCACGGCCCACGTGCTCGGCGCGGTGCCCGTCCGCCCGGACCTCCCGCCCCGGCCGGTCATCCCGGAGCCGGACCCCGAAGTGTCCACGATCCGCGGCCGCCTCTGATGCGTCCCGCCCCGCCCCAGCGACGAGAACAGCCCCGGATGCGCGTCCGTGGCCCGCCGCCGCATGTCCCGCGGCTGCGCGGTGCGTCCGGTGAAGATCCACGCCAGCGCCCCGAGGTACGGCACGGCGATCAGCACCGCCCACACCGGTTTCGGCAGGAAGCGGACCCAGGGGCGCGGGGTGAGCAGGCAGTCGACCCAGGCGAAGATGGCCAGCGCGATCGGCACCAGCCACTGGACCACGAAACGGAGCAACGCCCAGCCTCCCGGGAAGTCGTGGGTTTTCCACATTCAACAGTAACGGCCGCGCCGTCACTACGGGACCGGTACGGGGGTCTTCCCCCCTCTGACGGATACTGGTCACCATGGCCTATGACGATCTGCGCTCCTTCTTGAAAGCCCTCGAACGCCGAGGGCAGCTCAAGCGCGTCCGTGCGGAGGTCGACCCGCACCTGGAGGTCGGGGAGATCACCGACCGGGTGCAGAAGGCGCCGCGGGAAGATCACCATGGCGGCGGGCCCACGAAGAACGTCGCGCTGCTGTTTGAAAATGTGCGGGGCGCCCGCACCCCCGACGGCAAGCCGATCCCGTTGGCCATGAACGTCTTCGGCACCGAGGAGCGCCTCTGTCTGGCCCTCGGCCTGAAGAACCTCGACGAGATCGGCGACCGCATCGGCGACCTGCTCAAGCCCGAGCTCCCGCACGGCGTCTCCGGCCTGCGCGACGCCCTCGGCAAGGCCGCGCAGCTGAAGTCGGTGCCGCCCAAGCACGTCAAGAAGGCCCCGGTGCAGGAAGTCGTCCTCACCGGTGACGACGTGGACCTGGACCTCCTCCCGGCCCTGCACACCTGGCCGGACGACGGCGGCTCCTTCTTCAACCTGGGCCTGACCCACACCAAGCACCCGGAGACCGGCGGCCGGAACCTGGGCCTGTACCGCCTCCAGCGCCAGGACAAGCGCACCATCTCCATGCACTGGCAGATCCACAAGGACTCCACCAACCACTACGCCGTCGCGCAGCGCCTCGGCGAGCGGCTGCCGGTCGCGGTGGCCTTCGGCTGCCCGCCGGCCGTCACCTACGCCGCCACCGCGCCGCTGCCCTCGGACATCGACGAGTACCTGTTCGCCGGCTTCGTGCAGGGCAAGCGGGTCGAGCTGGTGGACTGCAAGACGGTCCCGCTCCAGGTCCCGGCGAACGCCGAGGTGGTCCTGGAGGGCTGGCTGGAGCCCGGCGTCACGCTGCCCGAGGGCCCGTTCGGCGACCACACCGGCTTCTACACGCCGGTCGAGCCGTTCCCGGCGCTGACGGTGACCGCGATGACGATGCGCGAGGACCCGATGCTCCAGTCGATCGTGGTCGGCCGGCCGCCGACCGAGGACGGCCCGCTGGGCCGCGCCACCGAGCGCTTCTTCCTGCCGCTGCTCAAGATCATCATTCCGGACCTGGTCGACTACGCGCTCCCCGAGGCCGGCGGCTTCCACAACTGCGCGATCGTCTCCATCGACAAGCGCTACCCCAAGCACGCGCAGAAGGTGATGCACGCGATCTGGGGCGCGCACCTGATGTCCCTGACCAAGCTGATCATCGTCGTGGACAGCGACTGCGACGTCCACGACTACGCCGAGGTGGCGTGGCGCGCCTTCGGCAACGTGGACTACTCCCGGGACCTCACCGTGGTCGAGGGCGTCGTCGACCATCTGGACCACGCCTCCTACCAGCAGTTCTACGGTGGCAAGGCGGGAATCGACGCGACTCGTAAGCTTCCGGAGGAGGGCTATCACCGCGGCTGGCCGGAGATGATCACCTCCGACCCGATGACCGCGGCCAAGGTCGACCGCCGCTGGAAGGAGTACGGCTTCTGATGTCCGCCACAGCTGCATCCTCTGTGGACCCCGTGGAGGAACCCACCGGAACCACCCGGGAGGTCAACGAGGCCCCCGAGACCGCCCGGGGCGTGGTCGGCGGCACCCGGGCGTTCCTGCGCCTGGTGCTGATCGAGCACTCGGTGTTCGCCCTGCCCTTCGCCTACATCAGCGCCCTGTGGGCGATGTTCGAGACCAGCGGCCACGTCAACTGGGCCAAGCTGCTGCTGATCACGATCGCGATGGTCGGCGCCCGCACCTTCGCCATGGCGATGAACCGCATCATCGACCGCGAGATCGACGCCCGGAACCCGCGCACGCAGATGCGCGAACTGGTGACCGGCGCGGTGTCGGTGAAGACGGCCTACCTCGGCTCCTTCGCGGCCCTGGCTGTGTTCCTGGCCGCCGCGGCCTCCCTGAACCGCCTGTCGTTGTACCTGGCCCCGGTCGCCGTGATCCCGCTGGTCCTGTACCCGTACGGCAAGCGCTTCACGAACTACCCGCACGCCATCCTCGGCATCGCCCAGGCCATCGGCCCGATGGGCGCCTGGATCGGGGTCACGGGCCATTGGTCGTGGCAGGCCACGCTGATGGGCCTGGCGGTCGGCTTCTGGATCGGCGGCTTCGACCTGATCTTCGCCTGCCAGGACGTCGCCGCCGATCGCGTGATCGGTGTGAAGTCGGTCCCGGCGCGCTTCGGCATCGCCGCCGCCCTGCGCGCCTCGATCGCCACGCACGTGATCACCCTCGGCCTGCTGATCTGGTTCGGCGTGGTCGCGCACGGCGGCGCGCTGTGGTGGATCGGCGTCGCGGTGGTCGCGGCGGCGTTCTGGTATGAGCACTCGCTGGTGAAGCCGACGGACCTGTCGAAGGTGAACCGGGCGTTCTTCACGACGAACGGTTTCGTCGGGATCTCGCTGTTCTGCTTCGCGCTGGTGGACCTGATCGTGCGCGGGCTGGGGGTCTGAGCTCGGTGACCGGCCCCCGCACTCCCCACGCCGCCCGCACCCCCTGGATCGTCGGCGTCTCCGGCGCCTCCGGCACGCCCTACGCGGCCGCCACCATCCGCGCGCTCCTGGCGGCCGGGGAGGCGGTGGACCTGGTGGTGAGCCGGGCGGCGCGGTTGACGATCCTGGACGAGACCGGGATCTCCTTCCGTGACGCGCACTGGCGCGAGGACCTGGCGACGTGGCTCGGGTGGGTGCCGGAGGACCCGCGGCTGGACGTCGTGCGGTACTGGCCCGCCGGGGACTTCGCCGCGGGGCCGTCGTCGGGGAGCTATCCGGCCAAGGGCATGGTGGTGGTGCCGGCCTCGACCGCGGCCGTCGCGGGGATCGCGCTGGGGCTGTCGAAGGACCTGCTGCAGCGCGCGGCCGACGTGAACCTCAAGGAGCGGCGGCCGGTCGTGGTCTGCGTGCGGGAGACGCCGCTGAACCGCGGCACGCTGCGGCACATGGTCGAGCTGGACGAGGCCGGGGCCGTGGTGCTGCCGGCCGCGCCCGGGTTCTACGCCGGGCTGAAGGACGTGCAGCAGCTGGTGGACTTCGTGGCGGGCAAGATCCTGGACGTGCTCGGCGTCCCGCACACGCTCTTCCAGCGCTGGCGCGGGGATCTGCGTCGTTTATGAACCCCTGCTCGGCGCGCTGAATCCGTGCCCGGTCCCGGGACCCGAGACGCGGGGCGCATAGACGTAAGTCCTCTGAGTAGCCTGCGCCCATGGACACTCCCGACGTACTTCTGGGCCCCTTCGAGGGCTTCCACCTGGCCCAGCTGAACATCGGCCGGCTCGTCGCGCCGCTGGGCGACCCGGCCATCGAGGACTTCACCAAGAACCTGTCCCGCGTCAACGACCAGGGCCGGGCCATGCCCGGCTTCGTCTGGCTGCTGGAGGGCTCCGATCCGGAGCTCGGCGCCACCGACGTCGCCTGGCCCGGCGACCCCGAGATGTTCGTCAACCTCACCGTCTGGGAATCCGTCGGCGCGCTGCGGGACTTCGCCTTCTCCGGCGAGCACCGCACGCTGCTGGCGCGCCGCAAGGAGTTCTTCCAGAAGCTGCCCGAGGCGACCGCCACGATGTGGTGGGTCCCGGCCGGCACCGTCCCGACCATCCAGGACGCGCGCGATCGGCTGGCGCACTTCCGTGAACACGGTGCCACGCCTCATGCGTTCTCTTTCCAGCGGCTGTTCGCGCCGGAACGCTAAAGAGGCGAACGCAAAGGAGCGCCCTTTCCAGTCCCGGGGGGACGGACTGGAGGGGCGCTCCCGTGGTTCCCGGCCGCCGATCACCCGCGCGTTGATCCGGGGGGGTGTTGACCAACGCGGCTGGTCGAGCGTCGATCACGGGGGGGAGTTGATCGACGCGACCGGCGGCCGGAGCTCTAGATGGTGCGTTCGTGGTGCGTTCGGTGCTGTCTTCGCTACTGCGTTCGTGCTGCTCTGCGGGTACCGCCGCAGGTCAGGCCTTGCGGGCGGCCTTCGCGGCGCGCGCCAGGCGGGCCTTGGCGGCCTGCTTGCGCAGGTCGTTTAGGCGGTTGTTCGCGGCCTGCAGCTCGTACGGCTGGAAGTTCATCGTTGACTCCTTTGATCCGTCGGGCCTAATCTGTTCTATGCCTTAGATTCTAAGGAGTTCCACGCTCTGTGTCCAATTGATTGAAGGTGAAGACGGTCACAGATCGTTAGCGGGGGGCCACGCGCACCCCGGACGGCCCCGCGCGGGGGCCGGGGCCGTCCGGGGAGCCGATACGCTCGCACCGGCGGTGAAACGGACGCTGAACTCGATGGGAGAACCAGGCGGGTGCGTCCATCGATGCGGATGAGGTGATCAGGAAGCATGGACGCGGTGGACCGCGCCTTGATCGACGCGCTGCGGACCAACGGCCGGATGTCGTACGCGGAGCTGGGACGCCTGGTCAGTCTGTCCGGGCCGTCGGTGACCGACCGGATCAACCGGCTGGAGGGCAACGGAGTCATCACCGGCTACCGGGCCATGGTGGCCCCCGAGCAGCTCGGCCTGAACGTGACGGCGATGATCGGGATCCTGCTCTCGGACTCGGCCGAGCTGGACGACGTGGCCTGGCGGCTGCGCGACGTGCCGGAGATCGAGGACTGCTTCTTCGTCGCCGGCGAGGAGTCGTTCCTGCTCAAGGTGCGCGCCGGACACCCGGAGGACCTGGAGCGGATCATCGGGCGGCTGACCCGGATCCGCGGCGTGGCCCGGACCCGGACCACGGTCGCGCTGTCGACGAAGTGGGAGGACCGGCCGATGCCGCTGGCCGAGCCGGAGGAAGAGGACGCCAAGTAGCACCTGGCCCGAACAGCCCGAGGGCCGCGCCGGATCGGATTCCGGCGCGGCCCTTGGGCTGTTCGGGGCGTCGCTCAGGCCAGCACGATTGTGACCACGATCGTCACGATCCCGATGTGCGAGGCGATCACCGCGGCCAGGCACGCGTACCGGCCGGTCGTCGTGGTGTTCTCGTCGGTCAGGTAGGCCGCGGCGGCCACCGCGGCCCCGGTGACCAGCGGCACCGTCAGCAGCGGCGTCAGGTGCGGGATCACCTTCTCCATCTGCGCGGCGAACAGCAGGGTCAGCCAGCTCAGCCCGGCCACGACGGTGAAGCCCCAGGTCAGACCGAGCGGGTTGAGGCGCCGCCAGCGCAGCAGCCCGCCGATGATCAGGATCATCGCGGGGATCGCCAGGACCGACAGCGCCAGCAGCTTGGAGTTCAGCGTGACGCCCGCGATCGACCGCGACGAGCCGCCGCTGGAGGCCACGCCGCACAGGAACGCGACCAGCAGCGCCGGGATCGCGCCGATGACGAACGCCATGCCGAGTCGCGGGCCGAGGGGGAGTGCGGGGCCGCCGGCCGTCGCCACGGTGCCGGTGGCGGTGGCCGCGCCGGCGCGGCGGGAGCCTCCGGAACGGGCCGCTGCGGGCCGCGGGGCGCTGCCGCGCCGGGGTGGGGCGTCGTAGCGGTCCTGCTCTTCATAGCGGCTGTCTTGGCGCTCGCCATAGCGCTGGTCGGGGCGCTCGTCATAGCGCTCGCGCTCGTCGTACCGCCCACGACGACTCCGGTCGTCTCCGGGGGGTCGGCCGGGGGATCGGCCGGCGGCTCGTCGTGAGGGTGATTCGGACATGATGACGACTATCCGCTGTCCGGCCGCCCCATCGCAACGTGATCACGCAATCCGGACGAGGTCGTCACCGGGCCCTGCCGTACTCTGCTGTGTGATCAGGTAGACGTCGGACGGGAAGGGTGAGGCCATGGACTCCGGGCTCAAGCGGGAGATCGAGGGGAAGGTCCTCGCCGGCTCGCGGCTGTCCTTCGAGGACGGCGTGGCGCTGTACGACACCGACGAGGTGGCCTGGCTCGGCGAGCTCGCGCACGAGGTGCGGACGCGCAAGAACGGCGACAAGGTCTTCTTCAACGTCAACCGCCACCTGAACATGACGAACGTCTGTTCGGCCTCCTGCGCGTACTGCTCCTTCCAGCGCAAGCCGGGGGAGAAGGACGCCTACACGATGCGCATCGAGGAGGCCGTCCGCCTGGCCAAGGACATGGAGCCGGACGGCATCACCGAGCTCCACATCGTCAACGGCCTGCACCCGACACTGCCGTGGCGCTACTACCCGAAGTCGATCAGCGAGCTCAAGGCCGTACTGCCCGGCGTCTCGATCAAGGCCTTCACGGCCACCGAGATCCACTGGTTCGAGAAGATCTCCGGCCTGAGCGCCGACGAGATCCTGGACGAGCTGATCGAAGCCGGCCTGGAGTCCCTGACCGGCGGCGGCGCGGAGATCTTCGACTGGGAGATCCGCTCCCAGATCGTGGACCACGCCACGCACTGGGAGGACTGGTCCCGCATCCACCGCCTGGCGCACGCCAAGGGCCTCCGCACTCCCGCCACCATGCTCTACGGCCACATCGAGGAGCCCCGCCACCGCGTGGACCACGTCCTGCGCCTGCGCGAGCTCCAGGACGAGACCAACGGCTTCGCCGTCTTCATCCCCCTCCGCTTCCAGCACGACTTCCACGACAGCAAGGACGGCAAGGTCCGCAACCGCCTGATGAACCAGCCGATGGCCACCGGCGTCGAGGCCCTGAAGACTTTCGCAGTCTCCCGCCTCCTCCTGGACAACTTCGACCACGTGAAGTGCTTCTGGGTCATGCACGGCCTGTCCACGGCACAGCTCGCCCTCAACTACGGCGCCGACGACCTCGACGGCTCGGTCGTCGAGTACAAGATCACCCACGACGCCGACGACTTCGGCACCCCGAACAAAATGACCCGCGACGACCTCCTGGAACTGATCCGCGACGCCGGCTTCACCCCCGTCGAGCGCAACACGCGTTACGAGGTCATCCGCGAGTACGAGGGGCCGGAGCCCGATCGGCGCGAAGAGCCGCAGCTGATGACGTTCTGAGGGCAGGGCAGGGCAGGGCAGGGCCGGGCTCGGCGCGGCTGAGTGGTGAGTGGCAGGACCGCCGCGCCGGGTGATTCGGTCGCTTTGCAGGCTGAGCGGATGCGCGCCGGGCGGGTTGCTGGTTCGGCTGCCGGGCATCGCGCGGCTGAGCGGTCGGGCATGCTGCCGGCGCCGGCGGTGAGCGGCCGGACCGCCGCGCCGGGTGACTCGGGCATTCTGCGGGATGTGCGGCCGGGCGCCCCATGGCTGAGTTGGCTTGCGGGTCGAGCAGCCAGACCGCCGCGCTTGGTGTGACCCGGGCATCCTGCCGGCTGAGCGGCAGGCGCGCTGCGGGATGCGCGGTCGGGCACGCCGGCGGCTGGTGGGCGGGCGCCTCCTGGGCGGCCGGACTGCTGTGCCTGGCGTGAGCGGATCGTGCTGAGTCGTCGGGCGTCGTGCGAGCTGAGCGGTCGGCCGCCCCCAACCCCCAGCCCCGCCGCCACCGGTAGGGGGCACGTCTGCGCTGCGGGACTGATTTGGGAATCGGCGCGCCGGTGCCGCATAGTCCTATCTTGTGAACTTCCGCGACCGCCTCAGCCGCCGCAGCCGTCGGCCCCGCCGTCCCCGCGCTTTCAGTCTGGCGACCGAGCTGCGGGTGTTGGCCGTCGGCCTGTTCGCGGTGGCCGGTGGCGCGCTGCTGCTGCGCGAGTCGCAGCCGGTCGCCCCTTCTGAGGTGGGTGGGGCCGCGTTGGTCGTGGTCGCGGTGACGGTGCTGAACATCGCGGTGGGTCTGCGTCGTGCGCGGCGTGGGGCCGATGCCGTCGAGCGCTGAACGGAACGATGATCGTCATGGCTCTGACCTTTGAGACGTACGCCGAGATCCCCGAGGCCCTGCGTCCTGTGCTCGTCGACATCTGGACCGATGCCACCAACGCCGGCGGTGCCGTCGGCTTCGTCGCGCCGGTGGAGCGCGAGAGCGTGGACGCCAAGGCTTTCCGTGCCTTCACGGTCGGCAAGGACCTGATGCTGATCGGCTTTGCGGACGGGAAGGCCGCCGCGTTCCTGGTCATCGTGGACCACCAGTTCCCGCTGATGGACCACGCGCGGCTGCTCAAGACCGTGGTCGTGGACCCGAAGCACCAGGGCCGGGGGTACGGGGCGGAACTGCTGCGGGAGGCCGAGCGGGTGGCGCGTACCCTCGACGGTGTCGAAATGCTCCACCTCACCTGCCGTGGCGGGCTCGGGCTGGAACACTTCTACAGCAAGTGCGGATACACCGAGGTCGGCCGCATCCCGCGTATGTTGCGGGTCGCCGCGGACGACTACCGGGACGAGATCCACATGGCCCTGAGCCTGTAGACCTCGGTCCGGGGCTGGTCTCTCATAGCGATGGAAGGAGTCGGCGGATGCCTGCCGACAACAAGACGGCTGACAAGGCCGAGGTGCAGGACGCGGCCGGCTCCGAGCCCGGGTCCGACTCCGAGGTGCTGGCCGCGGGTGCGGCCGTGGCGCAGGGCAAGCACGCCACGATGCGTTACGCGACGCTGCGCATCGCGATCTTCATCGTCTCGCTGGCCGTGCTGTGGGGCGCGGTCGCGGCGACCGGGCACATCGTGACCGGCAACGGCGTGCTGTACCTGATGATGGGCGCGCTGCTCGTCTCGGGCGTGGCGTCCTTCTTCCTGCTCTCTCGGCAGCGCGACGCGATGTCCGTGCAGGTGACCCGCCGCACCGAGCGCATGGCCCACAAGTTCGAGGAGAACGCGGCCATGGAGGACGAGGACTGATTCGGCGGACGCGGCGCGCCGGGGGGCGCGTGTCCGGCTCGCCGCTTTCGCCCGACTGCCCCGCCTCTGGACACCTGATCACCCGGACGTACCCTAACCCCGTGGACGAACTCTCCGGAGCGCGGCTCGAAGCGCACCTCTCCCAGTGCCGGCGGCGACCCCGTGTCGGGCACATCCAGTTCCTGAACTGTCTGCCCATCTACTGGGGTCTGGTCAACTCCGGCGCGATCCTCGACATGGAGCTGATCAAACACAGCCCTGACGTGCTCTCCAACATGCTGGTGGCCGGCGACCTGGACATCGGCCCGATCAGCCTGGTGGAGTACCTCCGCAACGCCGAGGACCTGGTGGTCCTCCCCGACGTCGCGGTCGGCAGCGACGGCCCGGTGACCAGCTGCAACCTGGTCAGCAAGATCCCCTACGAGCAGCTGCAGGGCGCCCGCGTCGCGCTCGGCTCGACCAGCCGCACCACGGTCCAGCTGGCCAAGCTCATCCTGCGCGAGAAGTACGGCGTCACGCCCGACTACTTCCCTTGCGCCCCCGACCTGGAGCAGATGCTCCGCGAGGGGGACGCCGGGGTGATCATCGGCGACCCGGCCCTGCGCGCCTGGCTCTACGATTCCAACCGCCTCGGCACCAACCTGCTGGACCTCGGCCAGGCCTGGAAGGACTGGACCGGCCTGCCGATGGTGTTCGCCGTCTGGGCGGTCCGCAAGGAGTACCTGGAGCGCTGTCCGGACATCGTCCACGAGGTGCACCGCGGCTTCCTCCGCAGCCGCGACATCTCGCTGGAGCACGTCGACAAGGTGGCCCGCCAGGTCGAGCGCTGGGAGCAGTTCCCGGCCGCGGAGCTGGAGGACTACTTCACGACGCTGGACTTCTCCCTGGGGGAGCGCCAGCTGGAGGGGGTCCGCGAGTTCGCCCGGCAGGTCGGCGACCAGATCGGCGTGCTGGACGTGCCGGAGGTCATGCTGCTGCCGCGGCAGGTCTGAGCAGGGTTCGTCCGGCGGCGCCGGAGGGGAGCCGGCGCCACGGGGGCCGTCCGCACCCCGCCTGGAAGCGCGGCGTGGGCTAGACTGGTTGTTACTTATCGGTAGCTAACTCAGTGAGTCGCGCCCGGATCTGGGAGGACCGCAGCCATGACCGAGACCGTTGAGGGCGTCGACGACGCCGGCACCACGGCCGACGCCGACCGCACCCGCACCCGCACCTACAGCTGGAGCGACCCGCTGGCCTCCTTCGCCGAGGGCGCGGGCCTGTCCGGTATCGAATACCTGCGGGCCATGGCCGAGGGCCGGATCCCCTGGCCGCCGATCGCCGCGACGACCGGCATCTACCTCGGCGACGTCGAGGAGGGCCGGGTGGTGTTCACCCTGACCCCCGACGAGTTCCACTACAACCCGATCGGGTCGGTGCACGGCGGCGTCTTCGCCACGATGCTGGACTCCTCCTGCGGCTGCGCCGTGCAGTCGTTGCTCCCGGCCGGCGACTACTACACGTCGCTCGACCTGTCGGTGAAGTTCGTGCGCGGTATGACGAAGGACACCGGCGAGGTGCAGTGCATCGGTACGGTCACGCACATGGGCCGCCGTACGGCGCTCGCCGAGGCGCGCATCGTCGACGCGAACGGCAAGCTCTACGCAACCGCCACGTCGACCTGCATGATCTTCCGCGCCGACGACAAGTAGCCGCACACATAGCGACCGAACGCAGCGACCGCGTATAGCGACCGCGTGGCAGCGCACTGTCTCACCGCGCGCACAGCAGCCGCTCCGCCGTTATCGTGCTCTCCCGTGACCACCAGCCTGCGCGACCTGCCGCTGTTCGCCGCCCTCGCCGACTCGCGCCGCGTCCTGATCGCCGGCGCCGGCGGCGGGTTCGATGTTCTCGGCGGGATCCCCCTGGCCCTGGCGCTGCGGGAGCACGGCGCCGAGGTGTTCCTCGGCAACCTGACTTTCGTCGCCTCCGGCTTCAGCCTCGACGCGTGGCTGGCCCCCGACGTCGCGGCGATCACGCCGACCAGCGGCGGCTTCACCGACTACTTCCCGGAGCGCACGCTCGCGCGCTGGCTGAAGACCGTCGGGGAGCCGTCGACCGTCTACTCCTTCCAGCGCACCGGTGTCGAGCCCCTGCGTGAGGCCTACCGGGCTCTGATCGCGCACCACGAGATCGACGCGATCGTGCTGGTCGACGGCGGCACCGACATCCTCATGCGCGGCGACGAGACGGGCCTGGGCACGCCGGCGGAGGACATGCTGAGCCTGGCGGTCGTGGCCGGTCTGACCGAGATCCCGGTCCGGCTGGTGGTCAGCATCGGCTTCGGCATCGACGCCTACCACGGCGTGAATCACGTGCAGGTCCTAGAGAACCTCGCAGACCTCGATACAGACGGCGCGTACCTGGGTGCCTTCTCCATCCCGCGCGCCAGCCGCGAGGGCTCGCTCTACCTCGACGCCGTCGCATACGCGCAGGAGAACACGCCTCTGCGGCCCTCGATCGTGCACGGCCAGATCGCCTCGGCGATGCTCGGCGTGTCCGGCGACATCCACTTCACACAACGCACACACAACAGTGTGCTTTTTGTGAACCCACTCATGGCGATGTACTTCACAGTCACTGTCGACGGACTCGCGGCCCGACACCTCTACTTGCCGGAGTTGGAAGGTACTCAGACCTTCCGACAGATCTCGTCGATCATCGAGCGGTTCCGCGACGGTCTGGCGGACCGCCGGATACCCAGACAGTTTCCGCACTGACAACCGAAGTACCCTGGAGGGGCACTGAAGATCCCGGACGAAGGGCACGCCCGATGAGCAAGCAGATCTCCGCGGAGCTCCAAGACGCCCTCGACCGAGCGGCCGACGGTGGGCGCATCGAGTATGAGGAAGCGCTGGAGCTGTACCGTCATGCGCCTCTGCACTCCTTGGGCACCGCCGCGGACGCGGCCCGGCGCAAGCGCTACTCCGGTGTGTACGGCGAGCACGGCGAGATCGCGACGTACATCATCGAGCGGAACATCAACTACACCAACGCCTGCGTCACCGCGTGCAAGTTCTGCGCCTTCTACGCGGCCCCGAAGTCCGACAAGGTCTGGAGCCGTCCGCTGGAGGACATCCTCCGCCGCTGCGCGGAGACCGTGGCCCTGGGCGGCACACAGATCATGTTCCAGGGCGGCCACCACCCGGACTACGGCGTCGAGTACTACGAAGAGAACTTCCGCGCCATCAAGGCCGAGTACCCGCAGCTGGTCATCCACTCCCTCGGCGCCTCCGAAGTGCAGCACATGGCGAAGGTCTCCGGCGTCACCATCGAAGAGGCCATCACCCGCCTGAAGGACTCCGGTCTGGACTCCTTCGCCGGCGCCGGAGCCGAACTGCTCCCGGCCCGCCCCCGGACCGCCATCGCTCCGCTGAAGGAGTCCGGCGAGCGCTGGCTGGAGATCATGGAGACGGCCCACGGTCTCGGCCTGGAGAGCACCTCCACGATGCTCATGGGCACCGGCGAGACCAACGCGGAGCGCATCGAGCACCTGCGCATGATCCGCGACGTCCAGGACCGCACCGGCGGCTTCCGCGCCTTCATCCCGTACACGTACCAGCCGGAGAACAACCACCTGAAGGGCCGCACGCAGGCCACGATGTTCGAGTACCTGCGCCTGATCGCGGTCGCCCGCCTGTACCTCCACAACGTCGCGCACATCCAGGGCTCCTGGCTGACCGTCGGCAAGGAGGCCGGCCAGCTGTCCCTGCACTACGGCGCCGACGACCTCGGCTCGGTGATGCTGGAGGAGAACGTGGTCTCCTCCGCCGGCGCGAAGCACCGCTCCAACCGCATGGAGCTGATCCACCTGATCCGCGCCGCCGGCCGCGTCCCGGCCCAGCGCAGCACCACCTACGAGCTGATCACCGTGCACGACGACCCGGCGCACGACCCGGTCGACGACCACGTGATGAGCCATATCGCCTCCACGGCGATCGAGGGCGGTACGGCGCACCCGGAGCTGAAGCTCGTCGACGTGCGGTAGGGCGTCCTCGATAATTCAGCGCATGACCAGTGCGACTGAAACGCCGCAGCCCGCCCCGGCTGAGAAGCACCGCTCGACCCTCCGGCACCCGGCTGTCATAGAGGTCCAGCGCGAGCGTGCCCAGAACGTCCAGCTCCGGGTCGCCGACCAGATCACCCGCTTCGCCGGGTCGATGCAGTTCGTCTACATTCACGCGGTGATCTTCGCCGTCTGGATGCTGTGGCTGGAGAAGAGCCCGTGGCCCACGCTGACGCTGGTCGTGTCGCTGGAGGCGATCTTCCTGTCCACCTTCGTCATGATCGGCCAGAACCGCCAGGCCGAGATCTCGCAGGCCAAGGCGGACCACGACTATCGGTCGCAGGAACTGGAGCTCGACCACAACACGAAGGTCACCGAACTCATCCACCAGCTGACCATAGAGATCCACGCGGCGGTGGCCACCGAGAAGCAGCAGCAGGACTGACGCTGCGCGGCGTCGGTCTGGCGACGGCGCCTGCGCGGCGGTGTCTATATCCGCATCCCGATCAGTTCCGCGACACACCGAACAGCCTCTATGCAGAGCTACTGGGAAGTAAGACAGTGAGGGAATGCAGATTCCCCTCACTGTCTCCGACTTCCTGGACCGCGCAGAAGTCGTCTACGGCGACCGAGCATCTGTCGTCGACGAACCCGACCAGCCTGCGCCGTCCTGGGGCACCCTCACGTATAAGGACATCGCTAAGCGTGCGCGTGCGCAGGCTGCCGCGCTCGACCGCCTAGGCGTCGGCGCAGGGGCCCGGGTGGCAGTGGTCTCGCACAACTCCGCGCGGTTGCTCACCTCCTTCTTCGGCGTCAGCGGCTACGGCCGGGTGCTGGTGCCGGTGAACTTTCGCCTGCGGGCTGACGAGGTGGCGTACATCGTCGAGCACAGTGGTGCCGACGTGCTGCTCGTCGATCCGGAGTTGGAGGACGCGCTCAAGGACGTGAAGGCGCGGCACCGCTTCGTCATCGGTGCGGAGACCGACGCCGAGTTCTTCGAGGGCGACCACGAGCCGGTGCGGCACCCGGTCGGCGAGAACGACACCGCGACGATCAACTACACCTCGGGCACCACCGCGCGGCCCAAGGGTGTGCAGCTGACGCATCGCAACCTGTGGCTGAACGCCGTCCTGATGGGTCTGCACCTCGGCGTCAGCGACCGGGACGTCTACCTGCACACGCTCCCGATGTTCCACGCGAACGGCTGGGGCATGCCGTACGTCGTCACTGGCCTCGGCGCGAAGCAGGTGGTCCTGCGCAAGGTGGACGGGGCCGAGGTCCTGCGGCGCATCGACCAGCACGGCGTCACCCTCCTGAACGGCGCCCCGACCGTCATCGCGATGGTGCTGGCCGCGGCGAAGGAGTGGGACGGCGAGATCCCCGGCCGCGACCGCGTGCGCATCGTGGTGGCCGGCGCGCCGCCGCCGAGCACCGTCATCCAGCAGGTCGAGGACGTGCTCGGCTGGCAGTTCAACCAGATCTACGGCCTGACCGAGACCGCGCCGCTGGTCACCGTGAACCGGACCCGCGAGGAATGGGACGCGCTGTCCAGCCTGGAGCGCGCGCAGAACCTGATGCGCGCCGGCGTGCCCTCCCTCGGCACCCGGATGGTCACCGACCCCGAGGGCGAGGTCCTGGTGCGCTCCAACATGGTCCTGGAGGGTTACTGGGAGCAGCCCGAGGAGTCCGGGCGGGCGCTGGCCGAAGACTGGTTCCACACCGGCGACGGCGGCACCGTCGGGTCCGACGGCTACCTGACCATCTCCGACCGCAAGAAGGACGTCATCATCACCGGCGGCGAGAACGTCTCCTCCATCGAGGTCGAGGACGCGCTCTACAAGCACCCGGCGATCGCCGAGTGCGCGGTGATCGGGGTGCCGGACGAGAAGTGGGGCGAGACCATCAAGGCGCTCGTCGTGCTGAAGGAGGACCACTCCTCGCGTGCCACCACCGAGGCCGAGGTGATCAAGCACTGCAAGGGCCTGATCGCGGGCTACAAGGCGCCGACGAGTGTGGAGTTCCGGGAGACCCTGCCGCGTACCGCGACCGGCAAGCTCCAGAAGTTCAAACTGCGTGAGCCGTACTGGGAGGGCCGGGAACGCAAGGTGAACTGAGCGACACTGTGAACTGATTTGCGATTATCTCAGCATTCTTGTATATGTGTGCGCCGCCCCGCTACATTGTCGCGCGTTGTCAAAAGCGCATACGGGGGCGGGACATGGCAGGCAGCTCGCGGACGGCACCGCGCGATCTCGGCGCGGTGGCCGTCCGCCTCTTCGAGCGGGCCGCGGCCGGGGAGAGCGTGGAGCTCGCCGTCCTGTCCGGCCTGGAGCGGTGCGTGCTCGGCCGGCCCGCGTACGCCTTGCTCGAACGGCCGGTCCGCCTGGCCTGGGACGGGTTCGGCGAGAGCCGGCGCACGAAGGCGACGGAGCTGTCGCTGGCCGGACTGCTCGGCCGCGGACTGATCAGGACCGAACCCGCCGAGGACACGGCGAACGCGACGAACGCGACGAACGCGACGAGCGCGGGAAGCCCCGGAAGTCCGGGAAACGCGGTCTGGACGATGTCGCCGGAACTGGGAATCGTGCAGGCCGCGCAAAGGAAACCGACCTACCTGGTGGTCACCGAAGTCGAGGGCAAGAAGACGCGGGGTCTGCGGTTCTTCGCCGTCGGCGAGCCGGGCATGCCGGTGCGCGGAGTGGTCGTGGAGGAGCCGGTCGCGCTGCCGGCGGGTTCGTACAAGAACATTGAGAACCTGGGCCCGCTCGGCTGGATGACCCGCTACCGCCTGGTCTCCGAGGGCCAGGTCGCCGGCATCCTCACAGACATGGCGCTGACCCCGCGCAAGGACCGCGGCGGAACCTATCCGTACGGCATCCGCAGGTTCCAGCGCCCCGAGGGCGGCGCGGTCGTCGAGGCCGGAATCTCCGTCGCGGGCGCCGGATCCCTGGCCCGGGTGCGCCGATTCCTCGCCACGGAGCAGGCCTGGGACGAAGCCGTCGTGCTGAAAGCCGAAGCTCTGCGCGAGATGCTCAGCACTCTGCTCGCCACCGGATCCTGCTGACCTCCCGAGGTCGCCGGCGCCGCTCAGCGGCCGTTCACCAGCGGCGCGGCATCAGCTCCCTGCCATCCACAACGCGCCTCTTTGTCGTACCATCCATGATCCAGAAGCGTGCAGTTGGGACTTTGTTCAACCGACGGTGCGCCCGCCGTCCATCTTCGCCTCGGAGGATACCGGGCGGCGACCGGCCATCCCGGGCTGCTCGCACATCACAAGGGGGTCCCAACCTTGTCCCGCACCGTCACCCGGCTCGCCGTCGCCGGCGGCCTCACCGTCCTGCTCGGCGGCGTCCTGGCCGTCGCCCCGTCGCAGGCCGCCTCGCCCACCAAGTCGCACGCCCCGGCCAAGCACGTGCTCCTGATCTCCGTGGACGGCCTGCACCAGTCCGACCTGGCCTGGTACGTGAAGCAGCACCCGGAGTCGGCGCTGGCCAAGCTGGTCAAGGGCGGCGTGGACTACTCCGCAGCCTCGACCCCGGTCCCGTCGGACTCCTTCCCCGGCATGACCGCGCAGGTCACCGGCGGCAACCCGGGCACCACCGGCGTGTACTACGACGACACCTTCAACCACGGCCTGCTGCCCGCCGGCACCACCAAGTGCGACGGCAGCGTCCCGCTGGGCGCCGAGGTCGACTACACCGAAGACCTGGACTGGAACAAGAACTCCATCGACGCAGGCCAAGGCCTGACCGGCCTGCCGAACTCGATCCTGAACCTCACCGGCGACGCCAAGTCGCTGATCAACCCGGCGAAGCTGCCCGTGGACCCGAAGACCTGCAAGCCGGTCTACCCGAACAACTACCTGCAGGTGAACACGGTCTTCAACGTGGTTCACGACGCCGGCCTGGGCACCGCCTGGTCCGACAAGCACGCCGCCTACGACCTGCTGTCCGGCCCCGAGGGCACCGGCATCCAGGACCTGTTCTCCCCGGAGATCAACAGCCAGGACCCGGCGCTGGCCGCGGGCTCGGACTGGACCACGGACAACGGCGCGACCCGGCAGTACGACGACTACAAGGTCCAAGGCGTCCTGCACGAGATCGACGGCTACGACCACAGCGGAAAGACCAAGGTCGGGACCCCGGCCATCTTCGGCCTGAACTTCCAGGCGGTCTCCACCGCGCAGAAGCTGCCGACCTCCGACGGCCAGACCGGCGGCTACCTGGCCGACGGCCAGACCCCCGGCCCGCTGCTGTCCGGCGCGCTGGACTTCGTCAACGGCGAGGTCGGCCGGTTCACCGCCGAGCTGAAGAAGGACGGCCTGGCGAAGAACACCACGGTCATCCTGTCGGCCAAGCACGGCCAGTCCCCGAAGAACCCGGCCGCGCTCACCCGCATCCCGGACGGGCCGCTCATCGACGGCCTGAACGCGGCCTGGAAGAAGGCCCATCCGGGCGCCGGCGACCTGGTCGCGCTGTCCACCGACGACGACGGCATGCTGCTGTGGCTGAACGACCGCAGCCAGGCCGCCGCGGACTTCGCCAAGAAGTACCTACTGGCCCAGAGCGGTACCGGCAACGACATCAAGGGCAACCCGAAGGCGTACACGCACAGCGGTCTGACCACCGTCTACGCCGGCGCCGAGGCTCGCAAGTACTTCCACGTGCAGCCGGGCGACACCCGGGTGCCGGACATCTTCGGCATCGCGCAGCACGGCGTGGTGTTCACCGGCGGCAAGGCGAAGATCGCCGAGCACGGCGGCGCGGCCGAGGACGACCGCAACGTGCCGATCGTGGTCTCCGGCGCCGGCGTCAGCGCGCGCGGCGTGAACGACCAGCAGGTCGAGACCACGCAGATCGCGCCGACCATCCTGCGCCTGCTCGGCCTGGACCCGCAGCGCCTGCAGGCGGTGCGGATCGAGCACACCAAGGTGCTGCCGGCTCTGGGTCGCGAGTGCGACTGAGCTGATCGCGGGCTCAGCTGAGCTGAGCTGAGACAAGGCCGCCGGGCCGGTGCGTTCGCGCACCGGCCCGGCGGTTCTTCCGCGGACCGTAAGCCCTCGCACGGCCCCGGCCGCATGCCGTGCCTTAACCTCGAACGGTGCTGACCCTCCACGCCGCCCCGCTCGTCCTCCCGATGACCTCCGCCCCGATCGCCGACGGCGCGATCGTCGTGGACAACGACCGCGTCACCGCCGTCGGAACCCGTGCCGACCTCGTCGCCGCGCACCCGGAGGCGCGCGTGCGCGACTGGCGGGGCATCCTCACGCCGGGACTGGTCAACAGCCACGCGCACACGCAGTACTACGACTTCGCGGACCTGGCGACCTCCGGCCTGCCGTTCCCGGAGTGGCTGCACCAGATGGTCGAGCGCCGGGCCACCTTCACCGACGCGATGTGGCAGGAGTCCACGCGGCGCGGGCTGCACGCGTATCTGAAGACCGGGACCACGGCGGTCGCGGACATCGTGACCGAGCCGGTGGTGCTCTCGGCGATCGCGCGCAGCGGGATCCGGGGCGTGGCCTACATCGAGGCGGTCTTCGCCGACGACGCCTCGTGGGCGGCCGGCAAGCGGGCCGAACTCGTCGCGGCGGTCGACGGCGCCGGCGGCCCGACACGCGGCGTCTCCCCGCACACGCCGTTCACCATCAGCACCGGCGTGTACGAGGACTGCGTCACCATCGCGCACGAGCGCGGCAGGCGCCTGCACCCGCACATCGCCGAGACCACGCAGGAATCGGAGTACGTGCTGACCGGCACCGGCCCCTTCGCCGACAACGCCAAGCAGTTCGGGCTCGACTTCTCCGACATCCTCGACCGCGGCACCGGCATGACGCCGGTGGAGTGGGCCGACGCGCGCGGCGCGCTCGGCGACGACTGCCACATCGCGCACGGCATCCACGTCAGCGAGTCCGACCGCGCGCTGCTGCGCGAGCGGGGGACCGCGGTGGCGCTGTGCGTGCGCTCGAACCGGATTCTGGAGGCCGGGGAGCCGCCGGTGGCCGCGTATCTGGAGGAGGGTTCGCCGATCGGGGTGGGCACCGACTCGGCCGCTTCCTCGCCTTCCCTCGACTTGCTGGACGAGGCGCGGGCGTTGCGTGCGGTGGCCCGTGCCCAGGGGTATGCCGCCGACGATCTGGACCGGCGCATCGTGGAGGCGGCGACGCTCGGCGGCGCGGTCGCGCTCGGGCTGACCGAGGGGCCGGACCGGGTCGGACGGCTGGAGCCCGGAGTCCGTGCGGACTTCGCGGTGTTCTCCGTTGAGGAAGGCGACGGCGATCCCTTCCGGCGCCTGATCGACCACGGGACGTGCGTGGCGACCGTGCTCGGCGGCACTATCGTGCACCGCACCGTCTGAGGCGGTACGGGAGCCGGGCACCCCGGGTGAGAGAATCGCCCCGTGAGCCGAGCATCCCTGGACAAACAGCCGCACGAGGTCGCCGCCATGTTCGACGGCGTGGCCGAGCGCTACGACCTGACGAACGACGTGCTCGCGCTCGGCCAGACGCGCCTGTGGCGCCGGGCGGTGCGGCAGGCGGTGGACGCCGGGCCCGGGCAGCGCGTCCTGGACCTGGCGGCCGGCACCGGCACCAGCACGCAGCCGTTCCACGCCGCCGGCGCGGACACCGTCTCCTGCGACTTCTCGCTGGGCATGCTGCAGGTCGGCAAGCGCCGGCTGCCGCACCTGACGTTCGCCGCCGGGGACGCGACGCGGCTGCCGTTCCGGGACGGCGTCTTCGACGCGGTGACGATCTCCTTCGGGCTGCGCAACGTCCAGGACACCGAGGGCGCGCTGCGCGAGATGCTGCGCGTCACCAAGCCCGGCGGACGCCTGGTGGTCTGCGAGTTCTCGCACCCGACGCTCGCGCCGTTGCGCACCGTGTACATCGAGTACTTGATGAAGGCGCTGCCCGCGGTGGCGACGAAGGTGAGTTCGAACCCGGACGCGTACGTCTATCTCGCCGAGTCCATCCGCGCCTGGCCGGACCAGCGCGAACTCGCTGGCGTGATCGGCGCAGCGGGTTGGCGCCGGGTCGCGCACCGTAACCTGACTGGCGGAATCGTCGCATTGCATCGCGCGTATAAGGAAGACTGAGCCTGTGAAGGCTCGAATAGGCCGGGCGGCAGCTCTCGTCGCCGCGGTGCTCATGGTGGCATCGGCGGCGGCGTGTTCGGGGGGCGGCTCGAAGCAGTCGGGTCCGAACAACGGCGGGGCGCCGGGTACTACTCAGGGCGGTACATCCGGGGCCAATCCCGGAGGGTCTACTGGGGCTCCCGCTGGGGCCCTGAACGCCGCGGCCGAGAACGCCCAGCCCGGCGCGCCCAACTGGAACAAGGACATAGATTCCGCCGACGACCACGGGATCGAGGGGTACGCCGACCAGATCGCGGTGACCTCCGGCCAGAGCTTCAAGCTGTACGTCAACACCACCGCGCCGCAGTTCACGGCCACCGCGTACCGGATCGGCTACTACGGCGGGACGCAGGCCCGGCAGGTGTGGAAGTCCGACGCGACGCCGGGGAAGGTGCAGCCGAAGGACACCGTCGAGTCGCAGGTGAACACGGTCAGCACGACGTGGCAGCCGTCCCTGACCGTGGCCACGAACAACTGGCCCGAGGGCTCGTACCTGATCCGGCTGGACGCGGTCGGCGGGAAGGTGAAGGGCGCGCGGTTCGTGCCGATCACCGTCAAGTCGACGTCCACGGCCGGCAAGGTGGTGCTGCTCAACGGCGTCACCACGTGGCAGGCCTACAACTCGTACGGCGGCTACGACCTCTACAGCGGCGGACCGAAGAACGACTATGCGCACCGCGCGCGCATCGTGTCCTTCGACCGGCCGTACGACACCACCGGCGCGGACCGGTTCCAGACCTACGAGCAGTCCTCGATCGTCTTCGCCGAGAAGCTGGCCGCGTCCCACAACCTGCAGCTCGCCTACGCCACCGACCTCGACCTGCACGAGAGCCCCGGCCTGTTCCAGGGCGCGCGGGCGATCATCTCGCTGGGCCACGACGAGTACTACTCGACGCAGATGCGCCAGACCCTGACGCAGGCGCGCGGCGCCGGGACGAACCTCGCCTTCCTCGGGGCCAACGCCGTCTTCCGCCACATCCGCTTCCAGGACTCGCCGCTGGGCAAGGACCGCATCCAGGTGGACTACAAGGACGCGGCCGAGGACCCGATGCACGTGACCAATCCGGAGGAGTCGACCCAGGACTGGCGCAACCCGCCGGACCCGCGGCCGGAGAACGTGCTGACCGGCGTCTACTACGAGTGCAACCCGGCGAACGCGAACATGGTCGTCTACGACCCGACGTCCTGGCTCCTGGCCGGCACGAACGCGCACGCGGGGGAGTCGTTCAAGGGGCTGATCGGCGTGGAGTACGACCGGGTGGTGTCGGACTCCTCGACCCCGCACCCGATCGAGGCGCTGACGCACTCGCCGATCACCTGCCAGGGCAAGGCCTCCTACGCGGACTCGGCGTACTACACGGTGCCCTCGGGCGCCGGCGTCTTCGCGAGCGGCACGATGCGCTGGAACTGCGCGCTGGTCAGCGGCGGCTGCACGGACAAGATGGACGCCGCCGCGCACACCTTCGCGCAGCAGGTGACGGCCAACATGCTGCTGGCCTTCGCCGCCGGCCCGGCCGGCCAGGCGCACCCGGCGGTGGACAACACGGCGAAGTTCAAGCCGGCGCCGAGCCGGGGCGGGGTCGCGCCGTAGCGGGTGAGCTCGGCGTGCGGTGCCACCATTCGGGTGCGCGCGATGCATGATCGCGATGCCTGCTCGTGCCGGATGCTTGCCCGGCTCGCCGTGGCGCCGGCTGAGATCGTCCGACGCCGTCCACTTTGTCGGCGCCCAGGTCGGCGTCTGTTAGCGCCCCATCACGCTGCACCGCGCCGCATCGCCCGGCCTGAGCGCGGCGCCCGACTGGCCTGCGCTTAGAATCGGGCGGGTGACCGCGCAAACCTCTTCCACCGCTCCGAGCGAGGCCGTGCCCTCGGAGAACGTCGCCGACGTCATCGTGGTCGGGGCCGGGCCCTCGGGCTCGGCGACGGCCCACCATCTGGCCAGCACCGGCCTGGACGTCCTGCTGCTGGAGAAGTCCCAGTTCCCGCGGGAGAAGGTGTGTGGCGACGGCCTGACGCCGCGCGCGGTGAAGTCGCTCGTGAGGATGGGTGTCGACACGTCCGAGGAGGCCGGCTGGCTGCACAACAAGGGCCTGCGGATCATCGGCGGCGGGATGCGGCTGGAGATGTCGTGGCCGGAGCTGGCCGCCTACCCGAACTACGGGCTGGTGCGGCCGCGCGCCGACTTCGACCAGATCCTGGCCCGGCAGGCGCAGAAGACCGGGGCCCGGCTGCACGAGAACACGAACGTCACCGGACCGGTGGTGGACCCGCGCAGCAACCGGGTGATCGGCGTGACCGCGCGCATCACCGACGCCGACGGCGCCAAGCGCGACACCGCCTTCCACGCCCCGCTGATCGTCGCCGCCGACGGCAACTCCACCCGGCTCTCGATCGCGCTGGGCCTGCACAAGCGCGACGACCGGCCGATGGGTGTCGCCTACCGCACCTACTACAAGTCGCCGCGCACCAACGACGACTACCTCGAATCCTGGCTGGAGCTCTGGGACGGCACGCGCCTGCTCCCCGGCTACGGCTGGGTGTTCGGCATGGGCGACGGCACCTCCAACGTGGGCCTGGGCATCCTGAACACCACCAAGTCCTTCCGCAACGTCAAGTACCCGGACCTGCTGCGCGCCTGGCTGAAGAACACCCCCGAGGAGTGGGGCTTCAACGAGGAGAACCGTACCGAGCCGATCCGCGGCGCCGCGCTCCCGATGGGCTTCAACCGCCAGCCGCACTACACCCGCGGCGTGCTGCTGGTCGGCGACGCCGGCGGCATGGTGAACCCGTTCAACGGCGAGGGCATCGCCTACGCGATGGAGTCCGGCGAGCTGGCCGCGGACGTGATCGCGCAGGCCCTGGCGCGCCCCTCCGGCCCGGAGCGCGAGCTCGCGCTGTCGGCGTACCCGCGGGTGCTGAAGGAGACCTACGGCGGCTACTACACGCTGGGCCGGCTGTTCGTGAGCCTGATCGGCAATCCGAAGGTGATGCGCCTGGCCACCCAGCGCGGCCTGTCGCACCCGATGCTGATGCGCTTCACGCTGAAGATGCTCGCCAACCTCACCGACCCCAAGGGCGGCGACGCGATGGACCGCATCATCAACGCGATGGCGAAGATCGCGCCGGACGCGTAGGGCTCGCGTCGGCCGGCTTTTCAATTAGAGTGCTGTCGGGCCGTGACTGGCGCTGAGGTGGGACACCACCGGGGAGCGGCCTGACACCGTGTCTTTGCCGTGCGCCTGGGCGACTTCGTGACAAGCCGCCCAGGAGGCGCGCTCATGCTCATGGATGGAACCGCCGCGGCCCGGCGCATCGTCGACCAGGCCGCGGCCGACGCGGCCGCCCTGACCGCCAACGGCGTGACGCCGTGCCTGGCGACGGTGCTCGTCGGCTCGGACCCGGCGTCGGTGACCTACGTCCGGATGAAGCAGAACCGCAGTGCGAAGGCCGGGATCGGCTCCTGGCACGTGGAACTGCCGGACACCATCACCACCGGCACCCTCGTCGCCGCGCTCACCGAACTGTCGCAGGACCCGGACGTGCACGGCATCCTGCTCCAGCACCCGGTCCCGCCGCACATCGACGAGCGCGCCGCCTTCGAGGCCATCGACCCGGCCAAGGACGTGGACGGCGTGACGATGCACTCCTTCGCCGCGATGGCCTTCGGCGAGCCCGGCTTCGTCTCGGCCACCCCCGGCGGGATCCTGCGCCTGCTCGACGAGTACGAGGTCGACCCGGCCGGCAAGCACGCGGTGGTGGTCGGCCGCAGCCCGATCCTGGGCAAGCCGGTGGGCATGATGCTGCTGGCCCGGGACGCGACGGTGACCTACTGCCACTCGCGCACTGCCGACCTGGCCTCCTACACCCGGCAGGCGGACATCCTGGTCGCCGCCGTCGGCAGGCCGAGGTTCATCACCGGCGCCGACATCAAGCCCGGCGCCGTCGTCATCGACGCCGGCTACAACCCGGGCAACGTCGGCGACGTCGACTTCGACAGCGCGGTGGAGAAGGCGAGCCTGATCACGCCGGTGCCCGGCGGCGTCGGGCCGATGACGATCGCGGTGCTGCTGGAGCAGACCGTGGAGGCGGCGCGGCGGCAGCTCACGCGGCGCTGACTGACGGGGCCCTGACTGATGGGGCGCTGACTGACGGGGCGCTGGCTTTACGGCGCGACCTCGGGTCGAAGGCTATGGCGTCGCACTGATGACCGCGACGCCTGTCACCGTCCCGAGGAACAGCCTGTCCCCGACGACGGCCGGCGTGGCGAAATGCGGCAACGCCCCGGTCGACACCTGTCGCGTCGTCTGTCCGGTCGCCGGATCGAGCGCGTGAAGCACCCCGGCGTCGTAGTCGGTGACCCAGATCCGGTTGCCGACCACGACCGGCTGTCCGTTGCTGTGCGCCGCATGCCAGAGCTGCGTCGCCTGGCTCCCGATCCGGAACGCGCGCGTGCCGTCCGCGCACGGCAGGTACACCACGTCGCCCTGCACCGCTGCCGCGCCGAAGGCGGCGCACGCAGAGAACGCCGTTCCCGCGCCGACGCCTCCGAGCCGCGTCGGATCCAGCAGGTATCCCTGTCCTGATTTACCGGCGATGATCACATGTCCGGCGGCCAGCACAGGATTCATCGAGCCAAGATCGAGGTCTGATGCGTTGTCGGCGGCCCACGAGGCCGGCGCGAAGAAGTCCACCCGTTCGGCGTTCTCGTTCAGCGCCACGACGGAGTCGGTGCCGTCGAAGGGTTGGCTTGCCTTATCCGCGTTGCCGTTGCCGATCGAGAAGTACAGGCGATCCGTGCCCACCGCTGCGGGGCCCGGAGCCCACATGCCTCCGCGTCCGTCCGACGAGGCCTCGAACCAATTGACGGATCCCGAGGCGGCGTCCACGGATGCGACCGCTCCGGTGTAGGTACCGCAGTCCCCGAACAAACCCCCGAAGGCCGCGAACACATGTCCGTGCCACAGGGTCAGCGCCGAACGCTGTTGCAGGGAGGCCTGGTCGCCGACCGGCGGATCGACCGTCACGCGCGAGACGACGTGGCCGTCCGTGGCGCTGAGTCCGTACAACACGTGGTGTGCGTTCGCGTCCTCGGCGACCGCGTACACGAGACGAGAGGCGGGATCGTATACCGGAGCCCCGGTGATCCCCAGGGGAACGATGTTCCCGCACCCGTGCGGCCTGAAGGGTTCGGCCAGATGCCTGCTCCACATCACCGACCCGTCGGTCGGCGAGAGCGCGTAAACCGTGTCGTTCTCGGTGGCGGCGAAGACCCTGTCCCCGCCGTCGGCGGGTTTTCCGTAGACCGGCCCGTCGAGTTTCACCGTCGGAACCGCTGATCCCGCGGTTCCTGCCGTCGACGCGGGCGTCGCCGGCTTGCCGCTACCGCCGCCGGTCGCCGAACAACTCGCCGTCGCGGCCACGCCGAGTGCCAGCAGCACTCCCGCGGTCCGGGCGACGGACACGCCGTTGTGTCGTCGACTCCGAAAGGACCTCATCGGTCCAGTGTGCTCCAGTGTGCTCCTGTGGCGGGCGTCACGAGCCGCGCTTCACAGCCTCGCTCAGCCGTGCCGCCGCCTCGACCACCGACTGCGCGTGCAGCCGCCCGGGCTGGCGCGTCAGGCGCTCGATCGGTCCGGAGACCGACACCGCGGCGATGACGCGGTTGTTGGGCCCGCGCACCGGCGCCGAGACCGAGGCCACGCCCTGCTCGCGCTCGGCCACCGACTGGGCCCAGCCGCGGCGGCGCACGCCGGCCAGCGTGGTCGCGGTGAAGCGCGCGCCCTGCAGGCCGCGGTGCAGCCGGTCCGGCTCCTCCCACGCCAGCAGGATCTGCGCCGCCGAGCCGGCGGTCATCGGCAGCGCCGAGCCGATCGGCACCGTGTCGCGCAGCCCTGACATGCGCTCGGCGGCGGCCACGCACACCCGCAGGTCGCCCTGGCGCCGGTAGAGCTGCGCCGATTCGCCGGTGTGGTCGCGCAGCGCGGCCAGCACCGGCCCGGCGGCGGCCAGCAGCCGGTCCTCGCCGGCCGCCGAGGCCAGTTCCTGCAACCGGGGCCCGAGGATGAAGCGGCCCTGCATGTCCCGGGATACGAGACGGTGGTGCTCAAGGGCCACCGCCAGCCGGTGAGCTGTCGGGCGCGCCAATCCCGTGGCCGTGACCAGGCCCGCCAAGGTGGTCGGGCCCGCTTCCAGGGCGCTCAATACGACGGCGGCCTTGTCCAGGACGCCGACTCCGCTAGAGTTGTCCATAGACCGAATTCTGCCGTCTCAGATCCCGAGACGCAAGGCGTGCGCGGGGAATGATCGAAACCGCTGCGGCGGCGCCGGCGCGCGATCGGCGACAACAGAAGTATCCAAGTGGGAAGACAGGAGCGACGATGCCCCACACCCTGGCCGAGAAGGTGTGGGCGGACCACGTGGTCCGCTCGGCCGACGGCGAGCCCGACCTGCTCTACATCGACCTCCACCTGCTGCACGAGGTGACCTCGCCGCAGGCGTTCGACGGACTCCGCCAGGCCGGCCGGTCCGTGCGCCGCCCCGATCTCACCATCGCCACCGAGGACCACAACACCCCGACCCTGGAGATCGACAAGCCGATCGCCGACCCGGTGTCGCGGCTGCAGATCGAGACGTTGCGCAAGAACTGCGCCGACTTCGGCGTCCGGATCCACTCCCTCGGCGACGCCCAGCAGGGCATCGTGCACGTCGTCGGCCCGCAGCTGGGCCTGACCCAGCCCGGGATGACGGTGGTGTGCGGCGACTCGCACACCTCCACCCACGGCGCCTTCGGCGCGCTGGCGTTCGGCATCGGCACCAGCGAGGTCGAGCACGTGCTGGCCACCCAGACGCTGCCGCTGAAGCCGTTCAAGACGATGGCCGTCACGGTCACCGGCGAGCTGGCCGAGGGCGTCACCGCCAAGGACGTGGTGCTCGCCGTCATCGCGCAGATCGGTACCGGCGGCGGGCAGGGCTACGTCCTGGAGTACCGCGGCGAGGCCGTCGAGAAGCTGTCGATGGAGGGCCGGATGACGGTCTGCAACATGTCCATCGAGGCCGGCGCCCGCGCCGGGATGATCGCGCCGGACGAGACCACGTTCGCGTACCTGAAGGGGCGCGCGCACGCGCCGTCCGGTGCCGACTGGGACGCGGCGGTCGCGTACTGGAAGACACTGCGCACCGACGAGGGTGCGACCTTCGACGCCGAGGTCGTCATCGACGGCGACGCGCTGACCCCGTACGTCACCTGGGGCACCAACCCCGGCCAGGGCCTGCCGCTGTCGGCGTCGGTGCCGGACCCGGAGACGGACTTCGGCGTGGAGACCGACAAGGTCGCGGCGCGCAAGGCGTTGGAATACATGGGCCTGGAGGCCGGCACGCCGCTGCGCGAGATCAAGGTGGACACCGTCTTCCTCGGCTCGTGCACCAACGGCCGGCTGGAGGACCTGCGCGCGGCGGCCGCGGTCATCAAGGGCCGCAAGGTGGCCGACGGCGTCCGGATGCTCGTCGTGCCGGGCTCGGCGCGGGTGCGGCTGGAGGCCGAGGCCGAGGGCCTGCACGAGGTGTTCACCGCGGCCGGCGCCGAGTGGCGGTTCGCCGGCTGCTCGATGTGCCTGGGCATGAACCCCGACCAGCTGGCCCCCGGCGAGCGCTCGGCGTCCACGTCCAACCGCAACTTCGAAGGGCGGCAGGGCAAGGGCGGGCGCACGCACCTGGTGTCGCCGCTGGTGGCCGCCGCGACGGCGGTCAGGGGGACCTTGTCGTCCCCGTCGGACTTGGCCGCCTGAGCCGGCAGAGATTTTAGGAGCGAGGACAGTCATGGAGAAGTTCACGACGCACACCGGGCGCGCGCTGCCGCTGCGCCGCTCCAACGTCGACACCGACCAGATCATCCCGGCGGTGTACCTCAAGCGCATCACGCGTACCGGATTCGAGGACGGGCTGTTCGCCGCCTGGCGCGCGGACCCGGAGTTCATCCTGAACCAGGAGCAGTACCAGGACGTGACCGTGCTGGTCGCCGGTCCCGACTTCGGCACCGGCTCCTCGCGCGAGCACGCGGTGTGGGCGCTGAAGGACTACGGGTTCAAGGTGGTGCTCTCGGCGCGGTTCGCCGACATCTTCCGCGGCAACTCGGCCAAGGACGGGCTGCTGACCGCCGTGCTGAAGCAGGAGGACATCGAGCTCCTGTGGAAGCTGGTGGAGGAGAACCCGGAGCTGGAGGTGACGGTCGACCTTCAGGCTCGCGAGGTGCGGGTCGAGGGGCACGTGTTCAGCTTCGAGGTGGACGACTACACGCGGTGGCGGCTGCTGGAGGGGCTGGACGACATCAGCCTGACGCTGCGGCACGGCGAGGCGATCGACGGGTTCGAGGAGGAGCGTCCGGGGTTCAAGCCGAAGACGCTGCCGGCTGCGGTGTGAGGATTGGCGGCGTCTGCTGACGTCGCCGCTTGATCAGTTTCTTCTTGGGCGGGGCCCGGGGGCACTATGGGTGAATGCCACCCGACGCGCCTCTGCGACCCCGCCCTTCGCGTTATGCGGCCTTCGCGGCGCGTCTGAAGGACGTCCACAAGGCGCTCGGCGATCCGCGCATCCCCGCGCAGCGGCGTGCCGAACTCACCAAGCGGGTGCTCGCCATCACCGCTTTGTCGCGGCACGACGTGACCGTCGCGGCGCACCGTTTGGAAGAGTTCTTCAACGAACTCGCGGTGCTCGCTCCGGGGGCCGTTTCTTCCCCCGAAGGCACCCCTTCTGGGAAAAACACTGCGACACAAGGGTGATTTAACCCCTAGGTATTTGATTCGCCCTCTGGCGCCACCATACGGTGCGATTGGTTCTGATACGGAGCAAGCATGCGACGTACGGCCGAAATCAGAGCAAGACGTACCAACAGCCCCAAGGGTAGGTAGACATGAACAAGGCCCAGCTGATCGAGGCCGTCGCCGACAAGCTCGCCGCGTCCAAGAAGGACGCCGGGGACGCGGTCGACGCGGTCCTGGACGCGATCATCGCCTCGGTGGCCTCGGGGACCAAGGTCTCCATCACCGGATTCGGCTCCTTCGAGAAGGTCAAGCGCCCGGCGCGCACCGCCCGCAACCCGCGCACCGGCGAGGCGGTGAAGGTCAAGGCCTCCTCCGCGCCGAAGTTCAAGGCGGGTCAGGGCTTCAAGGACATGGTCAACGGCGACAAGAAGGCCCCGGCCGCCGCCAAGGCCGCCGCCAAGAAGACCACCGTCAAGGCCGCCGCCAAGAAGGCGGCCCCGGCCAAGAAGACCGCGGCCAAGGCGACCGCCGCCAAGGCCGCCCCGGCGAAGAAGGTCGTCGCGAAGAAGACCGCCGTCAAGGCCACCGCCAAGAAGGCGGCCCCGGCCAAGAAGGCGCCGGCGAAGAAGGCGGCGCCGGCCAAGAAGGCCGCCGCCAAGAAGGCGACCGTCGTGAAGGCGGCGGCCAAGAAGGCCGCCACCGCCAAGAAGGCCCCGGCCAAGAAGGCCACCCCGGCCAAGAAGGCCGCCGCCCGACCGGTCGCGAAGAAGGTCGCCAAGGCCCCGGCCAAGAAGGCGGCCCCGGCCAAGCGCACCACCGCCAAGAAGGCCCCGGCCAAGAAGACCGCCGCGAAGCGCTAATTCCGCGCGATGATGGTATGACGGCCGGGACGGCGCCGAAAGGCCGGGCGCCCAGCGGCCAAGCGGTAGTGCGGCGGCTGGGGCCGTGTCCCAGCAGCCTGATACGAGGCGGTGCCCCTGGTGGGCGCCGCCTCGTCGCATTCGCGCGGCGGGCTGCGCGCTTGGGGTGCGGGGCGAAGGGGGCGTGGGGCGGCGAGTCAGAGTGCTCAGATGATGATGTCCCGCGGCCCGCGGCTGCCGGGCGCGATGAGCCGATGGTGCCGCGGCGGGCTGGACTCGGCCGAGCGCGCGGTCACATGGCTCAGGCGGATGGTCAGTGCGCGAGGCGCGCTGAGGCCGGCCGGTGCGCTCTGGGGTGCTGCGGCGGTCGGCTTGACTCGGTCGGCGGGCGCGGCGGTCTGCTCTCCGGCAGCGCGCCGCCGGGATCGAGGTTGTCCCAGGCGCTCGATGCCCGTAGGCGATGGCGTGCCGCGGCTCGCCCGGCTTGGTTGGTCGCGCGGTTTTGGTATTTGCCGGCCACGCTGCTTCAACGGGGCGATTGGCGCGGGGCGGCCTGGCGTGCTGCGGCGGCTGGCTTGGCTCGGGCGAGTGCGCCGCCACGGTGCTTCAGCGAGTGGTTGGCGCGCGGAGGTCTGCCTGGCCATGCCGGCGGCGGCGCGGCGCTTGGACCGAGGGTTTCGCGGCCGCTGGGGTGTGTGCAGGTGATGGCGTGCTGCGGCTGGCTCGGGTGGTTGGTGTGCGCGGCGGCCCGCCCTACTCCGGCAGCGGCAGCGTCACCAGCGTCACCGCCGTGACCCGGCCGTCCTCCACGCGCATCTTCACGCGCTGGCCGATGCGCAGCAGGCGCAGGCCGCCGGCGTCGAAGGCGGCGGTGTCGAAGGCGACCTCTGTGCCGTCGTCGAGCAGGAGGGTGCCGGTGCGGGTCGTGGGGTCGAAAACCCTTGCGGTGCCTTGGGCCTCTTTGCGCGTCACGCACTGTTTATACACCCGAGGCGACTCGGTCCCGTGCGCTCCAGATCTCGGTGGTGTGCGGGCCCACTCCGAGGCGGAGGGCGTCGGCGAGGTCCGCCGCGGTGTCGACGTCGCGTCGCAGTGAGCTGATGCCGGCGGGCGGCAGTGCCGGCAGTTCCAGGGCGCCGCTGGCGGTGTGGGCTGCGCGGGAGGGGCCGCCGAAGCGGGGGTTCAGTTCGGTGGCGGGGGGTGCGAAGAGCATCGTGGTGCCGATGTCGTGGGCGTCGGCGATGAAATGGCGGGTGGCGGTGGAGTTGTTCGCGGGCGAAGAGATGTGCGCAAGTGCGATATCCAACTCGGCGGCGCGTAATGCCGGGAGATCGGCTGTGCAGGCGGCGATACCCATTTCGGTTCCGAATTCGCGGCGGGCGGCTGCGGCACCGAACAAGAATGCGGCGTTCAATCCCGCGTCGGGCTTGTCGGGGACGATCGTCGCGCCGATCGCGCCGAGGACTTCGGCGGCGCGGGGGTCGTCGGTCACCACCACAGCGTGCGCTATCCGGGACGCCGACAGGGCCGCGCCCACCGCGTCCGCAGCGAAGGCCAGGGCCAGTCTTTCGCGCAGTGCCGGCGGCACGTCCGGGCCGGCCAGACGGGTCTTGGCCAGCCCCAGTCTTTTCACCGGTACCACCAGGCACCAGGGGGTGGCGTCCGCGTCGCGTGGCGTGCTGCTCGCGCCGGGCTCGGAGAGGTCTGACCGGGGCATGACTTGATCCTGTCACGCCGGGACGACGACCGGCGTACTTGTTCGGACGCCCCGCACTCGGGGACACTTGGGAGATGCCCTCCAGCACCCCCTACCGGCCGCCGAGGAAACAGGGCGCGGCCTTCAGGTTCATCGTTGTGGTGATAGTGCCACTACTGCGCGTGCTGATGAAGCGGGACTGGCGCGGCGGGGAGAACGTCCCCGAGACCGGCGGCGTGGTGATCGCGGCCAATCACATCTCCCATGTGGACGCGCTCGCGTTCGGCCACTACGTCTACGGCAACGGCCGCGTCCCGCGGTTCCTCGCCAAGTCCGGGGTGTTCAAGAACAAGTTCGTCGGCGGGGTGCTGCGCGCGGCGAAGCAGATCCCGGTCTACCGGGACACCGCGGACGCGGCCAACGCGCTGCGCGACGCGATCGCCGCCGTGAACGACGGCCAGGCGGTCGCGCTGTATCCGGAGGGCACCATCACGCGCGACCCCGGCCTGTGGCCGATGGCGGCCAAGAGCGGCGCGGCGCGGATCGCGCTGGCGACGGGCTGTCCGGTCGTCCCGGTGGCACAGTGGGGTCCGCAGGAAATCCTGGCGTACCACGAGAGGAGGCCGCACCTGCTGCCCCGCAAGAGGATGATCATGCTGGCCGGCCCGCCGGTGGACCTCGACGACCTGCGCGGCCTCCCGCAGACCGCGGAGACGCTGCGCGAGGCGACCGACCGCATCATGGACGCCATCACCGAGCTTTTGGCGAAGGTGCGCGGCGAGGCCCCGCCCGCGGTGCGCTACGTGCCGGCCAACGGGGTCGAGAACGGCGAGAACGGCGAGAACGGGCTCGACGACGAGCGCGAGAACGAGAACGGCGACAGCGGAAAGCAGGTCGAGAGCGCATGAGGCGTTGTGCCGTCTTCGGCACCGGCATGTGGGGCACGGCGATGAGCATCGTCCTGGCCGACGCCGGCAACGAGGTCGTGATGGTCGGACGCCGCGAGGCGCAGATCGCCGCGATCAACGCCGACCACGAGAACGCCGAGTACTTCCCCGGCGTCCGCCTCCCCGACGCGGTCCGCGCCACCACCGACGCCGCCGAGGCGTTGGCCGGCGCGGAGTTCGCGTACCTCAGCGTCCCGGCCCAGACGCTGCGCGCGAACCTCACGGCCTGGAAGGACCTCATCGGCCCGGACACCGTCCTGGTGTCGCTGATGAAGGGCCTGGAAGTCGGCACCGCCAAGCGCATGACCGAGGTGATCCGCGAGCTGACCGGCTTCGGCCGCGAACGCGTCGCGGTCCTTTCCGGCCCCAACCTCTCCCCGGAGATCGCCCGCCGCCAGCCCGCCGCCTCGGTGGTGGCCAGCCGCGACGAGGACGTGGCGTTGCGCCTGCAGGCCGCCACGAACGGCCCCTACTTCCGCACCTACACCGCCAGCGACGTGACCGGCGTGGAACTCGGCGGCGTGGTGAAGAACGTCATCGGCCTGGCGGTCGGCATCGCCGACGGCATGGGCTTCGGCGACAACACCAAGGCCACCATCATCACCCGCGGACTGGCCGAGACCGCGCGGCTCGGTGCGGCGCTGGGCGCCGATCCCTACACGTTCTCGGGGCTGGCCGGGCTCGGCGACCTGGTGGCCACCTGCGCCTCGCCGTTGTCCCGCAACCGCAGCTTCGGCGTGCACCTCGGGCGCGGGCTGACGCTGGAGCAGGCCCAGGCGGAGGTGAAGCAGACCGCCGAGGGCGTGAAGTCCTGCGAGGCGGTGCTGGAGCTGGCGGACCGGCACGGCGTGGAGATGCCGATCGCCGAGACGGTGGTGGCGATCGTGCACGACGGCCGGGCGCCGGCGGAGATGCTCAAGGAACTGATGACGCGGCCCGTGAAGCCGGAGCGCCACGGGCACTAGGCGCTGGGCACGGGGCACTAAGCGCTATGCGGGTTCCGGTGCGGCGTCGCCGATCGTGATGTCCGTGGGCCGGGTCCGTTCGGCCCACCGCGTGACCACCAGCCCCGCCAACCCGGCCGCCGCGAATCCCCCGGCGAGCACGATCCACCCCGGCCCGCCGAGTCCCAGCACCAACGCCGTCAACAACGCCGGCCCCACCGCGCCGGCGGCGTCGAGCCCGAGCAGCGTGAGTCCTTGGTACTGACCCTGCGCGTGAGCCGGAGCCAGACCGAAGCTCAACGAGAACCCGGCGGCGGTCACCCACACCCCGGCCGCGCAGAGCACCGCCGCCCCGGCGAACAACACCAGCGTCTCGGCCCACCGCGGCCCCGAACCGCTGCCGGCCAGGACCGCGCACCCCACACCGATCGCGACACCCGCGACGCGCAACGCCTTCCCGCCCTGCTCGGTCGTCTCGATGCGGCGCCCGACCGGCTGCATCAGCGCCGTCCCCAGCACGAAGTTCAGCCCGAACACCGCGGCGGCGGCCCAGTGCGGGATGTGCGTCCGCGACGCTATCCACAGCGGGATCAGCAGCGTCACCACCACCGCTTGCAGGTTGATCAGACCATTGAGAACCGCGAACATCGCGTAGGGCCGGTCCGCAAGTGCCGCGAACCGCCGCGCTCCCTCGGGACGCGGCAGCGGTGTGAAGTTCGGGACACGCAACAGCAACAGTGCGCAGACCACATACGACACCGCGTTCACCAGAATCACCGTGACATAGGCCCCACGCGTCCCGATCTGGATCGCGACTGCCGCGAGCAGCGTCCCGGCCACCACCGCGACGCTCACGAACGTCCGCAGCTTCGCCCGGAACAGCGCCGGGCGCTCGCCCCCGACCCGGCCTATCATCGCCCCGCGCGCCGCGTTGTTCGCCGCGTCGGCGACGTAGTCGAAGGCCGCGACGACAGTGAACGCCCACCACGAATGCACGACCACGAACAGCGCCATCGTGACCGTCTGCACCGCGAGCGTCACCAGCTGGACGGTGCGCGGCCCGACCCGGTCGGCGAGCGTCCCGGCGGGCACCGAGCCCAGCAGCGCGGCCAGTCCGGCCAGGCTCAGGCCGGTGCCGACCTGGCGTGCCGGGATGCCCACGATCACCGTGAAATACAGCGCCGAGGTGGCCAGGAACATGCCGGTGCCGACCCGGTTCACGAAGCTCGACATCACCAGCGCGCGCTGCGGCCCGGTGTCCGGGAGCGCCCGCGCCAACCAGCCGGGGATACGCCGCGGGGCTTCGTGACGAGCCGAATCGTCGTAACCCGCCGGATTCCGACCCCGCTTGATCATGCACCGGACCCTACGCCGACTTCGGTAGGGTCAGTCCCATGAGCGATCAGAAGCGGATCCGGGTGGCCGTCGTGTTCGGCGGGCGCTCCAGTGAGCACGCCATCTCCTGCGTCACCGCCGGTTCCGTGCTGGACGCCCTGCGCAACGGGCCCGACCCCCAGCGCTACGAGATCCTGCCGATCGGCATCGCCGCCGACGGCCGCTGGGTGCTGGCCGAGCTGCCGGACGGCGGCGGCCTGAACCTGGCCATCTCCGACGGCCGGCTGCCGGAGATCGGGCAGCCCGCCTCGGCCGAGCGCGCGAACCTGGTCACTCTGGCCGGGGATCCGACCGCGCGCGAGCTGACCGTGCACGAGCCCGGCGCGGTGCCGAAGTCGCTCGGCGAGGTGGACGTGGTGCTGCCGCTGCTGCACGGCCCCTACGGTGAGGACGGCACGCTGCAGGGCCTGCTGGAGCTCGCCGGCATCCCCTACGTCGGCTCCGGCGTGCTGGCCTCCGCGGTCTCCATGGACAAGGAGTTCATGAAGCGGCTGCTGGCCCAGGCCGGGTTCGAGGTCGGCCCGTACGAGGTCGTGCGGCCCCGGGACTGGGCCGCCGAGGAGGGCCGGTCCGCGGTGCGGCTGGCCGTGGAAGAGCTCGGATACCCGGTGTTCGTCAAGCCGGCCCGCGCCGGCTCCTCGATGGGCATCACCAAGGTCGACCGGCCCGAGGAGCTGGACCAGGCGATCGACACCGCTCGGCGGCACGACCCCAAGGTCCTGGTGGAGGCCGCGATCGCGGGCCGCGAGATCGAGTGCGGGGTGCTGGAGGCGACCGATCCGCTGGCCCCGGCCGAGGCCTCGATGCCCGCCGAGCTGCGGGTCACCGGGTCGCACGCGTTCTACGACTTCGAGGCGAAGTACCTGGACGGCACCACCGAGGCCGACATCCCGGCGCGGCTGAGCGACGAGGAGATCGCGGACATCCGGGAGCAGGCCGTCGGCGTCTTCGAGACGCTGGGCTGCGAGGGGCTGGCCCGCGTCGACTTCTTCTACCAGGAGTCGGCCGACGGCGGCCCGGGCCGGTTCATCGTCAACGAGATCAACACCATGCCGGGGTTCACCCCGACGTCGATGTTCCCGCAGATGTGGCAGGCGGCCGGGCTGTCGTACCCGGAGCTGATCGCCCGGCTGATCGACACGGCGCTACGCCGGCCGACCGGGCTGCGCTGATCGCGCTGACCTTGCCGAGCGGTTACTGGATCTGGTCGCTGACGAACTGCCCGGCCCTGGTCGGCACGGTCTTCACGATCAGCGGGGCCAGGTCCACCAGCGCGTTCGACGCGTTCTGCTTCTGGGCGGCGCCGTCGTAGGGGACTGTGACCTCGATGTACACGGCGCGGTCGGTGGTGGTGTAGGTGACGCTGTCCGTGCCGTTGTCCTGGATCAGCCAGTTGACCTGCGAGGTGTCGTCACCCATGCTCGCGTACTGGTTGGACAGCGGGGTGTAGTCCGGGCCGCCGACCACGACCGCGGCCGGTTCGGCGACGCCGCAGCGCAGCACGGTGGTCGGGGAGCCCCAGACCGCGGCGCGCTGCCGGACGTGGCCGTCGGTACCGACCGCGCCACGCCGGTGCTTGCCCTCCAAGTCCGACGGCAGGGCCTTGACGAGGTTCGCGCAGGTGGTGAGGACGGCCGGGTCGGAGGTCTCCGGCAGCTCGACGCCGACGGCGCCGGTGTGGCCGACGTGGTAGCCCCACACCGCCCCCACGCACGCCAAAACCGCGGCTGTCGCTACAGCCGCGGCCGGTATCCACCTGGTCCCCGAGTATGGATTCTTGGAATCTCCCGCAGTCACCGACACGGAAGATTGGTCTACCACATCACTCGAAGTGCACGATGGGGCAGGTCAGTGTGCGCGTGATGCCTTCGATGACCTGGATCTTGGCGATCACCAGCCGGCCGAGCTCGTCCATGGTCGCGGCCTCGGCGCGAACGATGACGTCGTAGGGCCCGGTCACGTCTTCGGCGGTGGTGATGCCGCTCTCGAGTTCGGCGATCGCCTGCGCCACGGCGCCCGCCTTCCCCACCTCGGTCTGGACCAGGATGTACGCTTGAACCACGTGTCCTCCTACTGTCGGAAACGCCACCTTAGCCTGCGGTTCCCACATTCCGGGAGTCCATGCCCGTTGGGCGGACCGCCACGGTTCACCCGAACGAGTAGTGCCGGACCGGGCCGGGTTACGGTACCGGCGTGGAGACCATCGACGACGTAGGCGAGTTCGGGCTCATCGCCCGCGTCCAGGCGCGCCTGCCCCTGACCAGCCCCGACACCCTGGTGCCGTCCGGCGACGACGCCGCGGTGCTCGCCGCGCCGGACGGCCGCCTGGCGATCAGCACCGACGTGCTGCTGGAGGGCCGCCACTTCCGTCGCGACTGGTCCAGCCCGCGTGACGTCGGGCACAAGGCCGCGGCCCAGAACTTCAGCGACATCGCCGCGATGGGCGGCGTCCCGACCTCGCTGCTGCTGTCCATGGTGCTGCCCGGCGACCTGCCGGTGGCCTGGGTCGAGGAGTTCGCCGAGGGCGTGGCGGGGGAGTGCGCCCCGCTCGGGGCGATCGTGGCCGGCGGCGACATGGTGCGCGGCGACGTGATCACCATCTCGGTGACGGTGCTCGGCACCCTGGAGGGCCGGGCGCCGGTGCTGCGCTCCGGCGCGCGGCCGGGCGACACGGTGGCCGTGGCCGGACGGCTCGGGTGGTCGGCGGCGGGGCTGGAATTGCTGCTGTCCGGGCAGGATCCGCACGGTGAAGCGGGTGATGGCGCGGCGCAAGCGGCGGGTGGCGGGACCGGGGCGGGGTTCGCGACCTCGGCGGCGCCGCAGCCTGGTGATTATCTGATCGCGCATCGCCGCCCGAGTCCGCCGTACGCCGCCGGTCCGCAAGCCGCGCGGGCCGGTGCCACGGCGATGCTGGACGTGAGCGACGGTCTGCTGGCCGACCTGAAGCATCTCGCCGTGGCCAGCGGGGTCGCGGTCGACGTCGACAGCACTCTGTTGTCCGCCACGCCGGGCCCGCGCCTGGACCAGATCCTGACCGGCGGCGAAGATCATGCGCTGGTCGCGACCTTCGCCGCCGAGGTTCCCGAGGGCTGGCGTCCGATCGGCACCGTGTACGAGGGCGCCGCGGCCGTGACCGTGGACGGCAAGCCCTGGGAGGGTCCCGGCGGCTTCAGCCACTTCGGCCATTCGGCGTAACGGGAGCGGCGCCGATCCCCCCGTGGGACCGGCGCCGCCCGCCGGGCAAACCGCACCTCGGCGCCCGGCACCAAGCGCCCGGCACCAAGCACCCGGCACCAAGCACCAGGCACCCGGCCTCCGGATCAGGCGCCGCGCCGCGTCAGCCCGGTCAGCACCAGCGTGACCAGCGCGCCGACGGCCATCGCGATCCCGGCGGCGTGCATCCCGGACAGCGTGCCGAGGATCGCCACCCCCAGCGCGCTGCCGGTCTGCCGGGCCGCGTTCAGGGCGCCCTGGCCGGTCGCGGCGAGCGCGCGCGGCGTGGCGACGGCCATGTCGGCGGTGATCGAGGGGATGGTCATCGTGGTGGCGATCGCCATCAGGACCTGCGCGACGGTCACCACGGCCAGTGAGGTGTGCGGTCCGACCGTGTACAGGACCGCGCCGACCGCGACGTTCACCGCCATCGCCACCATCACCATCGGGCGGGCGCCGAAGCGGTGGGCCAGCCGGCTGGTCGCGAACGGCAGGAAGCACAGCGGGACCATCATCGGCAGGAACGCGATGCCGGTCATGGCCGCACTCATGTGCCGCGTCTCCTCCAGCCACAGCGTGACCGAGTACAGCAGGCCGTAGAAGATGTAGTTCGCGGCGACCGCGGTCACCAGGTTGTTGCGGACCCGACCCAGGCGGAGCAGCTCTGGCGGCAGCACCGGTGTCTCGGCCCGGCGCTCGACGAGGGCCACCGCGACCGTCGCCAGCACCGCGACCGCCAGCGCGATCAGCGCGGCCGGCGTGCCCCAGCCCTCGGTGCCGGCGTCCACCAGGCCGTAGGTCAGGGCGCTGAGCGCGACGGTGAACAGGACCAGGCCGGGGACGTCGAACTTCTTGCGCTGCTCGGACCGGTTCGAGGACAGGCCGCGCACCAGGAACCACGAGACCAGCGCCAGCGGCGGGTTCACGACGAACACCAGGCGCCAGCCGCCGGCCGCGACCAGCGCGCCGCCGAGCACCGGCCCGACGGCCAGCCCGATCCCGGACAGCGCGGCCCACGCGCCGACGGCCTTCATCCGTTCCTTGGCGTCGGGGTAGAGGCCGGCGAGCAGCGCCAGCGAGGCCGGGACCATGCCTGCCGCCGCCGCACCGAGCAGCGCGCGGCCGGCGATCAGGCCGCCGACGCTCGGCGCGGCCGCGGACAGCAGCGATATCAATCCGAACAGGGCGACTGCGCTCTGGTACACGCGGCGGGCGCCGAACCGGTCGGCGATCGCGCCGGAGGCCAGCATCAGCCCGGCGAACACGACGGTGTACGCGTCCACGGTCCACGGCAGCGCCGAGGCCGAGGCGTGCAGGTTCGCCTTCAGGTCGGGGAGGGCGACGTTCAGTATGGTCGCGTCGAGCAGGACCATGAAGTTGCCGGCCACGATGCCGGCGAAGGCGGCCTTGGTCCGGCCGGTGGGCGCGGCGCTGGGGGCGGGGGCGGGAACGGTGGTCTTCGGTGCGGCGTCGTCGGTCAGTGCCATGACCCGAGGATCGCCTCGGCCCCGCCCGCCCCGACAGGCCGACTTTCCGATCGCCCCATCGGGGACTCCGATGGCGGGATCAGCGGAGCCTGCGCGAAGATCGGAGCGTGATCAGAAGCATATTGCTCATCAAATTCACGCCCGAAGCCACCGACGAACAGATCGAGGCCTTCGGCAAGGCTCTCGGGGACCTGCCGTTCGAGCGGCGGCGCCACTTCGAGTTCCATCGCGACGTCCGCCTGACGGACGACGCGATGGACGCCGCGGTGATCGCCGACTTCGACGACGAGGAGGCATACCGGGCCTGGGTCGCGGACCCCGGCCACCACGAGGTGCGGTCCCGCTTCCTGGACCCGATCCGTGCTCAGCGGGACCGGATCCTGTTCCGGATCTGACGTCGGTCCGGCCGGCGGCGGCGCTGCCTCAGCCGGCCAGCCAACTCCCCAGCACCGGGTTGAACTCGTTGATCCGCACCCGGCTGACCAGGTCGGCCTCGGCGAACGGGTCGTGCTCCAGCAGGGCCTTCAGCGCCGGCTCGTCCTCGACCTCGAAGATCAGCAGCGCGCCGGTGTTGTTGGCCCACGGCCCGGACACCAGCAGCTCCCCGCGGCCCTGGGCCTCCGCCAGGAAGGCGCGGTGCGCGGGGCGGATCTCGTCCCGCTTGGCGGTGTCCGCGGTGTAGACGTATTCGACGGCGAAGCGAGCCACCATGTCTCCTTGGGAATGGAAGTTTCAGTCCAGCGACGGCGTTCTGTTCAAAGGCTCCGGGGGATCCGGCGCGCGGCCCCGGGCTTCGCACGCACCGTACCCTGCGGACCGCCCCTATCGGAGAAGCCGATGGCAGGATGGTGGCATGGACACCCGACAGTTGCGCGCGTTCCTCGCGGTCGTGGACGCCGGCGGCATCTCCGCGGCCGCCGAGCAGCTCGGCTACGCGCAGAGCAGCGTCAGCGACCAGTTGCGGACCCTGGAGCGGGACCTCGGCACGCCGGTCCTGAACCGGACGAGCATCGGCACGGTCCCCACCGAGGCCGGGCAGCGCCTGCTGCCGTACGCGCGCCGGATGCTGGACCTGGACGGCGAGATGCGGCGCACTGTCTCCGGGAAGCGTCCGCTGCTGCGCATCGGGGCGTTGCAGTCGCTGGCCGACGAGTGGCTGCCCGAGATGCTGACCGCCTTCGACCACGGGGCCGCGGGCCCGGAGACCGCGGACGTCACGGTCACCGTCACCAGCCGCACCCGGCTGATGGAGGAGCTGCAGGAAGGCCGCCTGGACGCCGTGTTCACGCTGGACAGCGGCCCGGCCTACGACGGCCCGACGGCGGTGGTCGGCACCGACCGCGTGGTGCTGGTGACGGCGCCCTCGCATCCGCTGGCGAGCGTGCACCCGCTGACGCTGGACGACGTCCGCGCCACCGAGTTCATGGTGACCGAGATCGGCTGCATCTACCGGCAGCTCTTCGACGAGAGCGGACGCGACCTCGGCCCGTCGCTGAAGATCGCGATGATCACCGGCTCGCTGAACGCGCTGCGGCGCCTGACGGTGAACGGCCGCGGCGCTGCGCTGCTTCCGAGATTCTCGGTCGCGGCCGAACTGGAGTCCGGGGACCTGGTGATGCTGGATCTGAAGCAGGGCCTGGCGCCGCTGACCATCGAGGCGCGGTGGCGGGACGGGATCGGGCCGGCGGCGGCGCCGTTGAAGGCCTTGGTGGAGCTGACGCAGAAGTTCAGCCCGGCGGCTTGGGCGATGGCGTGAACGATGCTGTGCAGATCCGCGATGGTGTCGCGGTCGATGAGGGTGTGGTCGCTGAGGATGTGGTTGACGCCGCGCAGGGCATCCTCGCCGACCTGGTCGCCGGCGGCGCCGCGCTCGGTTGGGTGGAGCCGCCGTCGAAGCCTGCGGTCGCCGAGCTCCTGGCGAAGGTGAGCGCTGCTTCGCGCGCCGGCGACGCCGCGCTGCGGTTGGCGTACTCCGGCGACCGCTTGCTGGGCCTCGGCTACTGGCTGCGCTACGAGCGGCCCACGCATCGTCCGAACGCGGATCTGGAAAAGCTCGCCATCGCCTCCGACGCGCAGGGCATGGGAGTCGGCCGCCTGCTCACCGCCGCGTTGGTGGACAGCGCGCGTGCGGCCGGCATCGAGGTCCTGACCCTCGACGCCCGCGGCGACAACGCGAACGCGCTGCACCTGTACCGCACACTCGGCTTCCGCGAGTACGGCCGCCTCCCGGGGTTCGTCGCGGTCGGGGAGCGGCGCTACGACAAGGTCTTCTACATGCTCGACTTCCGGGTCTGACCGAGCCTGACCGAGCGTGAGGCGCCCGGAGACCTCACCCCCGCGGCTCGTATGCTGATCACCATGTCCGCAGCCCCCGGTGCCCCCGCAGGTTCCGCTTCCAGCGCCCCGCCCCGCGTGCTCACCATCGCCGGCAGCGACTCCGGCGGCGGCGCGGGCATCCAGGCCGACCTGAAGACGATGCTGGCGCACGGCGTGCACGGCATGTCCGTCCTCACCGCGGTCACGGCGCAGAACTCGGTCGGCGTCCAGGACTTCTGGGCACTGCCGATCGAGGCGGTGGAACGCCAGTTCCGGTCCGTCGTGGACGACATCGGCGTGGACGCGGTGAAGACCGGAATGCTGGCCTCGCCGGAGCTGACCTCGACGGTCGCCCGGCTGATCGGCACGCTGGACCCGGCGGTCCCGGTGGTCGTCGACCCGGTGAGCGTGTCCAAGCACGGCGACCCGCTCCTGGCCCCGGAGGCCCTCGACGCCCTGCGGCGCGAACTGCTGCCGCACGCCACGGTCGTCACCCCGAACCTCGACGAGGTCCGCCTGCTCACCGGCCTGGACGTGGTGGCCGAGCCGGAGATGGCGGCCGCCGCCCGAGCCCTGGCCGACCTCGGCCCGCGCTGGGTACTGGTCAAGGGCGGCCACCTGAGCGACCACCCGCAATCGGTGGACCTCCTGGTCGGCCCGGACGGCGAGGAGCACTGGCTGCGCGCCCCGCGCCACGACAACCGCCACACCCACGGCACCGGCTGCACACTCGCCAGCGCCATCGCCTCCCGCCTGGCCCTCGGCGACGACGTCCCAGCCGCGGTCCACGCCGCGAAGGAGTACGTCACCGGCGGCATCGCGGCCGGCTTCCCGCTCGGCACCGGCATCGGGCCGGTGGACCACGGCTGGCGCTGGCGGTAGCACTCAGCCGCGCGCCCTTCAGTCCCGCGGCGGCGACCCCAGCTGGTCCACCTGCACTGACCCGGGGCGCACACCGTGGCCGTCCGGGGAACGGGATCCGCATCCCGTTCCCCGGACGACATCAGCCCTTAGCCAGCCTCAGCCCTCAGACCGCCTCGGCCAGCGAAAGCCCGAACCGCCCGAGCTCATCGGTCCACCACCGCCGCACCGCGAACCCGGCCGCGCCGAGTTCGCGCGCCACGCCCTCGCGGCGGAACTTCGCCGAGATCTCGGTTCGCAGCTCCTCGCCGCGCTCGAACGACACCCCCAGATCCAGCTCCTTGAGTCGGACCGACAGGTCTCGCCGGGCCCGGAGCCGCATCTCGATCCACTCCGCCTCCGCGTTCCACAGCGCCACGTGGTCGAAGTCGTCCGGATCGAAGTCGGCGTCCAGTTCGCGGTCCACGACGGTCAGCACGTTCTTGTTGAACTCCGCCGTCACGCCGGCCGCGTCGTCGTAGGCCGCGACCAGCGTCTCAGGGTCCTTCACCAAGTCGGTGCCGAGCAGGAGCCACTCGCCGGGCCGAAGTCCGGCGCGCAGCCGGGAAAGGAACACCGAGCGCTCCTCGGGCAGCAGGTTGCCGATCGTTCCGCCGAGGAAGACCACCAGCCGCGGGCCCGCCGATTCCGGGATCGCCAGCCGTTCCTCGAAGTCGGTGACGACCGCGTGGATGGTCAGGTCCGGGTAGCGCTGCTGTAGTTGCTCGCCGGACGCCAGCAGCGCGGCCTCGCTGACGTCGATCGGGTCGTACCGGCGCAGCGTGCCGACGTCGCGCAGGGCGTCCAACAGCAGCGTCGTCTTGGTCGACGAGCCCGAACCGAGCTCCGCCAGCGTCTCGGCGCGTGTCACGTCGGCGATCTCGGCCGCGCGGGCCGCCAGGATCTCCCGCTCGGCGCGCGTCGGGTAGTACTCCGGCAGCCGGGTGATCTCCTCGAACAGCTCGCTGCCGCGCGCGTCGTAGAACCACTTGGGCGGCAGCCATTTCGGCTCGTCCGTCAGGCCTTTGAGAACGTCGTCCCGCAGCGCCGCCGCGAAGAAGTCCTCCGGCAGGTGCCGCTCGATCTCTATACCGCTCATCGTCCCACTGACCTTTCCTCGGATCCCTTCCGGCCTTCCGCGCTCCACGTGTGGACCCCCTCGCCGACATCGGCCCAGTCAGGCGAGTCGTCGTCCGGCTCCGAGGCGACGACCGTGAAGCCGTCGCCGGTCCGGGCGCTGAGGGTGTCGCCGAAGACTGAGGCGACGATCGTGGTCTCGTTCATCAGCAAGAGGTTCAGCCGGGCCTCGGCGACCGCGGCGACGTCGGCGACCACCGAGGCGACCGCCTCGCGCATCGCGGCGCCCTCGCGGACCCGGGCCTGGATCAGGGCCCAGACGAACGCCGAGTCCGTCCGCGATTCCAGGGCCAGCAAGTCGGCGGCGGGCACGATCTCGGCGAGCTTCGCCACCGAGCTCGGGTAGCCGCCGATCGATCCGTTGTGGCTGAACAGCCAGCCTGCGCCCTGATACGGCGCGGCGGCCTCGGTGCCGGTGGCCGAGCCGGTCGTGGCGTCGCGGACGGCCGCCAGCACCGCACCGCTGCGCGTCACTCGGGCGACGTCCGGGAACGAGGGGTCGGCCCAGATCGGACCGGCCCGCCGGTACCGCGCCGGGACCGGGTCCCCTTCGGCGAACCAGCCGACGCCGAACCCGTCGGCGTTCACCACGCCGTGCCTCTGCCGAGCCGGCTCCCAGCTCTGCCGGTACAGGGAGTGCGGCGGGTCGATCAGTAACTCGCGCAACGATTTTCGCGGCCCCAGATAGGCCAGGTGCCGGCACATCAGAGCACCCCGTCCCGCGCCGTCCGGAAGCCGGAGAAGATCTGCCGCCGGATGGGGTAGTCCCAGTTCCGGAAGGTACCCCGGCACGCCACGGGGTCGACGGCGAACGAGCCGCCGCGCAGCACCTTGTACTCCGGGCCGAAGAAGACCTCCGAGTACTCCCGGTACGGCCACGCGACGAAGCCGGGGTAGGGCAGGAAGTCCGACGACACCCACTCCCAGACGTCGCCGATCAGCTGCCGCGCCCCGCACGGCGCCTCGCCGTCCGGATAGGAGCCCGCGGCCGAGGGCTGGAGGTAGGACTGGCCGAGATTCGCGTGCTGGGGCAAGGGATCCTCATCGCCCCACGGATAGCGCCGCGACCGGCCGCTGATCGGGTCGTACCGCGCGGCCTTCTCCCACTCGGCCTCGGTCGGCAGGCGCCGGCCCTTCCAGGCCGCGTAGGCCTCGGCCTCGTAGTAGGTGACGTGGACGACCGGCTCCTCGGCCGGCACCGGCTCGACGATGCCGAAGCGCCGGCGCAGCCACTGCTCGCCCTCGCGCGTCCAGTAAAGCGGGGCGACCAGGCTCGCCTTCTGCCGGTGCGCCCAGCCGGCCTCCGACCACCAGCGGGGGTCGTCGTAGCCGCCGTCGGCGATGAACTCCAGGTACGCGCCGTTGGTGACCGGCGTGGTGTCGAGCCAGAACCCTGCGACGTCGACCTCGTGCGCCGGCCGCTCGTTGTCCAGGGCCCAGGCCTCGGTCGAGGTGCCCATGGTGAACGGCCCGGCCGGGACGAAGACCTCCGCGGGCAGCGCGGGCGCGTCGGCCGGCGGTGCGGGAGGCGCGGGGCGGTGCAGGACCGGCTCGCCGGTCCGCAGCTGGTGCGTGATGAGCATGGTCTCGTCGTGCTGCTGCTCGTGCTGCGCGATCATGCCGAAGGCGAAGCCGCCCTGGCTCAGTTCCGCGTCACCCCAACGCGGCTGCTCCAGCAGGTCCATCACCCGGCCGCGGACCTCGTGGACGTAGCGGCGGGCTTCGTCCGGGGGCAGCAGCGGGAGGGTGGGGCGCTCGGCGCGCGGATGCTCGAAGGCGTCGTACAGCGGGTCGATCTCGGGGTGCATCGGCTCGCGGCCGCCGAGATTGCGCAGCAGCCACAGCTCTTCCTGGTTGCCGATGTGCGCCAGGTCCCAGACCAGGGGCGACATCAACGGGGAGTGCTGGCGGATCAGGTCGGGCTCGTCGACCGGTCCGGTCAGGCCCTGGGTGCGCTCGCGGGCGCGCTCCAGGCTGCGGGCTATGCGCTCGGTCAGGTCGGCCGCGCCGGCTGGTGAGCTGGTGTGGTCTATGGGCACTGTCATGGGAGGTCCTCCTCGGCGTAGCGCGCGACTTCGGCAGTCAGCTCGGCGGGCACGTCCATCCGCTCCAGGGCGGACAGAGCGGCGTCGAAGCAGGCCGCGGCGGCTTTCCGGATCGGGGTCAGTTCGAGGGCGGCCTGGGCGTCGTCCGCCGCCCGGGCGTCGTGGAACAGGGCTGTGAGCAGTGCCGTCGGCACGCGCCACAGATCGCCGGGCAGCGCGTCGAGCACCCGGAACTCCAGGTGCCCGCGCGGCCGGACCGGCGGGAAGAGGGTGGTCAGGTGGTAGGCGAGGTCGTCCAGGGTGGGGGCGCGGTCCTCGCCGGGTTCCAGCGCACCGGTCTTGATCCACTCCCGGAAGGTGAGCCCCGGCGGCGCGGTCCAGGGCGCGCCGTCCGGGCGCTGGACGCACATCAGCTTGGCGTCCAGCGCGTACTGCGCGTACGCCAGACGCAGGTCGGGGGATTCCAGGGGTGGGGCGGCGGTGCGCCCGGGGTCGATCGCGGCCCACACCGCCGGCCGGTCGGTCCGGCAGAAGACGGCGGTCAGGACCGGGGTGAGCTGGTGCGCCAGCAGCCAGCGGCGGCGGAAACCCTCCGGACCGTCGTGCTCGGTGCCGGCGTCCAGGTTCACCTGGATCGAGGCCGTCGAGCACATCATGACGCGGCCGGAGCCGTTGTCGCGGTCGAAGAAGTGCTCCATCGCGACGTAGCGGGGATGGTCGATGACGCGACTCGGGGGGTGGCCGTGCTCGCGGCCCATGCCGACGAGCTCTAAGCCTGCCTCCGCAGCCGATCGCCGTAAAAGAGTCAGGTCACGGTCCGTGGCGGCGATCAGATCGCGGACCGTGTCGGCGGGGGAGGAGCTGAGTTCCCACTGGCCGCCGGGTTCCATCGTGAGAGAGCCGGACAACGGCTGCTCCGCCGCGTCCGCGAAGGCACGCAGGAGACGGTCACGCTCCGGCAGGTGCTCCGGACGGCATGCGTCCCGGGGGAACCATTCCAGTTCCACCCCGACGCGGCTCGGCGGACCGGTCTTGAAACAGATGCCCGAGATGTACTCCAGAGCACCTTCCACCGTGAGATGGGTCATGCACTCCATCGTGACATGCGGTACCGACACAGTCGCGGGTCGAGAGCCTTACCGTTTTCTGAACACGAAAAACCGCAGGTCCGCCCCGGTGGGGCTGACCTGCGGTTTCTCAAGTCGTCACGGCGTGCGGCTTTTACCACCACTTTGCCTTCCCGAAGGCGCTTCCCGAAGGCACAGTGCGCCTCCGCCGAAGCACACGCTCAGCGCGCGACCTTCAGGGTCCGGGACGCGGCGCCCGACCTCGCGTGCGCCGGCCCTCACGGGTGGCAGCGGTACCCTGGCGGCCATGCCCCCCAGCGTCCCCGGATCCGCCGCGAGCGCCGCCGTGCCGCCTTCGCGCGCGGACGCCACCCCCGACGCCACCCCCGACGCCACCCCCGACGCGTCCCCCGTCGACGCCGGGGCGCTGCGCCGCTGGGCCGGGGCGGCGCTGGCGGTGCTGGGCCGGCACCGCGAGGAGATCGACGCGCTGAACGTCTTCCCCATCGCCGACTCCGACACCGGCACCAACATGTACCTCACGTTCGAGGCCGCGTGCCGCGCGCTTGACGACCGCCTGGCCGCCTCGGGCCCCGCGCCCTCGGTCCCGGAGGCGCTGCAGGCCCTGGCACACGGCGCCCTGCTCGGCGCCCGGGGCAACTCGGGCGTGATCCTCAGCCAGTTGCTGCGCGGCGCTGCCGGAGCCCGCTACACCGGCTCCGCCGTCGACGGTGCGGCGCTGGCCGCGGGGCTCGCGGCGGGGGCCGAATCGGCGTACGACGCGGTGGCGCGGCCCGCGCCCGGGACGATCCTGTCGGTGGCCGCGGCGGCGGCCCAGTCCGCTTCGGCGGCGGTGGTGGCGATCGGGGAGCTGACCGCCGCTTCCGCGCAGCTCACCGCGAACGACTCCCTGGCCTACGTCGCGCAGGCCACGGCGGCCGGCGCCCGCGAGGCGCTGGCCCGCACCCCCGACCAGCTCGACGTCCTGCGCCAGGCCGGCGTGGTCGACGCCGGCGGGCTCGGCCTGGTAGTGCTTCTGGACACCCTCGCGGCCTACACCGGCGGCCTGGACCCGCGCGGCGCCTTCCGGCAGCGGCGGCTGGCCGCCGCCCCGGCCGTCGGGCGCGCCCTCGCCCCGGCCCGGACCGACCCCGAGTTCGAGGTCATCTACCTGGTGGAGGCCACCGACACCGCGATCGCCGAGCTGCGGCGCGAGCTCGACGAGTTCTGCGCGCGCGGCGGCGGCGACAGCCTGGTGGTGGTCGGCGGCGACGGGCTGTGGCGGGTCCACGTGCACGTCGACGACGCCGGCGCCGCGCTGGAGGCCGGGATCGCCGCCGGGCGTCCGCGCGACATCCAGATCACCCACCTGGCCTCCCAGGCCGCGTCGCACGCCGAGCCGCCGTCGCTCCCGGCCGGCTCGGCCGGCTCGGCCGGCTCGGGCGCCCCGGCGGTGCCGGCCGTGCGTCCGACCACCGTGCGCCCGACCCGGGCCGTGGTCGCCGTGGCCTACGGCGACGGTATCGCCGGGCTCCTGGAGTCGGCCGGGGCGCACGTGCTGCGGGCCGAGCCCGGCCGGCCGCCGAGCGCCGCCGACTTCGAGCGGGCCGTGGCCGCCACCCGGGCCTCGGAGGTGGTGCTGCTGTCCAACGACGCGGAGACCACCGCGGTCGCCGCCGCCGTGGCCGAGCGGCTGTCCGCCGGGCAGCCGTCGATGCGGGTCGCGGCGGTGCCGGCGAAGGTGACCGTGCAGGGGATCGCGGCGCTGGCGGTGCACGAGCCGTCCCGGCGCTTCGACGCCGACGTGGTGGCCATGACCGCGGCGGCCGGCGCCACCCGGTACGGGGCCATCGAGGTGGCCGCCACCGAGGCCTGGACCATGGCTGGCGTGTGCCGGCCCGGGCAGGTGCTCGGGCACGTCGAGAACGATGTCGCGCTGATCGAGGACGACCAGGTCGCCGCGGCCGAGGCCGTGCTGGAGCGGATGCTGTCGGCGGGTGGTGAGATGGTGACCTTGGTGGTCGGTGACGACGCCGAGCTCGGCGTGCCCGAGACCGTGACCGACCGGGTGCGCGCCCGGCATCCGGTCGTGGACGTGGTGGTGTACGAGGGCGGGCAGACCGGCTACCCGCTCCTGATCGGCGTCGAGTAGTCCGGGAGGTGTCCGAATGGGCATCCGCTTGGAGGAGCCCCTGCACAAGGCCGTGGGCGACCGCACCGCCAAGGTGCTGCGCACCAAACTCAACCTGGAGACGGTCGGCGATCTGCTGCGCCACTATCCGCGCAGGTACGTCAAGCGCGGCCAGCTGACCGAGCTCTCCGAGCTGGAGCCGGGCAGCGAGGCCACGATCATCGCGCAGGTCACCAAGGTCAGTCGGCGCCCGATGGCGGCCCGGCGCGGCCAGATGATGACGGTCGAGGTGCGGGACGCCGCCGACGTGCCGGTGGAGATCACGTTCTTCAACCCGCGCGCGGCCAACGCGCTCAAGCCCGGCATGCTCGGCATGTTCGCCGGCAAGGTCGGCGAGTACCACGGCAAGATCCAGCTGACCAACCCGGAGTTCGAGAAGCTGGACCCGGATTCCGAGGACACCGACGTGGACAGCTGGGCCGGCGAACTGCTGCCCATCTATCCCACGACCAGCGGCCTGTCGCCGCGGATGATCGCACGCTGCGTCGGGATGGTCCTGGACCAGCTCGACGCCGATCTGGCGGACGACCCGCTGCCCCGCCCGGTCCGGGCCCGGCGCGGCCTGCTCCCGCTGACCGAGGCGTTCCGCAAGATCCACCGCCCCGACGACTGGCCGGAGATCGCGGTCGCCCGCAAGCGGCTGAAGTGGGACGAGGCGCTGCCGATGCAGGTCGTGCTGGCGCAGCGGCGCGAGGCGCTGAAGGCGCTGCCGGCCGTGCCGCGCCCGCGCGTCGCCGGGGGCCTGCTCGACGCCTTCGACGCGGCCCTGCCCTTCACCCTGACCGCCGGCCAGGTCCAGGTCGGCGTGGAGATCGCGCAGGACCTGGCCTCCTCACACCCGATGCACCGGCTGCTGCAGGGCGACGTGGGTTCGGGCAAGACTATGGTCGCGCTGCGCGCCATGCTCGCGGTGGTGGACGCCGGCGGGCAGGCCGTGATGCTGGCCCCGACCGAAGTGCTGGCGCAGCAGCACCACCGGTCGATCGTGCAGATGCTGGGCGCCTCGGCGGACGTGCCGATGGACTTGTTCTCCGAGGCTGACGCGCCGGCTTTTGATCCGTCCCGCAAGCAGGTGAAGGTCGCGCTCCTCACCGGATCGCAGAACGCGAAGGACCGCCGCAGCAACCTGCTGGACGCGGCCTCCGGCGCGGCGGGCATCGTGATCGGCACGCACGCGGTGATCCAGGACCACGTCCAGTTCGCCGACCTCGGCCTGGTGGTGATCGACGAGCAGCACCGCTTCGGCGTCGAGCAGCGCGACGCGCTGCGCGCCAAGGGCGAGGACCCGCCGCACGTCCTGGTCATGACCGCGACCCCGATCCCGCGCACCGTGGCGATGACGGTCTTCGGCGACCTGGAGACCTCGATCCTGTCCGAGCTGCCGGCCGGGCGCTCGCCGATCGCCACCCACGTGGTCGCCGCGCACGAGCATCCGTCGCACTTCGCGCGGGTGTGGGAGCGGATCCGCGAGGAGGTCGGCGCGGGGCATCAGGCCTATGTGGTGTGCCCGCGCATCGGCGAGGCGGACGAAGTGTCGGACGACGGCTCCGAACTGGTCTCCGAGCCCGGCCAGCAGCGCCCGCCGCTGGCCGTGGTGGACGTCGCGGCGAAGCTGGCCGAGGGCCCGCTGAAGGGCCTGCGCGTCGGCATGCTGCACGGCCGCATGGCGCCGGACGCCAAGGACGCGGTGATGCGCGCGTACGCCGCACACGAGCTGGACGTACTGGTCGCGACCACGGTCATCGAGGTCGGCGTGAACGTCCCGAACTCGACGGTGATCGTGGTGCTCGACGCCGACCGCTTCGGCGTGTCCCAGCTGCACCAGCTCCGCGGCCGCGTCGGCCGAGGCCGGTGGGCCGGCCTGTGCCTGCTGGTCACCGAGTCGCCGGACGGCGCGCCGGCCCGCGAACGCCTGGCGGCGGTGGCCTCCACCCTCGACGGCTTCGAGCTGTCGAAGATAGACCTCGCGATCCGTAAGGAAGGCGACGTCCTGGGCGCCACCCAGTCCGGCTACCGCAGCTCACTGCGCCTGCTGAGCGTCATCGACGACGAGGACGTGATCCGCGCCGCCCGCGACGAGGCCACCCCCCTGGTCGAGGCGGACCCGACGCTGGCCGCGTACCCGGCGCTCGCCCGGACAATTGCCGTCTTGCTGGACCCGGAGCGCGCGGAATACTTGGGCAAGACATGATCAAGCGCCAGCCTGCCAGGAGTCCGGGACACCACTCATGACCCGCATCATCGCCGGCACCGCCCGGGGCCGCCGCCTGGCCGTCCCGCCGGGCGACGGCACCCGGCCCACCGGCGACCGGGCGCGCGAGAGCCTGTTCTCCGCCCTGGAATCCGAGTTCGGCGGCTTGTCCGGATTGTCAGTGCTCGACCTCTTCGCCGGTTCCGGCGCGCTGGGCTTGGAAGCCCTCTCGCGCGGCGCCGACAGGGTGCTGCTGGTCGAGGCCGATCGGCGGGTCACTCGGCTGATCGCGCACAACGTCGCGGTCGTCGACCTGCCCGGCGCGCGGGTCGTCGCCGATCGGGCCGAGCGGGCGGTGGCCGGCGGCGTGCCGAAGGAGGCGCCGTTCGACCTGGTGCTGCTCGATCCTCCGTACGCGGTGCCGGACGCCGAGGTCGTGACCATCCTCACAGCGCTCGGTGCGGGCGGCTGGCTCGCTCCGGACGCGGTCGTCGTCCTGGAACGATCAGCACGCGATGAGGTTTTCCGCTGGCCGGCGGGCTATGAGGCGACGCGGACCAAGGACTACGGGGAGGCCCGCATGAACTTCGCTGTCTGGTACGTTCGCGGCGCGTCAACGACCGGTCCCCTCAATCCGCCGGAGTAACCATGGACGAGCCCGTCATCCGCCGAGTGGTCTGTCCCGGGTCCTTCGACCCGATCACCAACGGTCATCTGGACATCATCGGACGCGCCTCGGGGCTGTTCGACGAGGTGATCGTCGCGGTGGGGGTGAACGCCGGCAAGGCCGGGTCGCTGTTCACCATCGAGGAGCGGATCGATCTGGTGGAGCAGGTCAGCGCCGAGTACGGGAACGTGCGGGCCGAGCCCTTCGAGGGACTGCTCGTCGACTTCTGCGCCACGCACCGGATCCGGGCCATCATGAAGGGCCTGCGGGCCGTGAGTGACTACGAGTACGAACTCCAGATGTCGCACATGAACCACCGGCTGTCCGGCATCGAGACACTGTTCGTGGCCTCGAACCCGCTGTACAGCTACCTGTCCTCGTCTTTGCTGAAAGAGGTCGCCTCGTTGGGCGGGGACGTCTCGGGCCTGGTCCCGGACCTGGTGCTTTCGGCCCTTACCGACCGACTGGCTGAACGGAAGAAGAAGTCCGCGTAGCCTTTGCCGCTAGGGGCTCGCGAACGGACCCCGCGAAGACCGACCGTCGCCAAGAAGGGGCGGCCCCTCAGGGCCGCTAGAGGAGCGAGTGAGAAGTGACCACAAGCGACCGCCTGGAGCAGATGGTCGGAGATCTCGTGCAGATCGTGGAGACCGCGAAGGCGGTCCCCATGTCGGCCTCCTGCGTGATCAACCGCGCCGAGGTCCTGGAGATCCTGCACGAGCTCGCCGCCGGGGTGTCCGAGGAACTCGCCGAGTCGCGGCGCCTCGTGGCCGAGCGCGACGAGGTTATAGCCCAGGCTCGGCGGGACGCCTCCGAGCACATCGAGGCCGCCCGGCGTGAGCGCGGCAGCATGCTCTCGGGCACCGAGATGGGCCGCGAGGCCGAGCGCATCCGCGGCGCCGCCCTGGCTGAGGCGCGCCGGATCCGCGAGGACGCCGACAACTACGTCGACGACAAGCTCGCCAACTTCGAGGTGGTGCTCACCAAGACGCTGCAGGCGGTGGGCCGCGGCCGGGCCAAGATGGTCGGCCAGGACCCGATGGCCGAGCTCGGCGAGCACATGGCCGAGCAGGACGCCGTCGAGGCCGCGACCCGGCCGGAGTACGACTTCAACGAGCGCGACGCCGGCGCCCGCATCGAGTACAACACCGGCGAGTACCCCAAGTACACCGACGAGGGGTACGAGGCCCAGCAGGACGGCTACCAGCAGGAGCCCGCCTACCAGGGGCAGGAGCCCTCGTACCAGGAGCAGCCGTCCTATCAGGAGCAGCCCTCGTATCAGGAACAGCCCGCCTACCAGGAGCAGCCCGCCTACCAGGAGGCCGCCTACCCGGCCGACGCCGGCTACGGCCAGCAGCCCGCTTACGCGCAGGCCGGCGAATACGGTCAGAACGAGTACGGCCACAGCGAGTACGGCCTGCCGGAGCCCGAGCTCTCGCACGAGTTCGCCGCGGCCGACATGAGCGGCGTCTTCCAGCGTCCGGACTTCTCCCAGGACTACCCGCCGCAGGAGTACCAGCACCAGCAGCAGCCGGCGCAGGTCGCGGTGGGCTACGGCTACGACCAGGAGAACGGCTACGCCGCGAACTACAACGACCCGGCCTCGGTCCCGTACCCGGTGCAGCCCTACGGCACCCAGTACGAGCAGCAGCCGGAGTACCACACCGGTGAGTACCAGGCGTACCCGCAGCACGAGCAGCAGCAACAGCAGTACGCTCAGCAGCCCTCGCACCAGCAGCACCCCGAGGCATCCGGGTTCTTCGACACCGGGATGATCGACGTCCGCCAGTTCCGGGACGACCCGTACCAGCAGCACTGAGCAGCACTGAGCAGCACTGAGCACCGCCTGAAACGGCGAACGGCCCGCACCCCGGTGAAGGGGAGCGGGCCGTTCGCCGTAGTGGTGTTCGGCGGTATCAGGCCCCTGCCAACTGCCATCCGCCGAACGGACTGTCCGTCCCCACCGCGGTCTGCCGATTGACGTGCAGGGCCCCGTCCAGCTCGAACGCCAGCACCACCAGCGAGCCGTCGGAGTCGACCGCCAACGCCGGCGCCCCGACGACCACGTTCCCCAGGTCCGGCCAGGACCCGGCGAACCCGGCGTTCGGCGCGGTCTGCGACACGATGCTGACCCCACCCCCGGAGTTCCGGATCGCGATGGTGATCCGGCCGTCGCCGGCGGTCGCCGCGCCGACGCTCTCCAGCATCGGCGGACTGCCGCCGAGCAGCCCCGGCGAGGTGGTCCAGGCGCCGTTCGGCTGCGTCCACTGCGTCGCGACCGTCGGATTGTCCGGATCGGCGTAGAAGATCTCCGGCCGGCCGTCAGCGTTGAGCGCGAACGAGACCTGCGTCTTGCCGATCGCCGCCGGGGTCAGCGGCGCGGGGTCCATCGCCCACCGCCGCTGGGCGTTCTGCTTCCAGTGCAGGATGCCCTGGCCGGACGGCGCGAACAGCTCGCCGGCGCCGCTGCCGCCGAGGCCCACCGCCAGGTCGTCCCGCACCTGGTAGCCCTTGAGGTCGGCCCAGGTGCTCGGCCAGGCGCTCCCGGGGTTGAGGGTCTTGGCACTGACCCCGGTGCCGAGGTTGCGCACGAACACCGTGACGTTCCCGTTCTGCTCGGTGAACGCGGCCGGATCGCCGACCAGCGTCGGGTTCGACATGTTCGGGGTGCCCAGCGACTTCCAGCCTCCCCAGACGCCCGGCGCGGTCTCCACGTCCGTCATGACGGAGTAGTCCGAGAGCCTCGTGGTGAACACCCGAAGCATGCCTGAGGGGTCCACGGTGACCGACAGCCTCGGGGTCAGCCCCGCACTCCCGGGGACCGGTACGGGGCCCGTCCAGGCCCCGCCGGGGGCTGTCTCGACCCATTGCTGGATCTGGCTGTCCAGGATGGCGAAGGCGTTGAGCTTGCCGGTCCCGTCCGTCGCCGTCCACACCGAGCCGTTCGGCCAGCGCGAGTACTGGCGCGTGTAGAACGGCGAGTAGAACGAGTTGTTCGGATCCGGCGAGGTGTCGTACAAGCCGTGGTAGACCCCGGGGATGTCGCCGCGGTCCGGGCCGAGATAGCTGAGGAAGTCGCCGTTCTTCGCTGCGGCGTTGCCAGCGTCGAGGTCTGATTCCTCGTTGCTGATGTTGTAGTCGCGGTAGGGCCGCAGCAGCACGTGGCCGTTGTTGCCCGGCCCGTGGTAGGCCGCGACCGAGTCCAGTGTGAAGCCGCCGGCGCCGAGGTGGTCGGTGTTCCCCGGGTCGCTGTCGAACCGGTGCGGGTCCATGCCGTAGACGACGGTCGCGTTGTAGTGCGCGTACAAGGCCGTCAGCGAGGCGGTCAGCTGGGACTTCGTGTACGTCTGGTTCGCGTACTGCCGCTCGCAGTCCGAGCCGCCGTCCGCGGCCAGCGTGCCCATGGTGGCCTCGTGCCAGCCGGTGATCTGGCCGGAGTTGTAGATCTGCTCCAGGATCCCCTGGTGGTTCACGCCGCTGACGTAGTTGGCGTCCCCGGCGTCGTGCAGCTTGAAGAACACCAGCTTCACCTGCGGCGCCTGGTCGAGGGTGTCCTCCTCCACGACCTTGCCCGCGAAGGTGAGCGGAGTCTGGGTCCAGGTCGGGTTGCGCACGCCGGCGATCTCCGCGGCGGCCGCCCGGGCGCCCATGTCGCGGCTCTCGCCGTACAGGCAGGTGTCGGCGAACGGCTGGCCCGGCCCGACCTGCGTGGTGGCCGCGCCGGCGGTGAGGAACACCGTGACGAGCGGGAAGGTGTAGACCTTGCGCAGGTCCGGGTTGAAGAACAGGAACGTGTCGTCCGCGTGCGCGACGACCTGGACGATGGTCGGCGAGGCGACGAAGGTGTCGGCGCGGGCCGGTGACGGCGGCACGCCGAGCAGGGCCGCCGCGAACGCCAGCACGGCGGCGCGGAATCTGAGATGGCGACGCATGGAGAAGTCCTGTCCGATGGTGGGAAACTGACAGCTTCGGGCCGTTTCGGGCTATCCATACACTTCTGATGCGGTTGAACCCCGGCGCGACACGCGGAGTCCGATCCGGCACGTCGCAATGCGCTCATTCGGCGCAAAGGGACTTGTCGGCGCGGGGTCGGCGGTAGTCAAGTGGGCGCCGACAGTGCTCGACCATGCCTGATCGACCGTGACCCAGGGAGCCATCGTGCGCGAGGACGTGAAGCCGGTCCTGACCCGGCGCCTGGCGACGGCCGCAGGCGCGGCCACGCTGATCGCCGCCTGCCTGGGCAGCGCCCCGGCGTGGGCCCAAACCTCGCAGACCTTCACCCAGGACGGCACCTTCACGGTCCCCGACGGCGTCACCCAGCTGACCGTCACGGCGGTCGGCGGCGGGGGCGGCGGAGGCGGGGACAGCGTCCAGCCTGGCGTCGCCTCGTGGGGCGGCGGCGGCGGGGGCGGCGGCGCGATCGTGCAGTGCGTGCTCCCGGTGACGCCGGGCCAGGTCTTCACCGTCTCGGTGGGCGGGAACGGCGGCCGCGGCTCGTCCCAGGCCGCGGCCATGGTCACGGCCACGCCCGGCGGCGGGACCGGCGGCGGCACGGCGGGCCAGGACGGTCAGGACGTGGCGTCCAACGGCGGCGACGGCGCGCCCGGGACCGGCGGGGGCGGCGGCGGGGGCGGCGCGAACGGCCTGCCGACCGGCATGGAGCCGCACGGCGGGAACGGCGGGAACGGCTCGGCCCTGATCTCCGGCATCGCCAGCACCGGCGGGAACGGCGCCACCGACGTCTACACCGGCGGCGGCGGGGCCGGGGGCGGCGGAGCCAGCACCTTCGCCACCGCGGACCTGAACACCTACGTCGTGGCCTCCGGCGGCTGGGGCGGCAGCGCCGGCTCGGTCGGCGCGGAGGACGGCGGCTACGGCGGCCTGCCCGGGCTCGGCGGCCGGGACGGAGCCTGCGTCTCCCAGGGGCAGGCCATCGGTGCCACGGTGACCCCGGGCGGGGACGCCACCGGCGGTTCCGCGGCCGGCAGCACCACCAGCGCGGTGGGCGGCAGCGGCGGGACCGGGAACGCCGACGGCACCGGGCTCGGCGGCGACGGCGGCGGCGACAACGTGGACCCGCAGCCCGGAACCGGCGGCGAGGTCGTCGTCAGCTACTGAGAGTCACCATCTGAAGATCGCCCAGAGCGTGCCGCGGACCTCGCCGCGGCACCTCGAAGCATGGCCTGGGCAGGCGGAGCGGCTCTGAGTTTGGCCGACACCCCGGCCCTCGGCTATCGTGGTCGTCTGCCTGACTGCCGAACGGCTGACGCACGCCTTTCGCCTTGAGGTCCACCACACACGACGATAGAGGGATCATGCCTGGCACGACGCCGAAGCATCCGGCGCAGCCCGACCCCCGCTCGCCGTATGTCGTGGACACCCAAGACTTCGCCAGGCGCCCCGGTTCGATGCGCAAGCTGCACGAGACCGTCCCGGCGCCGGAGTCCCTCGGGGACAAGGACGGGGTCGCCAACGTGCCGGCGGGCTCGGACGTGGACCTGGACGTGCGGCTGGAAGCCGTCGTCGAGGGCGTCCTGGTGACCGGTACCGCCAGTGCCGCCGTCGCCGGGGAGTGCGTCCGCTGCCTGGACCCGCTCGACCTTGAGGTCGAGGCGGAGTTCCAGGAGCTGTACTTCTTCCCGGGTGAAGACACGGGAGGCGACGAGGACGCGGTGTTCCTCGTCAACGATCTGCTCGATCTGGAGCCGGTCGTGCACGACGCGGTGGTGCTCGCACTGCCGTCGGCACCGCTGTGCCGGGACGACTGCCAGGGTTTGTGCCCCGAATGCGGGGCGAACCTGAATGACGACCCGGACCACTCGCACGAGACCGCCGACCCCCGGTGGGCGGCCTTGGCGGACCTGAAGGACCAAGTAGCAAGCAACAGCGGTACGGCGCCGGTCGCCCCGCCCGCCCGAGACCAGGAGTAGGCCCGTGGCCGTCCCGAAGCGCAAGAAGTCCCGCAGCCGTACCCGTTCCCGCCGTGCCCAGTGGAAGGCCGCCCCGCTGACCCTGGTGGCCTGCGAGAACTGCGGCCAGACGAAGGTCCCGCACCACCTGTGCGCGAACTGCGGCACCTACGACCGCCGCCAGGTCGTCGAGGTCTGAGCAACCCGGAGATCTCGATAGCTGTGGCGTCTTCGAACAAGTCCGGCAAGGGCGGGACAGGAGCCTCCGCCCCGCCGGAGGACCTCATCGCCAGACTCGGCCTGCCCGTGGACGCCCGGCTCATCGACCGGGCCCTCACCCACCGCTCGTACGCGTACGAGAACGGCGGCCTGCCCACCAACGAACGCCTGGAGTTCCTCGGCGACTCGGTCCTGGGCCTGGTGGTCACCGACACGCTCTACACCACGCACAGCGAGCTGCCCGAGGGGCAGCTCGCCAAGCTGCGTTCAGCCGTGGTCAACTCCAAGGCCCTAGCCGAAGTCGCCCGCGGCCTGCGCCTGGGCGACTACGTCAAACTCGGCCGAGGCGAGGAAACCACCGGCGGCCGCGACAAGGCCTCGATCCTCGCCGACACACTGGAAGCGCTGATCGGCTCGGTCTACCTGGACCACGGCATCGAAGTCGCCTTCGACCTGGTCCGCCGCCTCTTCGGCCCACTGATCGCCACCTCCGCCACCCTCGGCGCCGGCCTGGACTGGAAGACCTCCCTCCAGGAACTGACCGCAGTCGCCGGCATCGGCGTCCCGGACTACCGAGTAACCGAAACCGGCCCAGACCACGACAAATTCTTCGAAGCCGACGCCTGCGTCGCCGGCGAGGTCTACGGCCACGGCTCCGGCCGCTCCAAGAAAGAAGCCGAGCAGCAAGCCGCCGAAGAAGCATGGCGCACCATCCGCGAGACCCACGCGGAGGCGCTGGCCGCCAAGGGCGTACTGCCCGGCGCCGCCGGCGATCGCAAGCTCACGCACGGCCCTTACGACATCGAGCCGGACCCGGCGGACGTAGCCTGAGGGTGCGGCGGCTGCCGCCCTGGCTGGTGAGGCGACTCCCGGCGCCTGCGAGTGGTGACGGGTCTGTGCGGCCGGCCACGTGGTGAGTCGTGTCCGACCGGACCATGCGGGGTGTTGGTTCTGTGCCCCTCGCCGCGTCGGCGGGCGAAGCCAACCTGGCCGGTTCGGTGGTGTCAAGCCGGACGAGGCTGTACCACAGCAGGTGTGATGCGGCTTGACGCCGCCGGACCGGGCTGGTTCCGTAAGGCGACGACGTGGCGAGGGGCACAGAACCTCGGCGACCACAAGCAACACCGCCGCCGAACGACGCAACGCAGGCAACAGCGGACAGAAAGCCGAGCAGTCGCGGGCCGCCGCCGAAGCGCCGGACGCGCGGGTCGCCCCCTCGCTGTAGAGCGCCCGCCGGAGGCCTCAAGGTGCCCACCACGCCCGACGATTGCCGCCTACGCAACGTGTGCGCAGTGACTCGGACCGGCGCGCGGTTGTGGACACGAAAACCGGCAGCCGCCGACGTGACCCAGCGTTCGAGTCGGGCATGCTGGCATTTTGTTACGGAATTATCCCCCCTTGTACGTAGATATAGCACGCGCCACCGACACCGCCACCGACACCGACACCGACACCGCCACCGACACCGACACCGACACCGACACCGACACCGCCACCGACACCGACACCGACACCGCCACCAACACCGGCAGCCGCCAGCGCGCCACGCTCAGACCCGAACCACCGCGCGGTCTTGTCCACGAACACCGCCAGCCGCCAGCGCAACACGCGGCGCTCAACCGAACTGCGTCCCCCCGCGAGGCCATCAACCCCTGCGCGAAGCCGTAAAAATTCGCCTGTAAAACCCCAGCCCGACCGCACCCCGCGCACCCCACCCACCACCTCACCCACCCACCGCCCAAAATCGCGCCCCAAAAACCCCCGCCCCGCCCTAACCCTCCCCTCCGATACCCTCACCCCGTGCCCGAACTACCCGAAGTAGAAGTCGTCCGCCGCGGCCTAGAACGCTGGGCCGTCGGCCGCACCGTCGCCACCGCCGAGGTCCTCCACGACCGCGCGACCCGCCGCCACGCCGACGGCCCCGAGCACTTCGCCGCCCACGTCGCCGGGCTTACCCTGCTCAGCGCCGAGCGCCGCGGCAAGTTCCTGTGGCTGCCGCTCGGCGAAGGCGGCGCGACCGGCGTGAGCATCGGCGAAGCCGTCACCGGCCACCTCGGAATGAGCGGCCAACTCCTGCTCCAACCCCCGGGCACCCCGGACGAAAAGCACCTCCGCATCCGCTTCACCTTCACCGACAACGGCCCCGAACTCCGCTTCGTCGACCAGCGCACCTTCGGCGGCATGGCCCTGGAGAAGCTGGAGCAGGACCGGCACGGCGTCGTCGTCCCGGCCTCGGTCACCCACATCGCGCGCGACGTCCTGGACCCGGAGTTCGACGTCGACCACTTCCACAGCGAACTGCGCCGCCGGGACACCGGCCTGAAGCGCGCGCTGCTGGACCAGACTCGCGTCAGCGGCATCGGCAACATCTACGCCGACGAGGCCCTGTGGCTCGCGCGCCTGCACTACGACCGGCCCACCTCGAAGATGCGGCGCCCCGACACCGACCGCGTGCTCCAGGGCGCGCGCGAGGTGATGATCGCCGCCCTCGCCGTCGGCGGCACGTCCTTCGACAGTCTCTACGTGAACGTCAACGGCGAGAGCGGCTACTTCGCCCGATCGCTGCACGCGTACGGCCGCGAAGGAGAACCCTGCGAACGCTGCGGTACGCCGATCAAGCGTGAGTCCTTCATGAATCGGTCGAGCTACTTCTGTCCGAAGTGCCAGCGGCTGCCTCGCTGACGCGCACCCGCGGCCTGCGCTTGCCGCGGTACCACAGCGCGATGATCAGCGCTGCCAGACACAGCCCGAGCAGCGCCATCGCCTGCCCGATCTTGTAGCCCGGCGGCCGGAAGCTGAGCTTCAACGTGCTGCCGCCCTTGCGTGACTGCGGAAGCAGAACCTTGATGATCCCGACATCAGTGCCCTTCAACTGCACCTGGTGTCCGTCGACCGTGGCCCGCCACCCGGGCCAGAGCAGCGCCGCGATCCGCACTTCGCCGGAGCCGGTGTAGCGCACGGTTTCGCCGACGCCGTCCGAGGCGACGTCGTCCGCCGTGACGTGCGCGCTCGACGCGGTGTACGACACCCGTCCGTCCGGCCAGGGCAGGGGCTTGAGACGGTTCAGCAGCGCCGTGTGGTCGTCGAGCGCGCGCACGCTCCAGCCGGCCGGAACCGTCAGCGGCTTCGCGGGCTTCTTGCCGGGCACCACCGGCGGATTCAGCGCGTCCAGCACGTGCTGCTGCGTTTGCACCACGACGGTCTGCAACCGCAGCAGGTCGGCCAGTTCGGCGGGGGAGTCGGTGTCCTTGCGCCACAGGTTGGTGTAGAGCGACTGGCAGGTGCCACCGTAGTACGACATGCACAGGTGCCGCATGTAGGCGCGGTAGGAGACGCCGGTGTAGTTGTTCAGGCTCGTCACCCCGGCCACCTGGAGCAGGCTGCCGCCGGGCAGGTCGTGCCAGACCCGGCGCCGGCCCAGCCGGTCGGCCTCGGTGAGCGGGTCGCCGACCATCAGGGTGTTGCCTTGGTACAGGGTGCCGAAGTGCTGCTTCATCGAGGCCACGTCGTGCTGCGGGTGCCAGTCGGTCACGTTCTGGTTGGCCGGGAACGCCACGGCCTGGAAGCCCAGCACGGCCACCGTCCCGCCGATCAGCAGCCGGGACAGCGGACGTCCGGCGCGCACCTTGCGGACCATCAGCCAGGACAGCGCGCCGACCAGCGCTGTCGCGGCGATGACGGTGCCGGCCCGGCCCGGCTGCGCCGACCACGACAGGTAGCCGCCGACCAGGATGATCACCGCGGTGGCCACGGTGCGGCGGCGGGCCAGGTCGGTGCGCGGCGACTCGGTGAGCGCCCTGGCCAGGACGACGCACAGGCCCAGGTAGGCGTACTCGATGACGCGCAGCGGCCAGCGGAACAGCCAGATCTGCGAGGGGCCGACGGTCATCGCCAGGTACACGACCGCGAGCAGGCCGACGCCGATGAGCGTCCGCGGCTGGCGCATCACGCGGCGCCAGTCCAGCCACGGCGCGAGCGGCGCGATGAACCAGGCGAGGTACGTGGCCGGCACCGACCAGAACGCCATGTGCCAGGACACCGAGTGCGGCAGATACGCCGGGGCGCTGAGGTTCAGCAGGTCGCCGACGCCGGGGACCAGGAAGCCGGTGTTCATGATGCCCGAGCCGGGCGAGCGCGTGGTGACCGCGGCGCTGAGCACCAGCGGTAGGAACACCAGCGCGGCCGCCGACGCCGCCACCGCGCTCACCCCGGCCAGCCGCCAGATCGCGTGCCGGTCGTCGGCGGCCAGCGACTCCACGGCCAGCGCGCACGCCACGACCACCATGCCGAGCAGGCCGTAGGGGTTGCCGGTGGTGACGATCAGCAGGCCGAAGACGATCGGCACCGCCGGGTTCAGCCGGCCGCGCATGTACCGGCGCGCCGACCACCAGAAGTGCGCGGTCCAGGCGAAGCCCATCAGGCCGGCGATCCAGGAGGCGGCGTCGAAGTAGAGCGTGAAGCCGGAGAACGGCAGCGCGACGGCGACGACGGCCGCGGCGGCCCGGCCGGCCCGGTACTCGCGGCAGACCGCGTAGATGCCGAGCGTCAGCAGCACCAGGAACTGGGTCTTGATCACGATCGCGGCGATCAGCAGGTCGCCGGTCAGCGCGGTGAACACCGAGTCGAGCAGCTCGACCGGGTTCCAGATGCCGAACAGCGCCTCGGCGGCGAAGTTGCCGCCGTTCCACATCCCCGGCACCAGCGGGTTCCAGTGCCCGGCCAGCAGATCGGCGCCGATGCGGTGCCAGACCGGCAGGAACTCCGCGGCGCTGTCGTCCCACAGGTAGAAGAACCGGTTGGTCAGCAGCGGGATCTGCGCCAGCACCGCGACGACCACCGCGACCAGCGCGGCGGTCCCGAGATCTGTCCTGCCGAAGGGCCGGGACAGCCGGCCCTTCGGCAGGAGGCCGGAGCCGGGGCCGACCGCCGCCTCGGCGGGGGGACGACGGGGGGCCGGCGGCCGCAGGGCCGGGGGCGTGACACTCAACGCAGAACTCCTCGGGCGGGGCGCAGGACGCGCTCTGCGGACGGGGACGCGCGCCGAGGCTGTTCAACGAGCCAGAACCGCCCCCGGCACCGGCTGCTGCGCCGAACGGCTGGGATGTTCACCGCTTCCGGTGACGCACGTGTGTCCGCGCGGCCCGCGGAGGCGCCGGTGGTCTAGCGTCCGCAGGACACCCCGCGCCCGTTCACGCCCGTCACAGGAGGCTGACCCGTGTCCCGGACCGTGCCCGCGCGGCAGCGCCAGGCCTTCAAACGCCAGTCCCGCCTAGCCTTCGTCCGCCGCACCTGGCTGTCGGCCTTCGCGGCGTTCGCGTTGCTGGCCGTCGCCTGGTCCCTGGCGATGCCGCCGGACGGCACCACCGACGAGCGCCAGCACCTGGAGCGCGCCTACGGAGCGGTGACCGGCCAGCTGCTGGCACCGCAGGGCGAGGACCCGCTGGTGCACCGCCCGGGAGCAGCCTTCGAGGTCCCCAAGAGCTTGCTGCCGCCGAACGCCCTGTGCGTCTACTTCCCGAACTACCACCAGGACGAAAGCTGGGTCGCCCGCGCAGCGAACTGCCAGCACCCGGCTCCGACGACGCACGCGAAGGTGCGCGTGGTCTCCTGGGTGGGGCGCTACAACCCGCTCTACTACCTCGCGGTCGGCGGCCCCCTGCGCTTCTGGCCGACCATGACCGGCATCCTGCTGAGCCGCATCCTCGCGGCACTGCTGGCCTCGGCCTTCGTGGCGGCTGCCGCGATGGTGGCCCTGCGGACCCGGCGCCCGCTCCTGCTGGCCGCGCTGCTGACGGTCCTGACCCCGACGACGATCGCGCTGAACTCGACGGTGAACCCGAACGGGATCGAGATCTCGGCGGCGCTGCTGCTGTGGGTGTGCATGGTCGACCTGGCGCGGCCGGGGGCGGCGCTGCGCGCTTCGCTGGGCAGTGCGGCGGAGTGGCGGCGCGGAGTGGCCGGGGCGGTGCCGGCGACTCAGACCGAACTGGCCTCGGCGGCGGGAAAATCGCCAGCTGGAAGGCTGCATTGGCGGCGGGCGGCCTCGGCGGCGCCGGCGGCTGAGACCGGCGCTATGGTGCGCGCGGGCGAACAGGCTTCGGCGGTGTCGGGGTCTGCGGCCCGTCGGTTGTCGGTCGGTGCATTGCAGTGGCGGCGGTCGCGCGGAGTTTCTGCCACCGGGTCATCAGCCGAGTCGAGGTCTACTGTGCCGACCTCCGAGCACGGATCTGCGGCCCGGTTGTCCCTGGGCGCTATGCCGCAGCGGGTCCGCCAGGCGATGCGCGTGGATTCCGGCGCCGCAGCCGTCTCCCAGCCCGCCCTCCTCGCCCTCGCCGCGATCTCCGGCGTCGTCGTCCTCACCGTCCGTGCCGAGGGCCCGTTCTGGTTCGCGCTGGCCGTCGGCGGCTCGTTGCTGGCGGCCGAGCGTGGCCGGGTCGGGGAGCTGCTCCGCTGGCGTGCGGTCCGCCGAGTCGCCGCCGCGTGGTTCGTCGTCGGGGTGGCGGCGGTGGCGTGGAACGTGGTGTCCGGCAACTCCAAGGTCACCCACACCCTCATCGCCGTGCACCCCGCCGATCATCGCGTCAGCACCCTGCTGCGGGTGATCGTCGTGAACCGGGTCGGCGGCTGGTTCTCCGAGGCGTTCGCGCTCGATGTGCCCGCCTCGTGGGCTCCGATGCTGTGGGCTGCTCTCGCGGCTGTGGTGCTGATCCCGTTGGCGATGCTGCGGAGCCGGCGTGTGGTGGCCGTGGCGCTTGGGGTCGCGGCGGCGTCGCTCGGCATCACCGTCGTGCTGGAGATCAAGTACCTCGGCACGCTCGGCTGGTCCCAGTACGGCCGCTACTTCCTGCCGGGGCTGGCCGGTACGGCCGTGCTGCTGGCGTCCGGTCCGGCCACGGAGCTGCCGCCGGTGCTGCGGCGCCGGATTCCGCGCCTGGTCGCTGTCGGCGCCGCGTTCTGCCAGCTCTGGGTGCTCGCCGTGGAGATGTCGCGCGTGCAGGCCGGGCCCCACGCCCCGGTGGACCCGCTCGCGGGCTCCTGGCATCCGGCCGTCGGTTCGCTCGCTGTGCTGGTCGTCGCGGGGCTCGGGGCGGTCGTGTTGATCGCCGTGGTGTGGGCCGCCACCGCCGCCGAGACGCCCGTCGTCGAGGCGCCCTCCGCGCCTGTGGCGAGGACGGTCCCGGCCGCGGTTCCGACCACCGTCCCCGCGGCCGCCGGGGCGCCGGCCGAACCGCAGGTGGTACGAGAGCCGGCAAACTCCTAGTTCCATCACCTATTGGCGTAATACGCGTTACTCGGCGCCTTTCGGATCGTTGGTGCGTCGTGTCAACAATCTCTTCGCAAGCGCCAGAATCCGGACAGGGCGCGCCCGACGCGCCCGCCGTCGTCGTCATCGGAGCCGGGCCGGCCGGGCTGACCGCCGCCTACCAGCTGGTCAAGTCCGGCGTGCGGCCGTCGGTCTTCGAGGCCGACGACGTGGTCGGCGGCATCAGCCGGACCGTGGAGCGCGGCGGATGGCGCTTCGACATCGGCGGCCACCGCTTCTTCACCAAGGCCGGGCCGGTCGAGGCGCTGTGGCACGAGATCCTGCCCGACGAGGACTTCCTGATGCGGCCGCGCATGAGCCGCATCCACTACCGCGGCAAGCTGTTCGACTACCCGCTCAAGGCCGGCAACGCGCTGTCCGGCCTGGGCCTGGTCGAGGCCGCGCGCTGCGTCGGCTCCTACATGTGGGCGCAGATCAAGCCGCCGAAGGACCAGACCAAGTTCGAGGGCTGGGTCGCCGCGCGCTTCGGCTTCCGGCTCTACTCGATCTTCTTCAAGACCTACACCGAGAAGGTGTGGGGCATGCCGGCCAACGAGATCGAGGCCGACTGGGCCGCCCAGCGCATCAAGAACCTGTCGCTGTTCAAGGCGGTCGCCAACGCGCTGGCCCCGAAGCGGAACCAGAAGCAGATCACCAGCCTGATCGAGCAGTTCCAGTACCCGAAGTACGGCCCCGGCATGATGTGGGAGCGCTGCCGCGACCTGGTCGCCGACGGCGGCGGCTCGGTCGTGATGAACACCTGGGTCAAGACGGTGCACCGGGCCGAGGGCGGCGCCGTCGCCGTGACCGTGAAGGACGCCGACGGCGAGCGCACCGTCCCGGCCGACCACGTCGTGTCCTCGATGCCGATCTCCGCCCTGGTGCGCGCCATGGACCCGCCGGCCCCGGCCGAGGTCCTGGCCGCCGCCGACGACCTGCGCTACCGCGACTTCCTCACCGTCGCGCTGGTGGTGCCGGAGTCCGCCGGCTTCCCTGACAACTGGATCTACATCCACACCCCCGGCGTGCGCGTCGGCCGGATCCAGAACTTCGGCTCCTGGTCGCCGTACCTGGTCAAGGAAGGGCGCACCTGCCTGGGCCTGGAGTACTTCGTCTCCGAGGGCGACGACCTGTGGGAGGCCGCCGACGACGTCCTGATCAAGCAGGGCGCGCAGGAGCTCGAAGCCCTCGGCCTGGTGTCCTCGGACGCCGTCGAGGAGGGCTACGTGGTCCGGATGCCGAAGGCGTACCCGGTCTACGACGAGTACTACCGCGGCAACGTCGAGGTGATCCGCGAGTGGCTGGCGCGCGAGGTGCCGAACGTGCACCCGGTCGGCCGCAACGGTATGCACCGCTACAACAACCAGGACCACTCGATGATGACGGCGATGCTCACCGCCGAGAACATCGCCGCCGGCACCACGCACGACGTGTGGTCGGTGAACGTCGAGGAGGAGTACCACGAGGAGGGCTCGGAGCAGAAGCCGGCCGGCACCTCGGGCACCGGCCGAGACGCGCCGATCCTGCCGCGCCGCCGGGTCGAGCAGACGCAGGCGCAGTCCGACCAGAAGGTCTGACGCACTCCCAGAACGACGTTGGCGATGCCGCGGGATCCGAATGGACCCGCGGCATCGCCGTTTGTCGTTCAGCGCACCGGCTCGGACTCCGGCTGCGAAGCCGGGCGCGGGATGCTGGCGACTCCGGCCTCGTCCCGCGCACCGCGCGCCGTGAGCGCCGCCAGCACCTCCACCGCCGCGAACACCCACGCCAGCGCCGTCGCCAGCACCGCGAGGTCCAGATGCTTCGCGGTGTCGATCCCGTCGGCGAACGCCGAGGCCCCGAACTGCGTCACCGCGACCGTCAGCAGCAGCCCGAGCAGCGCCCCGACGCCCCGTAGAGCCCTCCTGCGCCGCACCGCGGTCACAGCGGCCGCCGGAATCAACCACAGCAGGAGCAGCGTCCCCATACCGAAGCCCCGCAGCAGCCCCAGCGCATCGGTCACCGGCGACCAGCGGTGGTCCTGCAGGCCGCGCGGCGTGTGGCCGAGGTGGGTGTAGTTCCCCAGCCGCGGCAGGACCATGACCTGCGTACCGTGCGGCCCGACGCCGCACAGCGTCGCGGTCGGCCGGGGCTCGTAGAAGTACCCTGCGACCGTGTCCAGCACCGGCAGCAGTCGCGTCGGGTGGTTCAGGAAGAAGCCGAGGATCCGCTGGTGCGACAGGCTTTTGGTGAACTTCTGATACCCGGCACTGTCCTGCAACGCGGTCGGCGCGCACCACGGCGGCGCCCCGGCGTACTGCGCGAGCCACGCCGGCGCCCCGAACTCCGCGAGGTCCCGCTGCGGATGCGCCGAGGTCGGCAGCAGCGTGACGCTCACGAAGTTGGCCTCGGTCAGCTGGGCCGTCCGCTTGTCCTCGTTGCCGGACACCGCGAACGCCCCGGCCGCCATCACGACCACGGCCACCAGGCCGGTCAGCCGGTGCCGCAGCCGCCGGTCCAGGCCGTGCAGCCGCAGCGCGTCGGCCAGCCCGGCGAGCCGGGCCAGGCGCTCCGGTACCGCCACCGGCACCGCCGGAGCCAGCAGAACCAACGCCAGCGGCAGCACCGCTGGCACGTTCTGCGTCTTGGCGGTGGCCAGGAACAGCCCGGACGCCCCGGTCACCGCGATCCCCGCCAACCGCCGCCGCCGGCTCGGCCCGGCCAGCATCAGCACGCCGACCGCGACGTACAGCAGCCCGATGACCGACGCGATCTCGCTGAACGGCGAGACCGCGTAGTCGATGAACACCGTGTCCGCGACGACCGCCACCACCGCGGCGCACACCAGCAGCCGGTACCGGTGCCGCAGCGTCGCGACCCGGTACAGCAGCCCCACGGCCGCGCCGATCAGCAGACAGCACACGATCCCCACAGCCCGCAGGTCCAGGTAGCCCGGCAGCCCGAGCACCCGCGTGAGCCCCCGCGCGGCGTACAGCACCAGCAACTGGCTGCTGCGATAGGGCACGTCCGGCAGCCGGATCGTGCCGAGCGCGTGCCGCTGGCAGCTGAAGTGCGCGAGGTGGTCGTAGCGGTAGTACACGTAGTCGCGCAGCCGGGGCGTGTTCCGCGGCAGCCGCACGTCCACGCCGAGGTGGCACATCAACCGGACACCGTCGTAGTTGTCGGCCACCCCGACCGGCCGCGGCACGAACAGGCGCAGCATGAGCAACACCGTCGAACCCGCGCCGACGGCCGCCGCGAGGACGGTCGCCGGGAGCCGGGACGGACGGAGATCTTCGATCCTTGGTTTACGCACGCCTTGGTTCAACGACCGAGGCCGTGCGGCAGCACGTTTTGTCCGCTCTGCGAGTGAACTTCGGAAGAGGTGCGGGCTATCCCCAGCCGAGCTCGATCGACCAGTACACGTCCCCGGTCGCCGGGTCCAGCTGCGCCGAGACGCCGATCGAGCTGTTCCAGAACGACAGCAGCGCCCGCCGCGAGGACGGGTCCCGCATCAGTGCCCCGATGACGTCGTCCCCGGGCTTGCCGTGCGCGATGAGCTCCTGCGAGAGCGTGTAACAGCCCAGGTTCGCGGCGCGGCGGAAGGGGTCCGAGCCGTCGGAGCCGATGTGGCTGAAGTCGCCGGTGTGCGCCATGTCGGTGGAGTGCACCCGCGCGAGCTTGGCCAGCAGCGAGTCGGTGCTCAGCAGGTCTATGCCCTGCTGCGAGCGCGCGCCGCTGATCTCGTTCAGAGCCGAGGAGACCGCGGCCGAGGAGTTGAAAGGCGCGGTCGTGCTCACGGTGGTCGGCGGCGCCGTCGGAGTGGTCGGAGGCGGCGTGGTCGGCGAGGTCGGCGCGGTGGTCGGCGTCGTCGGGGACTGGCTCGGCGAGGTCGGGCCGGACGGCGGCGGCTGCGACTGGCTCGGCGGCGGCTGCGAGGGCCGCGGCGCGGAGGACGACATGGTCGGCGTGTGCACCGTGTACGGCGACGGGCTGGTCGAGCTCGTCGTGGGCGCGGCGGAGGAGGTCGCCGTGCTGCTCGGCGCGGCGGGGGAGTCCGAGGTCGCCGACGTCGTCGGGGAGGTGACGTTCACGTACCCCGGCGCCGCGTTGCCGCCGCCGCCCGGGGACAGCGGAGCCATGCGGTTCGGCGCGCCGTCCAGGACGGTCGAGGTCGATCCGGCCGGGCTGTGCAGGATCCCCGGCGCGACGAAGGCGAACGCGGCGATGGCCGCCGTGGACAGGCTGCCGATGGCGATCGGTGTCGGCCGCAGCGGGCTGAACGGGCTGCGGGCCCGATGGCGCGCGCTGTAGGCGCCGGCCCGGACGCCGGCCTCCTGCCAGGTGCGTATGTCCATATACTGATATCCCCCTTGTCCCGCCGGCGCCGAAGTCACCAGATGCTACCGCCGGGGCGGGTGGGGCGTAAGAGAATTCGAGGTCCGGCCAGGAATTCCGGGGCAGGATCTGCCTATCGGCGACGGCTCAGGAATAGCCGAAGTCCTGGGTCCACCACGGCCCGCCCGGACCGAACTGCACCCCCACCCCGATGGCCTTGGACGAGCAGTTCAGGATGTTGGCGCGGTGCCCCGGGGAGTTCATCCAGGCGTCGACGACCGACTGCGGCGTCTGCTGGCCCATCGCTATGTTCTCAGCTGAGGGATCTGAGTATCCCCGGGCCTCGATGCGGGTCCACGGCGTGACGCCGTCCGGGGTGTTGTGGGCGAAATAGTTCCGGGCCCGCATGTCGACGCTGTGCCCGATCGCCGCCGCGCGCAGCCGGGGATCGTCGCGCAGCGCCGGGCAGCCGTGTGCCGCGCGCTGGTCGTTGGTCAGCGTGACCACCTCGGCCTCGTACGCCGCCGCCTGGTCGGAGGAGATCTGCGCCGTCGGCGCGCCGTTCCCGGCGGAGGCCCCTTTGGTGATCGCCGGCGAGGTCGCCGTCGTGGTGGTGGTCACGGTCCGTGAGGGCGCCGGCGGCGACGAGGAGCGGGTCGCGTCCCGGGACACCGGCGAGGCGCCGCGGCTGCCGCTGAGGCTTGAGGCGTCCGCGGACGGCATCGGGCCCGGCGTACTCCCGCTGGAGGACGCCGGCGGCGGGACGACCGGCGCCGAACTCCCCGGCCCGAGCGCGACCTCGGTGTCGACGTGCGGGCGCAGTATCAAGGGCGTCACGATCGCCAGCCCGCCGACCACCGCGGTGATCACCGGGCGGCGCAGCCCCCGGTGCCGGCGCGGCGCCCGGCGGCGGTGGCTGGTGGGGCGGCGGGGGCGGTCGTACCGCTCTCCGGCGTCAAGCACTGAGGCCATATCGCCAAGCTACAAAGGGCTTTTAGTCCGTTCGAGTGACTTGGGTAAACCTTTGCGGACCCTTGCCGTCCCGGACCTCGTGAGTGACCTCTCCAGGGTGAATTCCCGCTCCGGATAAGGCGGATCCGGCACGGATAAAGCTTGACGGCCGGGTGCCCGAAGTGATCGAGTGGCCTCACGGCCCGCGCGGTCCGCTTTGCGGTGCCTGCCTTCGTGTTGACCCAAGACCCCATTCGGTGCGACCCTGGTAGTCGCGCACTCCTTTTTGTCGGCGCGGTATGCCCTGTGGTGAAACCGGCTAAACGCCGGGGTCATCGCTGATTCATAACGCTTCCGACGCTGCCACCCCGCAGCCGGTGCGCGACCACGGCACCACCTTGTCTGGCAGGTTGACACCTACAGAGGTTCTGGCGAAGACGCCAGACACTCATCGTGAAGGACCCTCACTATGGCTAAGGCGCTTCTCGGGCATGTCGCTGCGGTGGACCACCGCATGGTTTCCGAGATGAGGCGGCTCAAGCAGCGCGTCGTCGACCTGGAGGCGTATGTGTCCCGCCTCGAGGACGAGAACGCGGCGCTGGCCGCTTCGAAGTACAGCTCGACCGGGCTGGACTCCGAGTTCAGCGAGCTGGAGCGGGAACCCGCTCTGACCCGCTGATCGGCGAAAGCCGGTCCCATCAGCGGCATCTCCACTAAAGGGACGTTGGAGCGACCTCCGGCGTCCCTTGCATTGGAGGGGGTACGCTCCGAGTAGCGTCGCCGGGCTTGTGAACTGGCGAAGCATCTACTACCGGACCCCTAACCAGGCCCGCCGGCCGGGCAGCGCAGGAGAGTGTCGCCGCACGTGTACCTGAAGACCCTGACCCTGCGCGGCTTCAAGTCCTTCGCCTCGGCCACCACCCTGCGCCTGGAACCGGGCATCACCTGTGTGGTCGGCCCCAACGGCTCGGGCAAGTCGAACGTCGTGGACGCCCTGGCCTGGGTGATGGGCGAGCAGGGTGCCAAGTCGCTGCGCGGCGGCAAGATGGAGGACGTCATCTTCGCCGGCACCACCGGCCGCGCGCCGCTGGGCCGCGCCGAGGTGGCGCTGACCATCGACAACGGCGACGGTGCACTCCCCATCGACTACTCCGAGGTCACCATCTCGCGGATCATGTTCCGCAACGGCGGCTCGGAGTACGCCATCAACGGCGACCCCTGCCGGCTGCTGGACATCCAGGAGCTGCTCTCCGACTCCGGTATCGGCCGCGAGATGCACGTCATCCTCGGCCAGGGCCGGCTCGACGCGGTGCTGCAGGCCAGCGCCGAGGATCGCCGCACCTTCATCGAGGAGGCCGCCGGCGTCCTGAAGCACCGCAAGCGCAAGGAGAAGGCGCTGCGGAAGCTGGACGCGATGCAGGCCAACCTGACCCGGCTCACCGACCTCACCGGAGAACTGCGGCGCCAGCTCAAGCCGCTCGGCCGGCAGGCCGAGGTGGCCCGGCGCGCCGTGGTCATCCAGGCCGACCTGCGCGACGCCCGGCTCCGGCTGCTCGCCGACGACCTGGTCACCATGCGCCAGGCCTTCGAGCAGGAGTCCGCCGACGAAGAGGCGATGAAGGTCCGGCGCAAACAGCTGGAGCGCGAGTACTCCGAAGCCCAGGCCCAGGAATCCGAGCTCGAACAGCGCGGCGCGGCCCTGGTCCCGTACCTGGCCCAGACCCAGGAGACCTGGTACCGCCTCAGCTCCCTGAAGGAGCGTTACCGCGGCTCGGCGCAGTTGGCCGTCGAGCGGGTCCGCAACGCCTCGCGCACCGCCCCCGAGGAGCGGCACGGCCGCGACCCCGAGGAGATGCAGGCCGAGGCCGCGCGCATCCGCGAGGAGGAGGCCGAGCTCGCCGAGGAGATCGCCGAGGCGCAGGAGACCCTGGCCGGCGCGGTCATGCAGCGCACCGACGCCGAGACCGCGCTGCAGCAGGAGGAGCGCCGGCTGGCCGCCTCCGTGCGCGCCGCCGCCGACCAGCGCGAGAGCCTGGCCAAGCTGGAGGGCCGGGTCGGCGCGATGCGGTCCAAGGCCGCCGCCGCCGACGCCGAGATCGGCCGCCTCGGCGCCGCCGCCGAGGAGGCCCGGGGCCGGGCAGCCGGCGTGCAGCGCGAGTACGACGAGCTCAAGGCCGAGGTCGAGAGCCTGGAGACGGACGGCGGCGGGCTCGACGACGAGGTCGAAGAAGCCTCCCAGGCGCTGTCCGAGTCCGAGGAGAAGCTGACCGAGCTGCGGGCCGCCGAGCGCGAGGCCCAGAAGGAGCAGGCCGGTTTCGCGGCCCGCAAGGAAGCCCTCGAACTCGGCCTGAACCGCAAGGACGGCGCCGGCGCCCTGCTGGCCGCCACCGACCGGCTCTCCGGCCTGCTCGGCAGCGTCGCGGCGATACTGACCGTCGAATCCGGCGCCGAGGCCGCGGTCGCCGCCGCGCTCGGTACCGCGGCCGACGCGGTCGCCGTGACCAGCGTGGACAGCGCGGTCAACGCCATCCGGCTGCTGAAGGCCGACGACGCCGGCCAGGCCACGGTCATCGTCGGCGGCGACGTCTCCTACCCGGACGACGGCGAATGGCCCGAGCTGCCTGCCAACGCCCGCTATGTCATCGACCTGATCCAGGTCCAGGAGGAGCTGCGCCCGGCCTTCACCCGGCTGCTGAACCGGATGGCGGTGGTCGAGGACCTGTCGGAGGCCTCCGAGCTCATCGGGCGGATCCCGGACGTCCGGGCCGTGACCCGGGACGGCGACGTGCTGGGCCGGGACTCGGCGCGCGGCGGCTCGTCCTCGGCGCCGACGCTGCTGGAGGTCCAGGCCGCGGTCGACGAGGCCACCGAGAAGCTGTACGAGGCCGGGGCCCGCGCCGAGCGGCTGCGGACCGAGCTGGAGTTCGCGACCGCCGAGCGGCAGACCGCCAAGGCCCGTGTCGACACCCTGATGGCGCAGCGCCGCGAGGCCGACAGCCAGAAGGCCGGCGTCGCGCAGCAGCTCGGCCGGCTCGGCGGCCAGGCCCGCGCCGCGCTCAGCGAGGTCGAGCGCTTCGTCGCCGCGATCGAGAAGGCCGAGGAGGCGCGCGACCGGGACCTGGGGCAGGTCGAGGAGCTGGAGGGGCAGCTGCTCGAAGCCCAAGAGGTCGCGGCTGCCGCCGAAGAGCTCGACGACGTGCTGTCCACCGGCCGCCGCGACGACTTCGCCCAGCAGGCCACCGCCGCGCGCACCGCGGAGATGGAGGCGCGCCTGGCGGTGCGCACCGCCGAGGAGCGGGCCCGCGCCCTGGCCGGCCGTGCCGACCAGCTGGACCGCGCGGCGCAGCAGGAACGCGAGGCCCGTGAGCGGGCCATAGAGCGGGCCGAGCGGCTGGCCGAGGAGGCCGAGGTCGCCCGGGCCGTGGCCCACGGCTTCGAGCAGGTCATCCGGCACCTGGAGCAGTCCCTGGCGCTGGCCCAGGTCCGGCGCGAGGAGGCGGAGCAGGCCCGGGTCGAGCACGACGCCGGGATCCAGGTCGTGCGCGCCCGGGTCCGCGAGCTGTCCGGCGAGCTGGAGAAGCTCACCGACTCGGTGCACCGCGACGAGGTCGCCCGCGCCGAGCGCCGGATGCGCATCGAGCAGATGGAGGAGAAGGCGCTCGCCGAGCACGGCGTCGAGGCCGACGTGCTGGTCGCCGAGTACGGGCCCGAGGTGCCGATCCCGCCGACCGTCGAGGGCGACATCCCGGTGCCCTACGACCGCGCCGAGCAGCAGCGCCGGCTGAAGAAGGCGGAGAAGGACTACGCCGCCCTGGGCAAGGTCAACCCGCTGGCGCTGGAGGAGTTCGCGGCGCTGGAGGAGCGGCACCAGTTCCTGTCCGAGCAGCTGGAGGACCTGAAGAAGACCCGCAAGGACCTGCTGGACATCATCAAGGAGGTCGACGACCGGGTCGAGCAGGTCTTCACCGAGGCCTACGCCGACGTCGCGCGCGAGTTCGAGGGCGTGTTCTCCCGCCTGTTCCCGGGCGGCGACGGCCGGCTGATCCTCACCGACCCCGAGGACATGCTGACCACCGGCATCGAGGTCGAGGCCCGCCCGCCGGGCAAGAAGGTGAAGCGCCTGTCGCTGCTGTCCGGCGGCGAGCGGTCGCTGACCGCCGTGGCGTTCCTGGTGTCCATCTTCAAGGCCCGGCCCTCGCCGTTCTACATCATGGACGAGGTCGAGGCGGCGCTGGACGACACCAACCTGGGCCGCCTGATCAACATCATGGAGGAGCTGCGGGCCACCTCGCAGCTGATCGTGATCACGCACCAGAAGCGCACCATGGAGGTCGCCGACGCGCTGTACGGCGTCACCATGCGCGGGGACGGCGTCACCACGGTCATCAGCCAGAAGCTGCGCAACAAGGAGACCGGGGCCATAAGCGACGCGCCGAAGGTCGTGCCGGCGCAGGCCGCGGCCGAGGTTTCGGCGGAGGCCGCCGCGCAGGAGTCCGCGCAGGCCGCGGCAGAGAACGCAATGGAAGACGAGACGGTCTGAGGCTTACCCTGCTGCGATGACCACTGGGGAAATACGCCTGAGCGAAGACGTGCTGTTGCGACCGATGCGACTGACGGACGCCGCCGCCCTGGCCCGTGCCTTCGACCGCAACCGCGCGCACCTGGCGAAGTGGGACCCGATCCGCCCGGACGACTTCTACACCGAGCCGGGGCAGTACTCGCGGCTGAAGAAACTCGACCAGGACCGCGGTGCCGGCCACATCGAGCGCTGGACCTTCGACCGCGGCGACGGCGAGGTGTACGGCAGCCTCACCCTGTCGAACATCGAGCTGGGCATCTTTCTCAACGCCCGGATGGGCTACTGGGTGGACGTCGAGCTGGTCGGCCGGGGACTGGCGACCGCCGCTGTGAACGGCGTGTGTGACTACGCCCGCGAGCGCTGGAACCTGCACCGGATCGAGGCCGGGACGAACGTGGAGAACGTCGCCTCGCAGCGGGTGTTGGCGAAGTGCGGGTTCGAGGAGATCGGGCTGTCCCGGTCGCACCTGTATGTCAACGGCCGGTGGGCCGACAGCAAGCAGTTCTACCGGATCCTCCACACGGACTCGCTCAAGCCCTGATATCCCCTCCGCCTGTCCCCGGTTCGGGTCCCAGAGGGCGGATTGTGACAATTCGCGGCGCGAAACGGCCCATGAGCGGCGCCTGGCGTCGCCAGGTGGCCCTTACAGCCAACCAGGATGCGGCAGGCCACCTGTCTAGCCATGCTTGCTCCTAGACCGTTTCGCTCGTTTCGTAGTCAGCCGGCGGTTCCGTATGCCGCAAATCGCCACAATCCGCCCTCTCAGTCCTCGCCGAGGCCCGGGCCCAGGTCCGGGCCCAGGTCCAGGTTCACCGGCGTTCCCTCGCGCAGTGAGCGGCTGACCGTGCAGTGCCGCTCCTCCACGCGCTCGGCGACGTCCCGGAACACCTTCTCGGCGTCCGCGTCGCCCTCGGGCAGCTCCACGCTGTAGCTCAAGGTCACCGGCCCGAGCTTGTTCCGCTCGATCTTCTCCGAGGTCGCCGACGCTGCCAGCTTCGTCATCCGGTGGCCGCGCTGCGCGGTCAGGGGCTCGGTGGTGACGATGTTGCAGCCGGCCACCGCGACCAGAAGCAGCTCGACGGGGGAGAAGTTCGGGCCCTGGCCGTCTCCGCTCAACTCGATGCGGGCGCCGCGTTCGTTGGTGGCGATGTAGCGGCCGTCATCTGTGCGTTCGACCTTGATCTCATACATGGGAACCAGTGTTCGCGGGGTGCTGCGAACCCCGCAACTCGGAGTAGGCTCCGCGCCGAACCTACTGATGGGAGGGGTACGGTGACGACGGAGGAGACCGACCCGATGGGCGCGTTCGCGGCCGCGCTCCGCACTGCGGAGGCGTCGCTGCGGGAAGTGCCCGGCAAGCTGGAGGGCGCCCGGGTTCACGACTTCGCGTTCGGGAAGATGTTCGAGGCCACCGAGGTCCGCGACGCCTATCACAAGCGGCTGCCGGAGACCGAGAAGGACATCGTCGAGGCTTGCGATGTCATCGACCACTTCATCGCCGGGCTGCGGGCCGGGCACCTGATCGGGGCCAATCCGGCGGGGCCGGACCCGGCGGTGTCGCAGGCCACCGAGTGGACCCCCGACGGCTTCCCCTGGCGCCGGACCATCCCGCAGCAGCAGGCGGGGGGTGCGGACGGGTGAAGGTCATGCTGATCACGGGTCTGAGCTTCGCGGTCCTGATCTTCGGCATGTGGGGCCTGGGCGTCCTGGTGGTGCGCAACCAGCGCCGCAAGATGCAGGACGAGCCGGGCGCGGAGCTGACCGAGCAGATCGAGGAGACCGCCGCCGAGGTCCACAGCATCGAGGAGTTCATCGCGCGGGCCGAGGCACTGCCGGAGGGGCAGAAGCCGGAGCCGCGTCCGGAGCACGCGCGGGAGCGCGATCAGGAGCGGTTGGAGGCGCTGGCCAAGCACCACTTCCCGCACCTGGACGTGCCGCACCCGCACATCCATCTCGTCGGCATCACCGGCCTGGAGAAGCGGTTGCTGGCCTGGGTCTCGCACCACACCGGGCTGCCCAGCCCGTTCGAGTTCCTGGACAAGCTGACCGGGGACCCCGACGAGCTGGAGCGGGCGGCCAAGGCCTGGGACGACGCGCACACCCACGTGCAGCAGACGGTCACCGACCTGTGCAAGGCGGCCGCGGCCCTGCACAGCAGCTGGGACGGCGAGACCGCGGAGCGCTTCTACCCGCTGCTGGCCGACTTCCTGGCCGAGCTCGACACCCTGGCGGACAACCTGGCCACGAGCGCCGAGACGCTGCGCGGCCTGCGCGGCGAGGCGGCGCTCACCGAGGGCACCGTCGCCGGGCTGATCAACCTGCTGATCGGCTCCCTCGGCGGCTTCCTGGTCGAGGAGGTGATGTCGGTGGGGACGATGACGCCGGCGGTCGCGGCGCAGGCCCAGGTGGAGATCACGTGGGTGCTGAAGCAGATCGCGATGGCGGCCGGGCGGCTGCAGGGGATCTACGCGAACACGCGGCACGTGCTGGACAGCGTGAGCGGGTTCAAGGGGCTGACGCACATGCACAGCTGCTTCCAGACGGATGTGGTGCAGCGGATCGAGCGCTTGGTGGACACCGAGTAGCGCTGACCACATGGAAAGGGCGGCCGGGTCTCCGGCCGCCCTTTCTCTGTACTTTGCTTGTCTATACCTCTACTGCACCTCTACTGCTCTACTGAAGCAGTGCGTCCACGAAGGCCTCAGGGTCGAACGGCGCCAGGTCGTCCGACCCCTCGCCGAGGCCCACGAGCTTGACCGGGACGCCCAGCTCCTTCTGCACGGCGACCACGATGCCGCCCTTGGCGGTGCCGTCGAGCTTGGTGAGCACGATGCCGGTGACGTCCACCACCTCGGCGAACACCCGGGCCTGGACCAGGCCGTTCTGGCCGGTGGTGGCGTCCAGCACGAGCAGGACCTCGTCCACGCTGCCCTGCTTCTCGGCGACCCGCTTGACCTTGCCGAGCTCGTCCATCAGCCCGGTCTTGGTGTGCAGGCGGCCGGCGGTGTCGATGAGCACGGTGTCGACGCCCATCGCGGTGCCCTCCTTGACGGCCTCGAACGCCACCGAAGCCGGATCCGCGCCCTCGGCCCCGCGCACCGTGTAGGCGCCGACACGCTGCCCCCAGGTCTGGAGCTGGTCGGCGGCGGCGGCCCGGAAGGTGTCGGCGGCACCGAGCACGACGGTGTAGCCGTCGGCGATGAGCACGCGCGCGAGCTTGCCGGTGGTGGTGGTCTTGCCGGTGCCGTTCACCCCGACGACCATCGCCACCGCGGGCCGCTCCGGCGCACTGTCGGTCGCGGCGTGCTTGGCCACCTTCAGCGACCGGTCCAGCGTCGGGTCGATCAGCGCGATCAGCTCGCCGCGCAGCAGCGTACGGGCCTCGTCGACGGTCCGCGTCCCCTGCACCCGGGTACTGGTCCGCAACCGCTCGACGAGCTCGGTCGCCGGCCCCACCCCGAGATCGGCGGCGATCAGGGTGTCCTCGATCTCCTCCCACGTCGCCTCGTCGAGCTTGTCCCGGCTCAGCAGCTTGAGCAGGCCCTGCCCCAACGTCCCCTGCGACCGCGAGAGCCGCGACCGCAGCCGCACCATCCGTCCCGCGGTGGGCTCGGGCACCTCCAGCTCGGGCGCCACCTCGGCCTCAGCAGGCACCGGTACGGCTTCGACAACAGGAGGCGCCCGCTCGGCGACGGCGGTAGCGGAATCGCCGCCCGCCGCCTCCCGCGCCTCACCCGTCACAGCCGGAGCCGCAGGCGGCGCCTCCACCGCCCGCCGCCCCCGCGCCCGGTAGAACAGGGCGGCCGCGCCGATGATGGCTATGGCCGCGATGATGATGCCGATGACGAGGAACTCCATGGGAGACATCCTCGCACGCGGCGGTGGGGGGTTCGTTCGGCTCGGAAGGCGGTGATGAGCGTCGAAAGTTGCTGCGAACGAGCGATCCCGAAGCGCTGTGAGCTACTGCGCGCGGCTTCCGGCGGGCAGGAATCGGCGCATCTCGGCTCGCCGGCACGCGTACGCCAGCGCCCCCAACAACAACCGCGCCGGCGGCAGCACCGCCGTCCGCTCGGTCTCCGGCGGGCGCACCCAGCGGGGGCTCGCGGCTGCGGGCAGCGGCGTTTCGGACGCGAGTACCACGCCAACGGTGCGGATGTCCGTGTCCGCCGGGTCCCAGCCGAGGTCCTTTAAGTCCGCGAGGAACGACGCCGTCGTTCCCGCCTCCACGAAGAACTGCAGCCGGCTTCCGGTGCCGTCTCCGGCCTCCCGGCCGTGCAGGAGCCCCCGCCCCGCTCCTTGTACCGTCAGCACCGGGCCCAGAGGCGTCCCCAACCGCTCCAACTGCAGCAGCACCCGGTGTCCCGCGCCGCCCGGGACGTCGAGCAGGTCGTAGGCTGCGGGCAGCCGTGATCCGGCGCACGGTGTCGGTACCGGCCCCCTGCCCCCCAGGCGCACTCGCATGCTTCCTCCAACGCCGACGGACGCCTCGGGGTCACGCTGCCCGCCCGGGATGGTCGTTAGACCTGTGTTGTCCGACAACTTCTGGTTCGACAAGGTGGCGAACTCTGGCGAATCCCGGTGTTCGAAAACGTTCGGCTGCGGGCATCGTCGCGGTGCGGTTACGTTCTGCAACACAGGGTTTCGCATTCCGGCCGGACCGGCGTGAATCTCCAGGGGGCAACAAAGAATGACCGGCAAGCCGCCCAACGAACTCCTCAATTCTTGGTTCCAGCGTTCCGGGTGGTCGAAGGGGGAACTGGCGAGACTGGTCAACAAACGGGCGAGACAGTTGGGGGCGGCGCACGTCTCCACCGACACCTCGCGGGTACGCCGTTGGCTGGACGGCGAACACCCCCGCGACCCCGCCCCGCGCATCCTCGTCGAGCTGTTCTCCGAGCGCTTCGGCACCGTCATCACGCACGCCGAACTCGGGCTGCGCGAGCCCGCGGCGCCGCCCGCCACCTCCGGCGTGGACCTGCCGTGGGCCGGTCGGAGGTCGATCGAGCTGTTGGGCGACTTCGCCCGCAGCGACCTCATGCTCAACCGCCGCGGTTTCCTCGGCACCTCGCTGTCGCTGTCCGCGGGCCCGTCGCTGATCGAGCCGATGAAGCGCTGGCTCAGCCCGGTCCCCGAGCAGCACTCGCCGAACGGCCGGCTGCCCGGCCGGGTCACCGCCGAGGAGATGGATCGCCTGGAGGAGACCACGCGCCTGTTCCGGAGTTGGGACGCGCAGTGCGGCGGCGGGCTGCGTCGCATGGCGGTGGTCGGGCAGCTGCACGAAGTCACCGAGCTGTTACGGGACAACTACGCCCCGGCCCTGTCGGAGCGCCTGTTCCGGACCGCCTCGGAACTGGCGCTCCTCGCCGGTTGGATGGCCTACGACATCGGCATGCAGCCCTCGGCCCAGCGCTACTTCGTGCTCGCCCTGCACGCCGCCCGCGAGGCCGGCGACACCCCGCTCGGCGCGCACGTCCTGGCCACCATGGCCCGCCAGATGATCCACATAAACCGCGCCCAGGACGCCCTGGAGCTGGTGCACCTGGCCCAGTACGGAAGCCACGGCACCACCACCCCGCGCGTGCAGTCGCTGCTGGCCGCGATGGAGGCGCGGGCCTACGCCAACCTCGGCGACAGCGACAACTGCCGCCGAGCGGTCGCCGCGGCCGAGGACCTGTTCCCCGGCGACTTCATCGGCGAGGGAGACGGCAACGGCAACGGGGTCGGCAACGGCGCCGACCGAACCCGCACCGGAGAACCCTCCTGGATAGCGTTCTTCACCGAGGCCGAGCTCTACGGCGAGAACGGCCACTCCTTCCGCGACCTGGCCTACCGTTACCCGCAGCTCACCGAGCAGGCGGCGAAGAACATCGACCGCGCCGTCGAACTGCTCTCCGCCGACGAGTCCTACCTGCGCAGCCGCGCGCTCAACGTGGTCGGGATGGCGACCGTCCGACTCCAGCAGCGTGAGCCGGAGGCCGCGGTGGCCTACCTGCAGACCGGCGCCGAGCTGGTCCAGCGGCTGCGCTCCAAGCGCGTCGAGGACCGCCTGCGGACCACCGCCGGCAATCTGTTCGCGCGCTACCCCGACGTCCGTTCGGTCCGCGAGGCCCACGAGCGCACCCTGGCGGCCCTTCCGGCAGCGGCGTGATCAGCCGATATCGTGCTAGTAACAGGAAGCTGATACATGTCCGGTTTGTAACAGACTCATCCCACCTGGCGGGACAAGTTCACCTGGATGTAACACGGGTGCCTTATCTGTCACGACTTCGAAACACTCGGCGGCGCCACCGGTAACGGTGCGTCGCCAAGCTCCTTCCCATCGTCCGTCGAATCAGGTGAGGGAGAAGCGATGCCATCCGCGTTCAGCAATGGTGACACCGCTTGGGTGCTCGCGAGTTCAGCACTCGTGCTGCTCATGACACCGGGGCTGGCGTTCTTCTATGGCGGCATGGTCCGCGCGAAGAGCGTCCTGAACATGCTCATGATGAACTTCATCGCGATCGCCGTGGTGACCGTGCTGTGGGTTCTGTACGGCTGGTCCGTGTCGTTCGGCAACGTCGGTTCGGGGGACGGCAGCGGGAACGGCTTCTGGGGCGGTCTGCACCAGTGGGCCCTGCACGACATCGGCCAGGGCTTCGGCTCCAGCAACGGTGGGTCGCTCTACGGGGCCACGGGGGTGCCGACCATCGCGGTCGTCTGCTTCCAGCTGATGTTCGCGATCATCACGCCGGCCCTGATCTCCGGGTCACTGGCCGACCGCACCAAGTTCGTCGGCTGGACCGTCTACGTGGCGGGCTGGGTGACGCTGGTCTACTTCCCGGTCGCGCACTGGGTGTTCTCGCCCAACGGCTTCATCAACTACAAGCTGCACGTGATGGACTTCGCCGGCGGTACCGCGGTCCACATCAACGCCGGTGCCGCGGGCCTGGCGATGGCGCTGGTGCTCGGCAAGCGCGTCGGTTTCGGGCGGGACCCGATGCGGCCGCACAACGTTCCGTTCGTGATGCTCGGCGTCGGACTGCTGTGGTTCGGCTGGTTCGGCTTCAACGCCGGCTCGGCGCTCGGCGCCAACGGCCAGGCGTCGATGGTCTTCATCAACACCCAGGTCGCCACCTGTACCGCGATGATCGGCTGGCTGATCGCCGAGAAGATCCAACACGGCACGTTCACCTCGCTGGGTGCGGCCTCCGGCGCGGTCGCCGGCCTGGTCGCGATCACCCCGGCCTGTGCCTCGGTCTCGCCGCTGGGCGCCATGTTCGTCGGTCTGATCCCCGGCTTCGTCTGCTGCTACGCGATCAACCTGAAGAACAAGCTGGGCTACGACGACTCCTTGGACGTGGTCGGCGTCCACCTGGTCGGCGGCATCCTGGGCACCGTGCTGATCGGCTTCTTCGCCACCAAGGAGATGGTCTCCGGCTACACCAACGGTGCCAAGGCCGGCCTGTTCTACGGCGGCGGCATCGACCAGCTGCTCGCGCAGTGCGAGGGCGCCGGGATCGTGCTGGGGTACTCCTTCGTGGTCTCCTTCATCCTGGGCTGGGTCCTGAACAAGACCATCGGGATGCGGATCAGCGCGGACGCCGAGGTCGAGGGCATCGACAGCAGCGAGCACTCGGAGACCGCGTACGACTGGGGCCGGCTGGCCGGCTCGCTGCGCACCGCTCTGGGCGCGGCGGGTGACGCAGCCGCGGCCGAGTCCGCGACCGCCAAGCCCGACAAGGCCGACAAGGCAGGCAAGGCCGACATCGACGTCACGGAGGGTGTGAAGGCATGAAGCTGATCACGGCGATCCTCAAGCCGTTCAAGCTGGAGGAGGTCAAGGACGCGCTGCAGCGGTTCGGCGTCCACGGGATCACCGTCTCCGAGGCCAGCGGCTACGGCCGGCAGCGCGGCCACACCGAGGTCTACCGCGGCGCGGAGTACACCGTCGACCTGGTGCCGAAGCTGCGGGTGGAGGTGCTCTGCGAGGACGAGGACGCCGCCGACCTGGTGGACGTCATCGTCAAGGCCGCGGTCACCGGCAAGATCGGCGACGGCAAGGTCTGGGTCACCCCGGTCGACGAGGTGGTCCGGGTCCGGACCGGCGAGCGCGGAGGCCCGGCGCTGTAGTGGAGAACCACGAGGACCCGCAGGGTGAGGGAGTCGACGGCCGGCCCGATCAGCAGATCGGGCCGGCCGTCCGGCGTGCGCGCTCGGACGCCGCGGACGCGTTCCTGGCCTCGCTGCTGCCCGGCGAGCCCGGCGTCGCCCTGGTCGCCGTCGGCGGCTACGGCCGCCAGGAGCTCTCCCCGGGCTCGGACCTGGACGTGGTGCTGCTGCACGAGGCTTCGCTGACCCCGCAGGACGTCGCGCGGATCGCCGACAAGATCTGGTACCCGGTCTGGGATTCGGGCGCGAAGCTGGACCACTCGGTCCGCACCGTCGAGGAGGCGCTGGAGCTGGCCCGCACCGATCTCGCGGTGGCCGCCGGCCTGCTCGACGCCCGCCTGGTCGCCGGGGACGCGGACCTGGTCGCCTCGGTGCGCGCCGGGGTGTTCGCCGACTGGCGCCGCGACGCCCCGCGCCGCCTGGGAGACCTGCGCGAGGAGTACGCGGCGCGGCTGGCCCGGCACGGCGAGCTGGCGTACCGGCTGGAGGGCGATCTGAAGGAGGCGCGCGGCGGGCTGCGCGACTCCACGATGCTGCGCTTCATCTCGGCGACGTGGCTGGTGGACGTGCCGCACGGGGCGCCGGAGCGGGCCCGGGAGTTCCTGCTGGACGTGCGGGACGCGCTGCACGGGGTGTCGGGGCGCGCGCTGGACCGGTTGCTGCTGCAGGAGCAGGACGGGGTCGCGGCCGTGCTGCGGGAGGCGGGGGTGCTGGGCGACGACGACGACAGAGCCCTGACCCAGCCGCTGGAGGCCAACGAGCTGTTCGCCGCGGACCTCGGTTCGGCCGGGGACGCGACCGTGGCCGCCTCGTTCGAGGACCCGGTCGCCGATCCGCGTGGGGCGAAGGCGGACAGCCCGCGCCAGGGTTTCGCAGAGCTCTACACCACCGAGATCTACACCACCGACGCCGACCTCCTGATGCGCCGCGTCGCCGAGGCCGCCGGAACCATCTCCTACGCCGCCGAGGCCGCCTGGCGCCAGGTCGACGCGGCCCTGGCGGCCCGCAACCCGGCGCGCCGCCCGGTCCGGCGCCCGGTCGCCGACGGCGTCGTCGAGCAGGACGGCGAGGCCTACCTCGCCCGCGCCGCCGCCCCCTCGCGCGATCCGGCCCTGGTGCTCCGGGCCGCCGCCGCGACGGCCGAATCAGGACTCTCCTTCGCACCGAACACCTTGCGCCGCCTCGCCGAGGAGTCCGCGCCGCTGCCGCGGCCCTGGCCCCGGCCGGCCCGCGAGGCGTTCGTGACGCTCCTGGGCTCCGGGTCCGGCCTGATCCCGGTCTGGGAGGCGCTGGACCGCTCCGGCATCCTGCACGCGCTGCTGCCCGAATGGCGCCGTATCAGGTCCCTGCCACAGCGCAACAGCCTGCACGTCCACACCGTCGACCGGCACACGCTGGAGACCGTAGTGGCGGCCTCCGACCTCGCGCGCCGCGTCGACCGGCCGGACCTGCTGCTGGTCGCCGCGCTGCTGCACGACATCGGCAAAGGACTGCCCGGCGACCACTCCGAGGTCGGCGCGGAGCTGACCGGCGCGCTGGCGCCGGCGCTCGGGTTCAACCCCGCCGATGTCAGTACCCTGAGCGGCCTGGTCCGGCACCACCTGCTGCTGCCGGATCTGGCCACCGCGCGCGATCCCGACGATCCGGCCACCCTCGACACGCTCCTGACCGCCCTGGCCGAGCTGCCCTGCCCGCGCTTGGAAGCGCTGCGCCTGCTGCGTGCGCTCTCCGAGGCCGACAGCAAGGCGACCGGCCCGGCGGCCTGGAATCCCTGGCGCGCCGGCCTCTACCGCGGCCTCACGGTCCGCGCCGAGGCCGCGCTGCTCGGCTTCGACCCGCCGGTCGCCGAGCCCTCCGATCCGGCGCGCTCGGCGGAGCTGGCCGCGCGGAGCCGCGACGCGGCCGACGGCCTCGTCGTCGCCCTTGAGGACGAGCAGACCGTCTCCGTCGCCGCGCCCGACCGCATCGGCCTGCTCGCCGCGGTCGCGGGCGTGCTGGCGCTGCGCCGCCTGACCATCCGCGCCGCCACCACCGAGACCGTCGACGGCGTCAACGTCCAGCGCTGGGTGGTCGTCGCCGACTGGAGCACCGCGCTGCAGGACCGGCTGCGCGAGGACGTCCGGGCGGCGCTCGCCGGCACCCTGGACGTCGCCGCGCGGCTGGCCAGCCGGGACGCCGGGGAACGCCGCAACCGTCTGGTCGCCGCGCCGAGCGTGGCCGTGCTGCCCGGCGCCTCGGCCTCGGCGACGGTGCTGGAAGTCAAGGCGCGCGACGCGCCGGGCCTGCTGTACCGCGTCGCGTCGGCGCTGGCCGGGACCGGCGTCTCGGTGCGCTCGGCGCGCGTCTCGACGTTGGGCGCCGAGGCGGTCGACGTGTTCTACATCGTCACGGCGACCGGCGCGCAGCTGTCCGACGACGCGGCGGAGCGGGTGGCGGCAGCCGTCGCCGACGTGCTGTGAAGGCTTGCTGTCCATCAGCGGTACACGAGTCAGAACCCTGCTGAACTCAGCGGGTGTCGACCACCTGGAACGCCTCGGCGATCCGGTTCTCGCCCACCCCGAGCCGCTGCGCGATGCCCTCGCCCCAGGTGCGCAGCATGCCCTCCAGGTCCGGGTGCGCGCCGGTCTGCGAGGCGTGCGCCTGCAGCGCGGCCACCTTGCGGTCGAAGACGTCGGTGATGTCCACGGCCTTGACGGCGTTCTTCGTCGACATCACCCAGGTCTCTGGGACGGTCCAGGGCTCCAGGCCCTCGACCTCCAGCAGCTCGGTGTGCGCCCACGGGTTGCGCGCGTCGGGGTAGACCGCCGCTATGGCCGCCTCGCCGACGGCGCGGTGGTCGGGGTGCGAGGCGTAGATGCGCTCCAGGTCCAGCTCGGCCGATGGGATGAGGACCCGGTCGGGGCGGACCTGCCGGATCACCCGCGAGATGTCGCGGCGCAGCTCCAGCGAGGGCGTCAGGCGGCCGTCGGGCCAGTGCAGGAAGCGCACGTCGGTCACGCCGACGCACTTGGCCGCCGCGAGCTGCTCCGCCTCGCGCAGCGCCGCCACCTCCGAGCGCGGCGTGTCCGGGAACGCCTCGCCGGCCTCGCCGCTGGTCACGATCGCGTAGGTGACCTCGATCCCGGCGTCGGTCCAGGTCGCGACGGTGCCCGCGGCGCCGAAGTCGACGTCGTCGGGGTGCGCGGTCACGACGAGGACGTGGGACGGGGCGGCGCTGGCGTCGGGCATGGGGGCTCCTGGTACCGGGCGTACTCGCGGGCGGGAGCGGGATGCTCACCACTCGGCGCAACGCCGGCGGGGCCGCGGGTGTTCCGGGTACCGAAGCATCGATCGTTCGGAGGCGGCACCGGCCGAATCCCCCCAGCGCGGCCTGCGGCACGCGCATCGGCCCAGGTGACCGCCCCATCTCGGCGACCACTCCCGCGTTGTCGGTGCGGTCTGCGAAAATTCTGGAGTGAGTTCTTCCCTCTTCGCCCCGGGCGCCCTGCCGTTGTTTCCGATGCTCGACGAGATCCGGGAGCAGCGAGGGTCGGGCGAGGAGCGGCACACCGACCGCACGCTGCCCGAACCACCGGCCTGGGCCGACGAGGCCGACGCCGAGCGCGAGGGCTGGGACGGCTGGGAGGAGCCCGAGGACGCGTGGGTCCCGCCGGAGGAGTCGGCCGCCGCGCGCAAGCTCCTCGACGGCCTGAACGAGCCGCAGCGCGAGGCGGTGCTGCACGCCGGCGGACCGCTGCTGATCATCGCCGGCGCCGGCTCGGGCAAGACCCGCGTGCTCGCGCACCGCATCGCCTACCTGGTCGGCGAGCGGCACGCGCACCCCGGCTCGATCCTGGCGATCACCTTCACCAACAAGGCCGCCGCCGAGATGCGCCAGCGGGTGGAGGAACTGGTCGGCCCGCGGGCCCGGATGATGTGGGTCTCGACCTTCCACTCGGCCTGCGTCCGGATCCTGCGCGCCCAGGCCAAGACCGCCGGCCTGCCGAGCAACTTCTCGATCTACGACACCGCCGACTCCCAGCGCCTGATGACCATGGTCCTGCGCGATCTGGAGATCGACCCGAAGAAGACCACGCCGCGCTCGATGCTCGGCCAGATCTCCAAGCTCAAGAACGAGCTGGTCGACCACGACACCTTCTCCAGCCGCGCGCAGACCGAGGCCGAGCGCCAGCTCGCGCAGGTCTACCGGATGTACTCCGACCGGCTGACCGCCGCCAAGGCGATGGACTTCGACGACATCATCATGACCACGGTGCACCTGCTCCAGGCGTTCCCGATGGTCGCCGAGCACTACCGCCGCCGCTTCCGCCACATCCTGGTGGACGAGTACCAGGACACCAACACCGCGCAGTACCAGCTGGTGAAGGAGCTGGTCGGGCAGCACAAGAAGCGCACCGCGGACGGCGACCTGGTCGGCGGCGGCCCGGCCGAGGACGCGGGCGCGGGCGCGGCGGCCGAGGAGCTGCCCCCGGCCGAGCTGTGCGTGGTCGGCGACGCGGACCAGTCGATCTACGCCTTCCGCGGCGCCACGATCCGCAACATCATCGAGTTCGAGCGCGACTACCCGGACGCCAAGGTCATCAAGCTGGAGCAGAACTACCGCTCCACGCAGACGATCCTGTCCGCGGCGAACGCCGTCATCGAGAACAACAAGGGCCGCCGCGCGAAGAACCTGTGGACGGACTCCGGCGACGGCAAGCTGATCACCGGCTACGTCGCCGACGACGAGCACTCCGAGGCGCAGTACGTGGCCGAGGAGATCGACCGCCTCTCCGACGCCAAGGAGACCACGTACGGCGGCGTCGCGGTGTTCTACCGCACCAACGCGCAGTCCCGGGTCTTCGAGGAAATCTTCGTCCGCGTCGGCCTGCCCTACCGCGTGGTCGGCGGCGTCCGCTTCTACGAGCGCAAGGAAGTCCGCGACGCGCTGGCGTACCTGCGTGCCCTGGCCAACGAGGACGACATCGTCTCGGTCCGGCGCATCCTGAACACGCCGAAGCGCGGCATCGGAGAGAAGGCCGAGGAGTCGCTGGAGCGGCTGGCCGCGCGCGACCGCATCTCCTTCGGCGACGCCCTGCGCCGCGCCGACGAGGCGCCGGCGCTGGCCGCGCGCTCGGTGAAGGCCGTCCAGGGGTTCACGCAGATGATGGACGAGCTGCGCGAGCTGGCCACCGAATACGGGCCCGCACACGTCCTGGAAGCGATACTGGAACGCACGGGCCTGCTGCAGGAGCTCCAGGACTCCGACGACCCGCAGGACGAGACCCGTATCGAGAACCTGCGCGAACTCCTGGCCGTGGCCCTGGAATTCGAGCAGGCCCAGCCCGAGGGCCGGCTGCCGGAGTTTCTGGAGCGCGTGGCCCTGGTCGCCGACTCCGACCAGATCCCGGACGGCGAGGACCACGAGGGCATGGTCACCCTGATGACCCTGCACAGTGCCAAGGGCCTGGAGTTCCCGGTGGTGTTCCTCACCGGCATGGAGGACGGCGTCTTCCCGCACATGCGCTCCATGGGCGACAAGAAGGAGATGGAGGAGGAGCGCCGCCTGGCCTACGTGGGCATCACCCGCGCCCGCGAGCAGCTGTACGTCTCCCGCTCCGTCTACCGCTCGGCCTGGGGCGCCCCGCAGTACAACCCGCCGTCGAAGTTCCTCGGCGAGATCCCGGAGACCCTGGTCGAGTGGGAGCGCACGGCCCCGGAGCCCAAGACCGCCGAGCGCTCGCCCTTCGGCGACCGCCGCGGCACGACGCGGGGCTTCCAGCAGCGCAAGGGCCCGGTGAAGGTGATCTCCCTGGACCCGGGCGACCGCGTCATCCACGACTCCTTCGGCATGGGCACGGTGGTCGCGGTCAGCGGCCGCGAGCGCGACGAGGCGACGATCGACTTCGGGTCGTCGGGGGTGCGGACGCTGCTGCTGACCATGGCGCCGGTGCAGAAGCTCTGAGCCGGAACTTTCACAGAGCGGCACCAGCTAGGCATGACGAAAGGGCCCGGGGAAACCCGGGCCCTTCGACGCGTCGCCGCCTTCTATATCAGGCCGTGGGCCCGCAGGAACGGCATCGGGTCCACCGCCGTGGACGCGCCCGGCACCCCGTTGCCGGGGTCGGCGGGGCCCGGCGGGTGGTACTCGAAGTGCAGGTGCGGCCCGGTGGTGTTCCCGGTGTCGCCGGACAGGGCGATGATCTGGCCGGCGGAGACCTTGCCGCTGCGGACCTTCATCACGCTCAGGTGGCAGTACCAGGTCTGGCTGCCGTCCGGATGCTGTATCACTATCCGATAGCCGTACGGGCCGGCCCAGCCGGACTCGGTGACGGTGCCGTCGGTGACCGCGACCACCTTGGTGCCGGTCGGTATGGCGAAGTCCTGGCCGGTGTGCAGGTTGGCCCAGCGGTCGCCGGCCTGGCCGAAGCCGGCGGTCAGCACGTAGTCCTGGACCGGCAGGAAGTACTTCTGCGCCATCTCGGCGAGCCGCTGCTTCTCCAGCGCCTGCTGCTGCACCAGTTCGCTGCGCTGCTCGCTGCGCGTCGCGCGGTCGGCGAGGTTGGCGCTGGCGGCGCGCATCTGGAGCAGGTTCTGCTCCAGGCCGTTGGTCGGCGTGGCCGGGCTCGTCGCGTCGGCGGCGGTCTCGGTGTGCGTCGCGGGGAGGCGGAGCCCGCCGACCGCGGCGACCGCGACGGCGGCCACGCCGACGACGGCGGCCGGGGTCGAGGTGAACGCGTGCAGCGTGCGGCGGCCGGGGAGGGCCACAGAGGGCCGCGAAGGGCGGCTGCCGAAGGGACGGGCCGGGGGAGTGCCGCCGGAGCGGCTACGGCTCCGCAGGGGCGCGTCCTCAGTGCCTTCGGGATCGTCGTACCCGTTGTCCGGGTCGTCGTAACCGTCGGGATCGTCGTAGCCGTAGCCGGCGTAGTCCTCGGCGTCGTCTTCGTATTCGTTCGCGACGGCGTAGTCGGCGGCGTAGTCCGCGTCGTCGTACTCGGCCTCGTAGCCGTCGTCCGCGTAGGCGTCGTAAGCGCCTTCACCGTCCGGCAGGAGGTCGTACGCGGCCTCGGTGGACCCCGGGGCGTCGTAGATGGCTTCGAAGGTGCCGGTGTCGAAGTCCGGGTGGTGGAAGTTGTGATCCTCGTACTGCGGCTGCCCGCCGTATTGCGGGACGTCGTACGCCTGCTGGCCGTAGTGCTGCTGTTCGTACTGCTGCTGCGGCGCATGGTGCTGCTCGTGGTGCGGCTGCTCATGGAGCTGCTGCTCATAGTGCGGCTGCGCGTACTGCGCGTACGGATCCTGCCATCCGGGCCCGTCCCACATGGGACTCGACTCCGGCGCAGTCGACTGCGCGGGGACGACCGGCTGAGCGGGCATCTGCGGCACGTGCTGAGCCTGCTGGGCTTGCTGGGGCGCCGAGTACGCCGCGTACACAGATTCGTAATAGCTCTGGTCCATGACCGGCTGCCGGGTCGTGGCGTCCTCGTAGTCGTAGACCGTGGCCTGTTCATAGAAGCCGGTCTGCGACGGGACCTCGTAAACCCCGGACCAGTCGTTGACGGCCTGGTAGCCGCCGGTTGAACCGTACAGGCTGTCCTCGCCGTTAGGCGTTATGGCCGCCTCCCAGTCGGTATCCCAATGGGACGAACCATGTTTTCCCATGACGGCCAATACCTCCTGGGAACGTGGGACAGCCGATCAGCGAACGGAGCGGGGACAGCGCCGTTATCGAGTCGCGACTTTAGCGCCTCGGAGCCTGGACGGACAACGGTTCGGTGGACTTTGCGCGCCCTTTGCACGCGGTTCACTGGTGTTCTCGCAGGAAGTCCGATGATCCTCACGGAGATTGTGCGGACCGTCACAGCGCGGGACGGTCCGAGCCGCCATCCCAGGTCGGTTACTGTGTGAACCGGTTATGGGGTGATCAAAGAAGATCTTCCCGTGGACATCTAGTGGAGGCAGTCGCCATGAGCCAGTCAGCTCCGGTCCGCGTCGTCATCGCGAAGCCCGGCCTGGACGGCCACGACCGCGGGGCGAAGGTGGTGGCCCGCGCGCTGCGCGACGCCGGCGTCGAGGTCATCTACACCGGTCTGCACCAGATGCCCGACCAGATCGTGGCCACCGCCATCCAGGAGGACGCCGACGCCATCGGCCTGTCGATCCTGTCCGGCGCCCACATGACGCAGTGCGCGAAGGTGATCGAGATCCTCAAGGAGAAGGACGCCTCCGACATCAAGGTCTTCGTCGGCGGCATCATCCCCGAGGCCGACTTCGAGCCGCTGAAGGAGATGGGGGTCGTGGCGATCTTCACGCCCGGGACGCCCACTCAGGAGATCATCGACTGGGTGGACGCGAACCTCGCGCACGCGGCCTGACGCGCGCCGCCGTCACAAAGCCCCACCCGCCCTGTCGGTGCCCTGAAATAGTGTTCGTGGCATGGCAGAACGTTGGACCGCCGCCCAGGTCAACTCTCTGGCCCCGGACGCTTCCTCGCAGAAGGCGGGTGCGAAGCTCGGGGTTCCGGGCCCGTGGTCGGGGACCGGGTACCTGGAAGCCGAGCGGCTGTTGTGGGGGGACTGCAAGGGCAGCGGGAGCAAGCCGTATCAGGTCACGGTGTCCGTGGCCGACTCGGATACCGCCTACCAGTGCACGTGCCCCAGTCGGAAGTTCCCGTGCAAGCATGCCTTGGGCCTGCTGCTGTTGTGGGCGGCCGGTACCGTTGCCGCCGCCGACGCGCCGCCGGAGCGGGTCGAGGCCTGGGCCGATTCGCGGCGGGACCGGGCCGAGAAGTCCGCGGCTCGTAGCGCCGCCAAGGCTGAGAAGGCCGCCGCCGACCCCGAGGGTGCGGCCAAGCGCGCGGCGCAACGCGCTGAGCGGATCGGCAACGGCCTGGCCGACCTCGACCGCTGGCTGACCGATCAGATCGCGGCCGGCATCAGCGACTCCGCGACGCTGTCCTACGGGGCCGTCGACCCGGTCGCCAAGCGGTTGGTGGACGCGCAGGCGCCGGGTGTCGCGGGCCGGGTACGGACCCTGACCTCCGCGCGGTCGTCCTCCGGTGACGCCTGGCCGGACGCGGTCCTGGCCGAGTTCGCCCGGCTGCACCTGCTGTGCCAGGCCTGGACCCGGCTGCCCGACCTGCCGCCGGCGATGCAGGACACCGTGCGGCGGCGGATCGGGATCTCCGTCGACGCCGATGTCGTGCGCCGCGACGGAGAGCGCGTCGCCGACCGCTGGCACGTCCTGGGCTCCCGCGATCGCGCGGCCGACAAGCTCACCGAGCGCCGGATCTGGCTGCGCGGCGCGGACAGCGGCCGGATGTCGATGCTGCTGGCGTTCGGCGCCATGCAGCAGGCGCCGACGCTGGCGCTGCCGGTCGGCGCGGTCTACCGGGCCGAGATGGTGTTCCACTCCGAAGTGCTTCCGCTGCGCGCGCAGATGGAGTCCGGGGAGCTCGACCCCGCGGGTGCGCCGGCGGCGCCTGCGGGCGGCACTCTGCAAGCTGCCGCCGACGAGTTCGCCGCGGCCCTGGCCACCGATCCGTGGCAGGAGGGCTGGCCGGTGGTGATCGCGGACGCGGTCCCGGACCGGGACGGCGAACTAGCCGACGCCGAGGGCCGCCGCGTCCCGCTGATCTGCGAGGAGGGTGCCCTGTGGCGGCTGCTCGCGGTCTCCGGCGGGCATCCGGTGACGGTGTTCGGCGAATACACCGACGCGGGGCTGGAACCGCTCACCGTGTGGGCCGAGGGTGCGGCGGTCGCGCTGTGAACGGATCAGCGAAGAACCCTGCGAAGCGCCTCGGGAGAGGCCCGGTGATTAGGGAATTTCAGGGTATTGCCACCGACCCCCTAAGTTGTCAGTGGCGTGGTGCACAATCTGTGGACATCAGTGCGAAGGCTGTAGGAATCTCCTACTCGGCGGAAGCGCGGTGAGCACCATGAACGAAGCCTCCAATCAGACCGGCTCCGAGGTCTGGCAGGACCTTGTCTCGACGGCCCTGGTCGGCACCGACCGTCGCACCCCGCCGGCCGCCGGAGACTTCACCGCGCCCGGTGACAGCCCCGCGGCCGCCCTGCTGAGCTCGGCTGCGCTCATGAGCGCGTGGCGGCGGGCCGGCAACGCCGGTTCGGCGTACTCCGCGGAGCTGGTCGGCGAGCAGGACGCCGACGGCGCTGAGGGTGCTGAGGGCGCCGACAGTGCCGACGCTGCCGAAAGCCACGGCGCGGCGCCGGCCGCCAAGTCGGCGGCGGTGGACGCCCGTCCGCTGCTGCCCAGCGCGACCTCGGCCCGGCTGACGGCGCTGGTGGCGTCCCGCTCCGAGGCACTCCCGGAGTACCTGGGAGCCGCCGCCAAGACCGGCTGCCGCGCCCCCGCCGAGCTCCTGCCCCCGCTGTTCGACTACGCCCGGGGCAGCATCGCGGTCCGCGCCGACCTGATGAAGCTGGCCGGCCCGCGCGGCACCTGGCTGGCCAAGCAGAACCAGCAGTGGTCGACCTTCACCCGCTACGCCGCGGCCCCGGACCCGGAGGCCTGGCTGTCCGACAAGCCGCACGAGCGCATCGGCTACCTCACGTGGTTCCGCGGCAAGGATCCGGCCTCGGCCCGGGAACTGGTGGAAGAAGCCTGGACGCAGACCGGGTCGAGCGCGGGGGGTTTGTCGGCGGAGACCCGTGCGGCCTACGTCGAGGCGCTCGGCGTGGGTCTCGGGCCGGAGGACGAGCCGTTCCTGGAATCAGCCCTCGACGACAAGTCGCGGCAGGTGCGCGCCGAGGCGGTCCGGCTGCTGGCCACCCTGCCGTCCTCCCGGTTCGCCGAGCGGATGGTCGCGAGACTGCACGCGCGGGTCACGGTCGTCACCGAGAACGCCGAAGTCCTGGTCATGCTGAAGGACAAGCCGGACGAGGCCGCCGAGGACGAGGCCCGGGACGGCATCGGCGAGGGCTGGGTCCAGACCGAGGACGAGCGGCGGCTGGCCCGCATGCAGCCCTCGTACTGGCTGGAGGACCTCATAGCCTCCACCCCGCTGTCCGCCTGGGAGCAGTACTGCGAGCTGACGCCCGCCGAGCTGATGCGCGCCACGGCCGCCAACCGCTGGGAGGCCAACGCCTGCCACCGCGGCTGGCGCTCGGCGACACTGCGCCAGAAGGACACCCGCTGGGCCGAGGCGTTCTGCGCCGTCAACGCCTCCAACGACATGCTGGAACTGCTCTCCGACGAGGCCGCCGAGCGCTGGTGTCTGAGCGTGGTGGCGAGCCACCGGTCGCAGTACTCGATCCACAGCGCCCCGAGCATCCTGAGCCGGCTGGGCCGGCCCTGGCCGGACGCCGTGTGCCAGGCCCTGCTCGACGCGATCCCGGCCTATCTGCCGAACGCCACGCGCAACGACGTGGCCCGCTTCTTCGGCATGGACAACCTGGCCGGCCGCTGGATGCCGCCCTCGTTCGCGGACGCGGTCACGGCCAAGGCCGACGAGATCCGCGCCGAGCTCCCGCTGTGGGCCGAGGACCTGGACGACCTCGCGGCGATGCTGCGGGACCGGGCTCTGATGCTGGCCGAACTGGACTCTGTTTAACGCTGCCGGACCCTGTCTAACGATCTGGACTCTGTCCGAACCCTTCCCCCAAGGTGGACTCTTGAGTGGGTGCCACCTTGCCGAAATCCGAAAGTTGCCTTCCATGTCTGACACCGCCGCTGCCGCCGAGGCGACACAGCCGACCGTTCTCCGCCTGCACGCCGAGCACGCCTTCGCCGGCGAGCTGGAAGCCCTGCGCAAGGCCGACGCCGACTCCGGCCGTCCGAAGCCGCCGCGCTGGAAACTCTCGCCGTGGGCGGTCGCGACCTATCTGCTCGGCGGGACGCTGCCGGACGGCACGGTCATCACGCCGAAGTACATCGGCCCGCGGCGCATCGTCGAGATCGCCATCGCCACCCTGGCCACCGACCGCGCGCTGCTGCTGGTCGGCGTGCCCGGCACGGCCAAGACCTGGGTCTCCGAGCACCTGGCCGCCGCGATCTCCGGCGACTCGACGCTGCTGGTCCAGGGCACCGCCGGCACGCCCGAGGAGGCGATGCGCTACGGCTGGAACTACGCGCAGCTGCTGGCGCACGGCCCCTCGCGCGACGCGCTGGTCCCCAGCCCCCTGATGCGCGCGATGGCCACCGGCGCGATCGCCCGCATCGAGGAGCTGACCCGGATCCCGGCCGACGTGCAGGACACGCTGATCACGATCCTGTCGGAGAAGACGCTGCCGATCCCCGAGCTCGGCGAGGAGACGCAGGCGGAGAAGGGCTTCAGCGTCATCGCCACCGCGAACGACCGCGACAAGGGCGTCAACGACCTGTCCTCCGCGCTGCGCCGCCGGTTCAACACCGTGGTGCTGCCGCTGCCGGGCACCGCCGAGGAGGAGATCGAGATCGTCTCCCAGCGCGTGAAGTCCCTCGGCAAGGCGCTGGAGCTGCCCGAGGTCCCGGCGGCCCACGAGGAGATCCGCCGCGTGGTCACGGTCTTCCGCGAGCTCCGCAGCGGCCTGACCGAGGACGGCAAGACCAAGCTCAAGACCCCCTCGGGCACCCTGTCCCCGGCCGAGGCGATCTCGGTGGTGGCCGGCGGCATCGCGCTGGCCGCGCACTTCGGCGACGGTACGCTGCGCCCGGCCGACGTGGCCGCCGGCATCCTCGGTGCGGTCGTGAAGGACTCCTCGACCGACAAGCTGGTGTGGCAGGAGTACCTGGAGACGGTCGCCCGCGGCCGCGAGGGCTGGACCGACTTCTACCGCAGCTGCCGCGAGGTCAGCGCCTGATGCCGGACACTGCCACCAAGGCGGCGCCGGCCGTCGGCGGCGCGGCGGCGGCAGGGCCGGTGACGCTGCTGGGCATCCGGCACCACGGCCCGGGCTCGGCGCGCGCGGTCGCGGCGGCGCTGGCGGAGCTGAAGCCGGACGCGATCCTCATCGAGGGTCCGCCGGAGGCCGACGCGCTGATCCCGCTCGCCGCGCATCCCGCGATGCGTCCGCCGGTCGCGCTGCTGGTCTACGCGGACGCCGATCCCTCACGCGCCGGGTTCTGGCCCTTCGCCGAGTTCAGCCCCGAGTGGGTCGCCATGCGGTATGGCGTCGCGGATGACATCCCGGTCCGCTTCATCGATCTTCCTTCGGGCCATCGCTTCGCGGAGCTCCGGACGGATGTAGAGGTAGAGCCCGCCGAAGAAGATGAAGATCGGCACAACGACGGTCGCGGCCAGGAGGAGGGAGACGCGGATGATGGCGGCGGTCACGAGCGCGAACATATCCGCACCGACCCGATCGCCGCACTCGCCACCGCCGCCGGCTACGACGACCCGGAGCGCTGGTGGGAAGACGTCGTCGAGCAACGTGCGGACGGCACCTTCTCCGCCCTCGACTCCTTCGCCGCGATCGCCGACGCCATGACCGTCGTCCGCGACCAGGCACGTCCGGAGGACGAGCAGCGCGAGGCGTACATGCGCCAGTGCATCCGCGAGGAGATCAAGGCGGGGAGCCGGCGCATCGCGGTGATATGCGGCGCCTTCCACGTCCCGGCCTTGGCCGAGCTCGGCCCGGCCGCCCCGGACGCCAAGATCCTCAAGGAGCTGCCGAAGAAGGCGAAGACCACGGCCACCTGGGTCCCGTGGACCCACGGCCGCCTGTCCTTCCGTTCCGGCTACGGCGCGGGCATCGAGTCGCCAGGCTGGTACCACCATCTGTTCACCGCGCCGGACCAGATAGTCGAACGCTGGCTCGTCCGCGTCGCGGAACTCTTCCGCGCCGAGGACCTGCCGGTCTCCTCCGCGCACCTGATCGAGGCCACGCGGCTGGCCGAGACCCTGGCCACGCTGCGCGGCCGCACCCTGGCCGGGCTGACCGAGGTCACCGAGGCCGTGCAGTCGGTGCTGTGCGGCGGCTACGACACGCAGATGGCGCTGGTCCGGGACAAGCTGGTGATCGGCGAGGACCTCGGCGAAGTGCCGCCGGACGTGCCGGTCGTACCGCTGGCCGCGGACCTGGCCCGGGAGCAGAAGCGGCTGCGCTTCGCGCCCAGGCCCGGCCAGACCGAGGCCAAGCTGGACCTGCGCAAAACCAACGACGGCGAGAAGTCGCGGCTGCTGCACCGGCTGAACATCCTCGGCATCTGCTGGGGCACGCTGGGCCGCTCCCAGGGCAGCGGCACGTTCTGGGAGACCTGGTCGCTGGACTGGCAGCCGGAGTTCGCGGTGAAGCTGGTCGAGGCCTCGATCTGGGGCACCACGGTGGTCACCGCGGCCTCGGCGAAGTCCGCGGACCTCGCGGCGAACGCCGAGCAGCTGGCCGGGATCACCGACGTCGTCGAGGCCTGCCTGCTCGCCGATCTGCCGGAGGCGCTGGACCCGATCATGACCCTGCTGGCCGACCGGGCCGCGGTGGACACCGACGTCGCGCACCTCGCCGACGCCCTGCCCGCGCTGGCCAGGACCCTGCGGTACACGGACGTGCGCGGCACCGACACCGCGGCGCTGCGCAAGGTCGCCGACACCCTGGTGGTCCGCATCGCGCTCGGTTTCCCGCAGGCCTGCTCCGGTCTGGACGAGGACGGCGCGCAGAAGATGCGGGTCCGGATGGACAACACGCACCAGGCCGTCGGCCTGCTCGACGACCCGGCCGCGACCGAGGAATGGCACCGCGCGCTGCGCATGGTCGCCGACCGTGAGGGCATGACAGGGCTGCTCGCCGGGCGCGCGCTGCGGCTGCTCTACGACGTCTCCAAGATCGACGGCGACGAGCTGAACCGCCGGATGGGCCTGGCACTGACTCCCGGCGTGCCGCCGGCCGAGGCCGCGGCCTGGCTGGACGGTGTGCTGTCCGGCGGCGCGATGCTGCTGATCCACGACCCGGTGCTGTTGGGGCTGCTGGACCGGTGGATCGCCGGGATCCCCGCGGACACCTTCACCGACGTGCTGCCGTTGCTGCGCCGTACGTTCTCGAACTTCGAAGGCCCCGAGCGCCGCAAGATCGGCGAGCTGGCGCGGACCGTCGGCTCGGCCCCGATGGCCGGGGTCGCGGCCGGCGCCGAACCGCCGGGCTTCGACCGGGCGCGTGCCGACCGCGCGCTGCCGGTCGTGCGGATGCTGCTGGGGATCAAGGGGGAGTCAGATGGCTGACACGCTCGAAACCGCAGGCGTCGCGGGGAGCGCCGACGACGAGCGCATGCGGCGCTGGCGCCTGGTCCTCGGCGGGGACGACGACGGCACCGGCTGCAAGCTCACCGGCGAGGACCTGGAGATGGACAAGGCGCTGGCGGCCCTCTACAACAAGGGCGGCTACGAGACCGGCGGCGGCGCCGTCACCGGCCGCAGCCGGGGCCGCGGCGGGCAGCAGGCGCAGCGCAGCGCGGGCCTCGGGGCGTCCTCGCCGCAGGTCGCGCGCTGGCTCGGCGACATCCGAACCTACTTCCCGCAGACCGTGGTGCAGGTCATGCAGCGCGACGCCATCGACCGCCTGAACCTGCGCCAGCTGCTGCTGGAGCCGGAGATGATGGAATCGGTCGAGCCCGACGTGCACCTGGTCGGCACCTTGCTGTCGCTGAACCACCTGATGCCCGCCGAGACCAAGGAGACCGCGCGCCAGGTGGTGCGCAAGCTGGTCGAGGACCTGGAGAAGCGGCTCGGCGCCAAACTGCGCGCCACGGTCAGCGGCGCGCTGGACAAGAGCACGCGCACCAGCCGTCCCCGGCACAGCGACATCGACTGGGGCCGCACCATCCAGGCGAACCTGAAGAACTACCTGCCGGAGTACCGGACGGTGGTGCCCGAGCGGCTGGTCGGCTACGCGCGCAAGGAGCGTGCGGTGAAGCGCGACGTCGTGCTGGCCATCGACCAGTCGGGCTCGATGTACGCCTCGGTGGTGTACGCGTCGGTGTTCGGCGCGGTGTTGGCATCGCTGAAGTCGCTGAAGACCTCGCTGGTGGTGTTCGACACGGCGGTCGTGGACCTCACTCCGCAGCTGACGGACCCGGTGGACGTGCTGTTCGGGACGCAGCTCGGCGGCGGCACGGACATCAACCGCGCGATCGCCTACAGCCAGTCGCTGATCAGCCGCCCGACGGAGTCCATCTTCATCCTGATCTCCGACCTCTACGAAGGCGGCGTCCGGCGCGAGATGCTGCGCCGCGTCGCGGAGATGACGGCGGCCGGCACGCAGGTGATCGTGCTGCTGGCGCTGTCCGACGAGGGGGCGCCGGCGTACGACCGCGAGAACGCCACGGCGCTGGCGGCGATGGGGGTGCCGGCGTTCGCGTGCACGCCGGACAAGTTCGGGGACCTGATGGCGGCGGCGATTCAGCGGCAGGATCTGAGCAAGTTCATGGAGAAGTAGGGAGCTGTCGGGAACGGCGCCAAACGAGGGGAGCTCTCGCTGGTGACGCGGCCGCACGCGGCTTATACGGTGTGCGCTATGCGGGGGAACATGAGTGCGGTGCCGGGCCGCCGCCGGGGCGGTGGCCGATCGTGAACGTGCAGCGGTTGCGGGCCCTCGACCCGCGAGGCGTGGGCCCGTACCAGTTCCTGGGCCGCCTCGGCTCCGGCGGCATGGGCCTGGTGTGCCTGGCGCGCGCGGCCGACGGCCGCCTGGTCGCGGTGAAGCTGGTCCACCAGGAGATCGCCGCCGACCCGGACTACCGCCGCCGCTTCGCCCGCGAAGTCCGCGCCGCGAAGGCCGTGACCGGACGCTTCACGGCAACCGTCCTCGACGCCGACCCAGACGCGCCCCAACCCTGGTACGCGGCCGAGTTCATCGACGGCCCGACCCTCGGCGAGGTGGTCCGCCAGTCCGGGCCGGTGCCCCCGCGCGCGTTACGGGCCCTGGCCGCAGGACTCGCGGACGCGCTCGCCGCGCTGGAAACCGCGGGCCTCGTGCACCGCGACGTGAAGCCGGACAACATCCTGCTGGCACCCGACGGACCGAAACTCATCGACTTCGGCCTGGCCCACCGCGACACCGACAGCGTCCTGACCCATGCCGGCTCGGTCCTGGGCTCCCCGGGCTACATGTCCCCGGAACAGATCGCGGGCCGAGGCGCGACAACCGCCTCGGACGTATTCGCGCTGGGCGCTGTCCTCGCCTACGCGGTGCAAGGGCACGGCCCCTTCGGCGGAGGCCCCTCAGAAGCACGGATGTACCGCACCAGGTTCAGCGAAGCGCAGTTGGCGGGAGTGCCCGACGAGTTCCGCCCTCTGCTGAGGCGCTGCCTTGCCAAGGAACCCGCCGACCGTCCGACGCCGCGCGACCTCATCGCACTCTGGCCGGTGCGGCCGGACGAACTGGCGATCCTGATTCAGGTCGGCCGCAGTCATCACGCGGCCGAGCAGCCCGTCGGCGATCGGCTTTACGGCGCACCCACCGAAGCCGCGCCTGCCAAAGCTGTGCCTGCCAAAGCCGTGCCTGGCACGGACGCGAATTCGCCGACCGAGGCTCTTCCGCTTGAGCGCGGCACAGCGGTGCTGCCCGGTGGCCCCGCGACCGCCGGCCTGGACAGCGGAACCTCCGCGCCAAGCATCCAGCCGCCCGAGCCCGCTGCCGCATCCGGCCTGTCCGGTGCCGCCGCAGCTGGTGGCCCGCCGAATCAAGCCGTGCCGCTACCTGGCTTCCAGCAGCCTGAGTCCGCCGCCACACCTGGCTTGCTTGCTGGGGCGCCGAATCAGTATCCGCCCCACATCTCGCCTGAGCCCGCCGGCCCATCGCCGCTGCCCAGCGTCCAGCGGCCCGAACGCACCCCCACATCCATCACCTTCCAGCCCCCCACCGCAGAACCCTGGCACTCGCCCCTGCCCCACGCCCCGAACCACCCCACCCCGCCCCCGCCGCCGCCCGCGTCCCGTCCGCCCTGGTGGCACCACCCCGTCGCCGCCGACCGCCTCCCCGGCGGCGGCCTCCGTGACGTCCTCCTCGGCCTCGCAGGCGCCGGGCTCCTGATGCTCTTCGGCCTCCTGCCCGCCAGCACCGGCACCGGCGCCAGCACCGCCGTCGGCATCGCCTTCGCCGCGACCGCTCTCGCGCTCGGCTTCCTGCTCGGTGCGCGGCGTGGTGCCCTCGCCATGGCCGTCTACAACGCGACGGCCGTGCTCAGTCCGGCGGCCATCCTCCCCGGCGGACTGGCCGCCGAGCTCCGGGAACCCGCCGCCGGCGTCAGCCTCGACGTCCTCGTGCTGCTCCTGGCCGCCGGTGGCATCGCTCGGGTGGGTGGTCTGGCGCGGCCGCCGTTGGGCTTCGTCGTGGGTATGGCCGCGTACATCGCGGGGCAGGCCGTGATCGTCTCGATGGCCGCGCACCAGGGCGGCGGCGGGTTCGTCACCGTCTGGCGGGCGGACACCGACGGATGGTTGATCTACCGGGACGCCGCGATCGCCGCGGGGTGCGGCGCTGCCGTCGGCTTCCTGGCGCTCTTAGGATCGTCGAAGGCGGTCGTCGACGCGGACGGCCCTTACCGCGCGACAGGAGTAAACCGATGACTGGCGGCAATCTGACCCGCGACGAGGCGGCGGAGCGTGCCCGGCTTTTGACGGCCGAGCACTACGCGGTCGAGCTCGATCTGACGCGCGGCGACACCACGTTCGGGTCGAGGAGCACCATCGCCTTCGGCTGTTCCGAGCCCGGCGCCGCCTCCTTCGTCGACCTGCTCGCGCCGGCGGTGCGCAGCGTGACGCTCAACGGCGAGGCGCTGGACCCCGCCGAGGTGTTCGACGGCGCGCGCGTGCACCTGCGGGGGCTGCGGGCCGAGAACGTCGTCGTCATCGACGCCGACGCCGCCTACAGCCACACCGGCGAGGGACTGCACCGCTTCGTGGACCCGGTGGACGGCGAGGTGTACCTCTACACCCAGTTCGAGCCCGCCGACTCGCGGCGGCTGTTCGCCAACTTCGAGCAGCCGGACCTCAAGGCCCGCTTCCAGTTCACCGTCACCGCTCCGCAGCGGTGGCGCGTGTGGTCCAACGAGACCCTGGAGGAGCTGACGCAGAGCTCGGACGACGCCAACACCTGGCGCTTCAACACCACCGAGCCGATCTCCACCTACATCACCGCGATCGTGGCCGGCGACTACCACGTGGTCGAGGACCAGCACACCGTCTCGCTCAAGGACGGCTCGGAGCTGCTGATCCCGGTCAGCGCCATGGTCCGCAAGTCCCTGGCGCCCTACTTCGACGCCGCGGCGATCCTCGACGTCACCAAGGCCGGCCTGGACTTCTACCACGAGATCTTCGACTACCCCTACCCCTTCGGGAAGTACGACTCCGCCTTCGTGCCCGAGTACAACCTCGGCGCCATGGAGAACCCGGGCCTGGTCACCTTCAACGAGCGCATGGTCTTCCGCTCCAAGACCACCGACGCCTCCTACCAGGGCCGCGCCAACACGATCATGCACGAGATGGCGCACATGTGGTTCGGCGACCTGGTCACCATGAAGTGGTGGGACGACCTGTGGCTCAAGGAGTCCTTCGCCGACTTCATGGGCGCCTACGCCCTGACCCGCGCCACCCGCTGGGAGCACGCCTGGGTCTCCTTCGCCAACGGCCGCAAGGCCTGGGCCTACCGCCAGGACCAGCTGCCGACCACGCACCCGATCGTGGCCGACATCCGCGACCTGGAGGACGCCCGCCTCAACTTCGACGGCATCACCTACGCCAAGGGCGCCTCGGTCCTCAAGCAGCTGGCTGCCTACGTCGGCGAGGAGGCGTTCCTGGAGGGCGCCCGCCGCTACTTCAAGCGCCACGCCTTCGGCAACACCACCCTGGACGACCTGTTGGCCACGCTGGAGGAGACCTCCGGCCGCGACCTGAAGACCTGGTCCAAGGCCTGGCTGGAGACCGCCGGCGTCAACACCCTGACCGCCGAGCTGGAGACCGACGCGAACGGCGTGGTCACCGCCGCGGCCGTCGCGCAGAGCGCGGTGCCGGAGTTCCCGACCCTGCGCCCGCACCGCATCGCCGTGGGCTGCTACTCCCCGAACCCGGCCACCGGCGCGGTGGAGCTGGTGGAGCGGGTCGAGTTGGACATCGACGGCGCGCGCACCGAGCTGCCGCAGCTGGTCGGCAAGCCGCGCCCGGGCCTGGTCCTGCTCAACGACCTGGACCTGACCTACGCCAAGATCCGCTTCACCCCGGCCGAGCTCGACGCGTTCGAGCGCGGCGGCATCGCGGCCCTGCCGGACTCCATGGCCCGCGCGCTGGTCTGGTCCGGCGTGTGGCACATGACCCGGGACGCGGTGATGTCCGGGCGCCGCTTCATCGCGATCGTGCTGCGCAACATCGAGGCCGAGACCGACATCAGCGTCGTGCAGAACCTGCTGCGCCAGGTGCGCGTGGTGCGCGGGGAGTACCTCGACCCGGCCCACCGCCCGGCCGCCGACGCCGTGATCTCCGCCCGGCTGTGGGAGCTGCTGGCGGCGGCGCCGGCCGGCGGCGACCACCAGGTCGCCTTCGTCTACGGCGCGGTGCGCGCGGCGAGTCAGGACTCGGACTTCGACAAACTCAAGGCCCTGCTGTCCGGGGAGCTGTCGTTCGGCGGGCTGGCCGTCGACCAGGACCTGCGCTGGGCGATCATCGAAACGCTGGCCGCCGAGGGCCTGGACGACGACGGGGTGCTGGCAGAGCGCGAGGCCGCGGCCGACGACACCGCCGACGGCCGAAGGCACCGGGCCGCCGCCCGCGCGGCGCGTCCGCTGGCCGAGGCCAAGGCAGAGGCCTGGCGGCTGGTCGTGGAGACACCCGACCAGCCCAACGACCTGATCGGCGCCGTGCTGTCCGAGTTCTACCAAGTCGACGCCGACAAGCTGGCCGAGCCTTATGTCGAGCCGTATTTCGCGCAGCTGGCGACGATCTGGGCCGAGCGCAGCATCCAGAACGCCGAGCGGATCGTCAGCGGCGGCTTCCCCTGGCCGTTGACCTCGCCGGCGCTGCTCGCGCGCACCGACGCGTGGCTGGCCTCCGACGCGGCCAAGGCGCCGGCGCTGCGGCGGCTGGTTCTGGAGTCGCGGGACGACGCGGCGCGCGCGTTGCGCGCACGGGAATGCGACCGGAACGCATAGCAAAACCTTCGGATCCCGCTCAACTCCACTGGTCCCGTCTCGGATGTCGGGACCAGTGGCGCGTCCCCCGTGTGCCCGAATTCACACCCCCGGTGTCCGGCTCCCGGTTCGTGATCTGGCAGCGCACCGGACTACCCTGCGATGAGGTGGACGGCATCCGCGTTTTCCGTAGCGGTAGCCGTACCGGAATCTTCCTTTGATGAGGGACGGACGCGCGTGGATCTTTTCGAGTACCAGGCGAGGGACATCTTCGCTAAGCACGGTGTGCCGGTGCTGGGCGGCGAAGTGGCCGAGACCCCGGAGCAGGCGGAAGCCGCTGCCGAGAAGCTGGGCGGCCGGGTGGTCGTCAAGGCCCAGGTGAAGGTCGGAGGCCGCGGCAAGGCCGGCGGCGTGAAGCTGGCCGAGGGCCCGGCGGACGCCAAGGAGAAGGCCGCCGCGATCCTGGGCATGGACATCAAGGGCCACACGGTCCACAAGGTGATGCTGGCCCAGACCGCCGAGATCGAGGCGGAGTACTACGTCTCGTTCCTGCTGGACCGCTCCAACCGCACCTTCCTGGCGATGGCCAGCGTCGAGGGCGGCATGGAGATCGAGGAGATCGCGGTCACCAAGCCCGAGGCGCTGGCCAAGGTCCCGGTGGACGCCGCGGCCTACCACGAGGGCCTCTCGCAGGAGAAGGCCGACGAGATCGTCAAGGCCGCGAACTTCCCGCACCACGTGGCCGACCAGGTCGCCGCCGCGCTGGTGCAGCTGTGGCAGGTCTTCGTCCAGGAGGACGCCACCCTGGTCGAGGTCAACCCGCTGGTGAAGACCTCCTCGGGGCAGATCGTCGCGCTGGACGGCAAGGTGTCGCTGGACGACAACGCCGCCTTCCGCCACGAGGACCACGAGACGCTGGAGGACGCGGCCTCGGCCGACCCGCTGGAGGCCAAGGCCAAGGCCAAGAACCTCAACTACGTCAAGCTCGACGGCGAGGTCGGCATCATCGGCAACGGCGCGGGCCTGGTCATGTCCACGCTGGACGTGGTCGCCTACGCCGGCGAGAAGCACGGCGACGTCAAGCCGGCCAACTTCCTGGACATCGGCGGCGGCGCCTCGGCCGAGGTCATGGCCAACGGCCTGGACATCATCCTGAACGACCCGGCCGTGAAGTCGGTGTTCGTCAACGTCTTCGGCGGCATCACCGCCTGCGACGCGGTCGCCAACGGCATCGTGCAGGCCTTCGAGCTGCTGGGCGACGCGGCCGGCAGCAAGCCGCTGGTCGTCCGCCTGGACGGCAACAACGCCGAGCTGGGCCGCCAGATCCTGGTGGACGCCAAGCTGCCGGGCGTGGAGCAGGTCGACACCATGGACGGCGCCGCGGACCGCGCGGCCGAGCTGGCGAACGCGCGCTGAGGGGTTTGAGAAAACAACATGGCTATCTTCCTCACTGAGAACTCCAAGGTCATCGTCCAGGGCATGACCGGCTCCGAGGGCATGAAGCACACCAAGCGCATGCTGGCCTCGGGCACCAAGATCGTCGGCGGCGTGAACCCCCGCAAGGCCGGCACCACCGTCGACGTCGACGGCGTCGAGGTCCCGGTATTCGGCACCGTGGCCGAGGCGATGGACAAGACCGGCGCGGACGTCTCCGTGCTCTTCGTCCCGCCGGCATTCACCAAGGCCGCAGCACTGGAGGCGGTCGACGCCGAGATCCCCCTCTGCGTGATCATCACCGAAGGCGTCCCGGTCCACGACACCGCCGAGGTGTGGGCCTACAACCTCGCCAAGGGCGCCAAGACCCGCATCATCGGCCCGAACTGCCCAGGCCTGATCACCCCCGGCGCCTCCAACGCGGGCATCATCCCGGCCACCATCACCAAGGCCGGCAAGATCGGCCTGGTCTCCAAGTCCGGCACCCTGACCTACCAGATGATGTACGAACTGCGCGACTTCGGCTTCTCCACCGCCGTAGGCATCGGCGGCGACCCCGTCATCGGCACCACCCACATCGACTGCCTCCAGGCCTTCCAGGACGACCCGGACACCGCAGCAATCGTAATGATCGGCGAAATCGGCGGCGACGCCGAAGAACGCGCAGCCGCCTACATCAAGGAGCACATCACCAAGCCGGTAGTGGGCTACGTCGCAGGCTTCACCGCCCCCGAAGGCAAGACCATGGGCCACGCCGGCGCCATCGTCTCCGGCTCAGCCGGCACCGCCGCCGCCAAGCAAGAAGCGCTCGAAGCAGTCGGCGTGAAGGTCGGCAAGACCCCTTCAGCGACCGCACAGCTCATGCGCGAGATCATGCAGGGCCTGTAAGGGTTCTGGCTCTCGGGCCCCGACCGCGCTTCGAGCGCGGCCGGGGCCCGCGTCTTTTCCGCCGCCGGCCACGTGGTGAGTCGTGTCCGACCGGACCATGCGGGGTGTTGGTTCTGTGCCCCTCGCCGCGTCGGCGGGCGAAGCCAACCTGCCCGGTTCGGTGGTGTCAAGCCGGGCGAGGCTGTACCACAGCAGGTGTGATGCGGCTTGACGCCGCCGGACCGGGCTGGTTCCGTAAGGCGACGACGTGGCGAGGGGCACAGAACCCGGCGACCACAAGCAGCGACCGCCGCCGACCAGCGCGACGCAGGCAACAGCGGATAGAAAGCCGACCAGTCGCGGGCCGCCGCCATCAAGCAGGTCGCGCGGGTCGCCCCCTCGTTGTAGAGCGCCCGCCGGAGGCCTCAAGGTGCCCACCACGCACGACGATTGCCGCCTACGCAACGTGTGCGCAGTGACTCGGACCCATGCGTGGTCGTGTCCGCGCAAACCGCCAGCCGCCAGCGCAACACGCGCATAGACCGGGACGTGTGCGTGGTCGTGTCCGCGTAAACCGCCAGCCGCCAGCGCAACACGCGCATAGACCGGGACGTGTGCGTGGTCGTGCCCACGAAAACCGCCAGCCGCCAGCGCAACACGCGCATAGACCGGGACGTGTGCGCGGTCGTGTCCACGAAACCGCCAGCCGCCAGCGCAACAGGCGGGGCTCAACCGAACTGCGTCCCCCTGCGAGGTCATCAACCCCTGCGCGAAGCCGTAAAAATCGTCTGTAAACCACAGGCCAACCGCACCTCGACCACCTCACCGACCAACCCACCCAACACCGCCCCCCGCCCCGCCCCCACCCCATTCCCACTTTCCCCCCTGTAGGCCGCCAGAGTGAATCCCACCCCCGCCCCCGGTGAGGCGCGCACCGCCGCCCCGGTCGGAACGGACCCGCTGACCAGAGTGGGGACATGCGCGATGAACCCGACCCCCGCAGCGCCGCCACCGCCCCCACCGCCGGACCGGACCGCAGCTGGGTCGCCGAGCAACTCGCCGCCTCCCGCGCTCGCCAAGACCCGGAGCACAAACCGCCGCCCCCACCCCCACCCCTCGCCGAGGCATTGCGCGACCTAGTCGCCACCTGGAGCGACACACTCCTCGCCGCCTGGAACGCCCCCCACGGCCGCGACCTCCGCCTAGCCGCCCGCGCCGGCGCCCACGCGGCGCTGGCCGCCATCGCCACCTGGCTCGCCGCCGTCACCCTCTGCGTGACCGTCTGGCTGGTCTCGGCGCCGAACACCGCCGGCCTCACCGGCCCGTTACGCGTCGGTGGCCAGCTCTGGCTGCTCGGCCACCACGCGGCGCTCGACGTGCCCGCCGGCCGGGTGGCGCTGGCGCCGCTCGGCTTCACCGCGTTGCTGGTGTTCGCGCTCTGGCACACGGCTGTCGCACCTGTTGCCCGGCCCGTGCATCTCGCCTACACCGCGTTCGGCGCCGCGACCGGCTACTGCCTCGTCGCCGCGCTCGTCGCCTCCGGGGCCGCGACGGGCGACGTGCGTCCCGACACCGCGCAGGCCGTGCTCTTCGCGGTCCTGTTCGGTGCGCTGGTGCCGACGGCCGCGCGCTGGCGGCGGATCGCCGGGTTCTGCGACGCGCCGCGCTGGGTGTCCACCGCGGCCCGGGCGGCCGCCACCTCGGGTGCCGTGCTCGTCGGCGGCGGCGCGCTGGTGCTGGCCGGCACGCTGATCGCGCACCTCCCCGAAGCCGGCTGGCCCCGCGGCGTCGCCGACGCCGTCGGCATGTTCCTGCTCAGCCTCGCGCTCCTGCCGAACGCCGTGGCCTGGTCGGCCTCGTTCGCCCTCGGCCCCGGCTTCGCGGTCGGCACCGGCACCGGTGTCAGTGTCCTGAGCACCAAGGTCGGTGCGCTGCCGGTGTTCCCGCTGCTCGGCGCGCTGCCGCGGAACGGCAGCCGGATCTTCCCCTACGACCTGGCGTTCCTCGCGCTGCCGGTGGCGGCCGGGGTGACGCTGGCGCTGGTCGTGACGCGCGCTGGGCATCACGCGCTCGGCGACCGCGTCCGGGCCCTGAGCGCGGCGGCCGTCGTCGTGGCGCTGCTCGCCGGGCTGGCCGCGACGCTCTCCGGCGGCCCGCTGGCCGGCGGCCGCATGGCCACGCTGGGCCCCTCCGGGTGGCGCACGGCGGCGGCCACCCTCCTCCTCCTGGGGGTGACCGCCGCCGTGGTGGTGCTGGCGCCGCCGCTAGCCCTGGCCGTAAGGGGGCTGCCCCTGCGGCGGGTACTGGGCTCCGTAGCCGTACTCCGGCCCCGGCGTCGGACGGAAGTAGGGCCCGGACTCGCCCTTCCAGGCGAATATGATCGCCAGCAGGCCGGCCAGGATGGTGGCGACCGCGCCGATCTTGTCGAGGACCGGGACCCAGCCCGGGACCAGGTTGATGAGGGCGCCCACGACGCCGATGCCGAAGAAGACGCTGGAGACGATGCGGGCGTAGTTGTGGCCGCCGCGGACGGCGAGAGCCATCCAGATCCAGAGTCCGGCGCGGATGAGTCCACCGATGACGAGGGTGGTGAACACGCGGCCCTTGTCGCTGTTGACGGTGGTGGTGTCGTATCCGAGGTTCTGCAGGTTCTTTTCGAGGGTGTTCGTCATGGCGAGCCCGATGATCAGGTTGACCACTTCGAGGGCAGCCCCGGCGAACATCAGGTTGACGGCGATCCGGACTGAGTTCGGCCTCGGCGGCTTCACCGGCGCCGGCGCGGCGTAGCCGTAAGCGCCGCCGGGGTACGCCGGATAGGCCGGCGGGGGAGTCGCAGAGCCGCCCTGTTGAGGGTTGTTCGGGTTCTGCCAGGGATCCTGGGACACGACGAGAGGCCTTTACTGTCAAAGTGGATGGGTGCGTCGGACATCCACACAGTAGGGCGCGGCCACAAGCGCGGAAACCCTATATAGGGTCGCCGCAACCTCCCCGTGATCTGCGATGATCAGCAGGTCTTTATGTACAGGAGTTGACTCGGTGGCGGCTTACCGCGAGGTCGACATCCCGGTGCTGTTCTCCAGCTGCGTCAGGCACATCTTCTCCGCGACCTGCGTGTTCGCGCCCTCCATGCACTTGGCGTAGTCCTTGAACGGGGTCCACCACACGATCGAGGCCACCAGCAGCAGCCCGGCCAGCACGCCGGACACCGAAGCGGAGACCATGCTGGCGGTGGCTTCCGAGGCCCGCTGGTGCTTCAGCGCCGCCGTCCGCTGCGCCGAGATCGACAGCACGAACGCCGCCACCGCGAACGCCAGGCCCGCCGCCGAGCCGACCATCCAGGCCGGGAACGTCGCCAGCCCCTGGTAGATCGCCAGCATCGTGCACGCCGTCGAGCCCAGCGAGAGCCCCAGCGCCCACCGGGTCTTCAGATCCCGCTGCGGACGCTGCGGAGTCGGGTTCTCGCGCTGGTCGCGGTAGCGCCGGTCCGGATCCTCGCGCGGGTCCGGACGCCGGTCCACCGGGCCGTACCGGTTCGGATCGCCCCACGGGGCATGCGGCTGCTCCGGCTCGCGCGGACGCTCCGCGCCCCAGGGCTGCACCGGGCCCGGACGCACCTGGCCGTACGGCTGCTGCGGCGGCGCGCCCCACGGGGACGGCGGCATCGGCTGCGCGTCGTGTGCGTCTTCCGGCGGCGGCGCGAACGGGTTGTCCTCGACCGGAGTCTGAACGGGCGCCTTGGTCTGAACGGGAGCCGCCGCCACCGCATCCGACCCGGACGCCCCACTCTGCTCATCCGGCTCAGCGGCCCCGACGCCACCTGCGCCGAGCCCGCTGTCCGTCGGCGTGGGCCGCTGCTCGGCATCGGTCACGGAAGTCCTCCGGGTTATCGTGGACATGATCGGTTCATCGCTGGTCGGCTGGCGGGCTACGCCCCGTCCGCCCACTATCGTTGCCTATGGCGACCCCGCCCGTCCAAGTGGGATGGGTCCGACCGGCAGACAACAGCAAACACCTATGAGGAGGCCGCGGTCGTGGTCCACCCCGAAGGAACGAAGAGCCCACCAGGGCTCGTGCACCACCGCCCGGACGCGCCGGCGAGGATCGTGGTCCTCGTCTCCGGTTCGGGCACGAATCTGCAGGCGTTGATCGACGCAGAGAATGCCGAGAAAGCCCAGCAGCCCCAGCAGGCCCAGCCCGCCGGCCCCGCGTTCGGCGCCACCATCGTGGCCGTCGGCGCGGACCGCACCGGCATCCAGGGCCTGGAACGCGCCGAACAGGCCGGCATCCCCGCCTTCGCACTCCGCGTCAAGGACTTCGCCACCCGCGAGGACTGGGACCGCGCGCTGCGCGACAAGGTCGCCGAGTACGAGCCGGACCTGGTGGTCTCGGCCGGCTTCATGAAGCTGCTCGGCCCGGACTTCCTGGCCGCCTTCGACGGCCGCGTCATCAACACCCATCCCGCGCTCTCGCCGAGCTTCCCCGGCATGCACGGCCCCGCCGACGCGCTGGCCTACGGCGTGAAGGTCACCGGCTGCACGGTCTTCTTCGTCGCCGGCGGCGTCGACGACGGCCCGGTGATCGCGCAGGCCGCCGTCCCGGTCGAGGCCGACGACGACGTGGAGAGCCTGCACGAGCGCATCAAGACGGCGGAACGGGCGCTGCTCGTCGACGTCGTGGGCCGGCTGGCCCGCCAAGGCTGGACCATCGACAACCGAAAGGTCACTTTCCAGTGAGCAGCACTGAGGACATCCGCCCGATCAAGCGCGCGCTGGTCAGCGTGTATGACAAGACCGGGCTTGAGGAGTTGGCGCGCGGCCTGCACGCGGCCGGGGTCGCCCTGGTCTCCACCGGCGGCTCGGCGAAGCTGATCCGCGACCTGGGAATCCCGGTCACCGAGGTGGCCGAGCTCACCGGCTTCCCGGAGTGCCTGGACGGCCGGGTCAAGACCCTGCACCCCAAGGTGCACGCCGGCATCCTGGCCGACCTGCGGCTGGACGACCACCGCAAGCAGCTCGCCGAGCTCGGCGTCGAGCCCTTCGACCTGGTCGTGGTGAACCTCTACCCGTTCACCCAGACCGTCGCCTCCGGCGCCGCCCCCGACGAGTGCGTCGAGCAGATCGACATCGGCGGGCCCTCGATGGTCCGCGCCGCGGCCAAGAACCACCCGAGTGTGGCCGTTGTGGTCAACCCGGCCCACTACGACGCAGTGCTGACCGCGGTGGCCGGCGGCGGCTTCACCTTCGCCCAGCGCAAGCGCCTGGCCGCCGAAGCCTTCGCGCACACCGCCGAGTACGACACCGCGGTTGCCAGCTGGTTCGCCTCGGCCTACGCGCCGGACGGCGAGTCCCGCTTCCCCGACTTCCTGGCCAGCACCTACGAGCGCAAGGCCGTCTTGCGCTACGGCGAGAACCCGCACCAGGGCGCCGCGCTCTACGTCAGCGAAGGCGAGCAGGACACCCTGGCCACCGCCGAGCAGCTGCACGGCAAGGAGATGTCCTACAACAACTACGTGGACACCGACGCGGCCATCCGCTCGGCCCACGACTTCGAAGAAGCCTGCGTCGCCATCATCAAGCACGCCAACCCCTGCGGTATCGCCGTCAGCTCCGCCGGGGACATCGCCGAGGCGCACCGGCTGGCCAACGAGTGCGACCCGGTCTCGGCCTTCGGCGGCATCATCGCCGCCAACCGCACCGTCACCAACGCGATGGCGCTCCAGGTCAACGAGGTCTTCACCGAAGTCATCTGCGCCCCCGACTACGAGCCGGAAGCGCTGGAGACGCTGAAGACCAAGAAGAACATCCGGATCCTGAAGACCGGCAGCCGCAACCGCCGCCGCCTGGAGTTCCGCCAGATCTGCGGCGGCCTGCTGCTCCAGGACGGCGATCTGTACCAGGCCGAGGGCGACGACCCGGCGACGTGGACGCTGGCCAGCGGCGAGCCGGCCGACGAGCAGACCTTCGCCGATCTGGTCTTCGCCTGGCGCGCGATCCGTTCGGTGAAGTCCAACGCGATCCTGCTGGCCTCCGGCGGCGCCTCCGTCGGCGTCGGCATGGGCCAGGTCAACCGGGTCGACTCGGCCAAGCTGGCGGTCCAGCGGGCCGGCGACAAGGCGCGCGGCTCGGTCGCGGCCTCCGACGCCTACTTCCCGTTCCCCGACGGCTTCGAGGTCCTGGCCGAGGCCGGGGTCAAGGCCGTGGTGCAGCCCGGCGGCTCGGTCCGCGACGAGCTGGTGGTCGAGGCGGCGCGCAAGGCCGGCGTCACCATGTACATGACCGGCACCCGGCACTTCACCCACTGAGGAGGCGAGAACCCCTATGACCGCACACGCTTCTCATACGGCACAGATTCTGGACGGTAAGGCGACGGCCGCCACCATCAAGAGCGAGCTGTCGACGCGCGTGGAGGCGCTCAAGCTGCGCGGCATCGTGCCCGGCCTGGCCACGCTGCTGGTCGGCGACGACCCGGCGTCCGCGTCCTACGTACGCAGCAAGCACCGCGACTGCGCGCAGGTCGGCATCGCCTCGATCCAGCGCCAGCTGCCCGCGACCGCGTCCCAGGCGCAGGTCGCCGAGGCCGTGGCCGAGCTGAACGAGGACCCGGCCTGCACCGGCTACATCGTGCAGCTGCCGCTGCCCAAGGGCATCGACGAGAACGCCATCCTGGAGCTCGTCGACCCGGACAAGGACGCCGACGGCCTGCACCCGACCAACCTCGGCCGGCTGGTGCTCGGCGCGCCGGCGCCGCTGCCGTGCACTCCGCTCGGCATCGTCGAGCTGCTGCGGCGGCACGATGTGGCGATCGCCGGGGCCGAGGTGGTGATCGTCGGCCGCGGCATCACCGTGGGCCGGCCGCTGGGCCTGCTGCTGACCCGCCGCAGCGAGAACGCGACCGTGACGCTGTGCCACACCGGCACCCGCGACCTGGGCTTCCACACTCTGAAGGCGGACATCGTGGTGGCCGCCGCCGGCGTGCCGAACCTGATCACCGCCGACCTGGTGAAGCCGGGCGCGGCGGTGCTGGACGTCGGCGTGTCGCGCGGCGAGGGCGGGCTGGCCGGCGACGTCGCGGACGACGTGCGCGACGTGGCGGGCTGGGTGTCGCCGAACCCCGGCGGCGTCGGGCCGATGACCCGCGCGATGCTGCTGAACAACGTGGTGGAGATCGCGGAGCGGCAGCTCTGAGGCGTCGCTATTGACGGTTGATCAGATCACCCCTACAAGGGGGGACATGTCCGGTGACCATCGGGACCTGTCCCCCCTTGATGATTTCCCGTTCCATCAGACCTCGGAGTCGCTGGCGCACGTCGCCACCTCCGACCGGAACTTCTATGACCGCTACTACTTCAACCTCCATCGCCGCGCCGACGACCTGTTCATGGCGCTGGGAGTGGGGCAGTACCCGAACCTCGGGGTGACCGACGCCTTCGCCGCGGTCGTCCACCGGGGCGTCCACCGAGTCGTCCGGGCCTCGCGCGAACTGGGGGCCGACCGCGGCGACCTGTCCGTGGGGCCGTTCCGCATCGAGGTGCTGGAGCCGCTGAACCGGCTGCGGGTGGTGCTGGAGCCGGGGGAGCACGAGCTCTCCTTCGACCTGCTCTGGACCGGTGCGATCCCGGCGACCCGGGAGCCGCGGCAGTTCGTGCGGCGCAACGGCCGGGTGTGGATGGACTCGGTGCGGCTGGCCCAGACCGGATTCTGGGAGGGGACGCTGCGCATCGGCGAGGACGAGCTCGCCGTCACCCCCGACACCTGGTGGGGCTCGCGCGACCGGTCCTGGGGCATCCGGCCGGTCGGCGAGGCCGAGCCCGCCGGGATCCAGGGCAAAGACGGGGTGCCGCCGACCTTCCACTGGGTCTACGCGCCGATGCAGTTCGACGACTTCTCGATTCTGGTGATCGCGCAGGAGGACGAGGACGGCGGCCGGGTCCTGGAGGAGGCGGTCAAGGTCTTCGGCGACGGCCGTCCGGCCGAGGCGCTGGGCCGTCCGGAGCTGGAGCTGCACTACACCTCCGGCACCCGCGACGTGCAGACCGCCACGGTGACCTTCGCCGGCCGCGCTGAACGGGTCCGGGTAACTCAGCTGATCCCGCTCCACATGGCGGTCGGCAGCGGCTACGGCCTGGACGCCGACTGGCGGCACGGGATGTATCAGGGTCCGGACCTGGTGGTGCAGCAGGTGCGGATGCCGGCCGAGGAGGCGGCCGCGAAGTCCGGGATGTTCGGCATCACCGAGCGGCTCTCGCGGTTCGAGTACGACGGGCCCGAGGGCGTGCGCAACGGGTACGGCCTGTTCGAGACGCTGTTCATCGGCGCGCACCGGCCCAGCGGATTCGCCGACTGGCTGGCCGTGGCGCCGTAGCGCGCTCGTTACAGATAGCGGACGTGGAGGTCATCCGGCGCAAGTAGAGTTGCGCCATGCCCGCGAACAACCGTCCCTCCGGGGTCTCCTTCGGCCGCCAAGTCGTCGCCGAGTGGCCGATCCTGACGGTGCTGGCCGGCTTCGGCTTCGGCATGACGGTGATAGTGCACAACGAGGTCTTCCAGGGTGCCGCGGTGATGGGGATGTCGCTGCTGCTGGCCGCCGGGCTGCGGCTGTTCCTGCCCACCCGGGTGGCCGGCACGCTGGCCGTCCGCCGCCGCGCGATCGACGTCGGCACCTACACGGTCGTCGGCACCACGCTGGTGGTGCTGGGGCTGCTGGTGCAGGGGATCTTCTCGAACTGAGCCGGTGTGTCGCCTTGGTCACCATCGGCCACCATCGGTCCGACACCGCTTGGCGATCCGCGGGCGCGGCCATGTATCTTGAGGTCGAGATAATTCTTCCCGATCCGTAAGGACGATCCGCCATGGCCTACTCCGGTCCCAAGATCAAGGTCGCGAACCCCGTCGTCGAGCTCGACGGCGACGAGATGACCCGGATCATCTGGCAGTTCATCAAGGACTCGCTGATCCTGCCCTACCTCGACGTCGACCTGAAGTATTTCGACCTGGGCATCGAGCACCGCGACGCCACGGACGACCAGGTCACCGTGGACGCCGCGAACGCGATCAAGCAGTACGGCGTGGGCGTCAAGTGCGCCACCATCACCCCGGACGAGGCGCGGGTCGAGGAGTTCGGCCTGAAGAAGATGTGGAAGTCGCCGAACGGCACCATCCGCAACATCCTCGACGGCGTGATCTTCCGCGAGCCGATCGTCATCAGCAACATCCCGCGCCTGGTCCCGGGCTGGACCAAGCCGATCGTCGTCGGCCGCCACGCCTTCGGCGACCAGTACCGCGCCACCGACCTGAAGGTCCCCGGCGAGGGCACCCTGACCCTGACCTTCACCCCGAAGGACGGCGGCGAGCCGATCGAGCTCAACGTCTTCGACTTCCCGGGCTCCGGCGTCGCGCTGGCCATGTACAACCTGGACGAGTCGATCCGCGGCTTCGCCCGCGCCTCGATGCGCTACGGCCTCAACCGCGGCTACCCGGTGTACCTCTCCACGAAGAACACGATCCTCAAGGGCTACGACGGCCGCTTCAAGGACATCTTCCAGGAGGTCTTCGACGCCGAGTTCAAGGAAGAGTTCGACAAGGCGGGCCTGACCTACGAGCACCGCCTGATCGACGACATGGTGGCCTCCGCGCTGAAGTGGGAGGGCGGCTACGTCTGGGCGTGCAAGAACTACGACGGCGACGTCCAGTCCGACACCGTCGCGCAGGGCTTCGGCTCCCTGGGCCTGATGACCTCGGTACTGATGGCCCCCGACGGCAAGACCGTCGAGGCCGAGGCGGCGCACGGCACCGTCACCCGCCACTACCGCCAGCACCAGCAGGGCAAGCCCACCTCCACCAACCCGATCGCCTCGATCTACGCGTGGACCCAGGGCCTGGCCTACCGCGGCAAGTTCGACAACACCCCCGAGGTCGTGAAGTTCGCCGAGACCCTGGAGCGCGTCTGCGTCGAGACGGTCGAGGAGGGCAAGATGACCAAGGACCTGGCGCTGCTGATCTCGCCGGACCAGCCGTACCTGACCACGCAGGAGTTCCTCGCCGCGATCGACGAGAACCTGCAAAAGGCGATGGCCTCGGCCTGAGCCTTGGCGTTCGGCGCATAGAGCCCCGCACGTACCCGCACGTAGAAGAGGTGGGGGGCCGGGTGGGGGGGCCCCCCAACGGGTGCCCGGGGGGGGGGGGTGTCCGGGGGGGGGGGCCCGGGGGAAGACCCCCGCGGGGGGGGAGCGAAAACAACCCC
>NZ_JBGCCM010000032.1:0-136195 GCF_041262085.1 Catenulispora sp. GAS73
AGCTCACCGGTCCACTCACCCTGCATAGAAGCAGTCTGGCCCCGTCAACAAAACGACGAGGCCAGAACCAAACATCTTCAGCAGCCTTCTAGACGGCAGCCACAGCGACAGGGCGCTCCGCGGGCTCCAGGGCGAGGTCCAGGACCTCGCGCACGTCGCCGACCAGGTGCACGGTCAGCTTGTCCAGCACCTCGTCCGGGACGTCGTCCAGGTCCGGACCGTTGCGCTTGGGCAGCAGCACGGTCGTCGCACCGGCCTGGTGCGCGGCCAGCAGCTTCTGCTTCACGCCGCCGATCGGCAGGACCCGGCCGGTCAGGGACACCTCGCCGGTCATCGCCACGTCCTTGCGGACCAGGCGGCCGCTCAGGAGCGAGGCCAGGGCCGTGGTCATCGTGACGCCGGCGCTCGGACCGTCCTTGGGCTGGGCCCCGGCCGGCACGTGGACGTGCACCGCGCGCTTGCTGAGGTCCGCCACCGGCAGCTCCAGTTCGGCGCCGTGCGAGCGCAGGTAGCTCAGCGCGATCTGCGCCGACTCCTTCATCACGTCGCCCAGCTGGCCGGTCAGGGACAGGCCGGTGCCGCCGGTCTCCGGGTCGGACAGGGAGGCCTCGACGAAGAGCACCTCGCCGCCGGCGCCGGTCACCGCCAGGCCCGTCGCCACGCCGGGCACGGCCAGGCGGTCGGCGGTCTCCGGGGTGTGGCGGGGACGGCCCAGGTAGTCCTTCAGGTTCTCGACCGTGATGGTGAGCTCGGTCAGTGTACCCTTCGAACCCTCTGGGGTCGCCTCGGTGGTCACCTCGATGTCAGCCGCGTCCGCAACACGTGCGTCGTCGGATGCGACTTCAGCGTCCTGATCCAGAACCGTCGCCTGGCTTTTGGCCGCGGCTTCAGAATCCGCCAGGGCCGTCTTCGCAGCGACCTTGCGCAGCACCCGGGAGATGGCGCGCTCCAAATCACGCACACCGGCCTCCCGCGTGTACTGCTGAGCCAGCAGCCGCAGCGCCTCGTCGTCGAACGCCACCTCGTCGGTGGACAGCCCGGCGCGGTCGATCTGGCGCGGCAGCAGGTGGTCGCGGGCGATCAGGACCTTCTCGTCCTCGGTGTAGCCGTCGAGCCGCACCAGCTCCATGCGGTCCAGCAGCGGGCCCGGGATGGACTCCAGGACGTTGGCCGTGGCCAGGAACACCACGTCCGACAGGTCGAGCTCGACCTCCAGGTAGTGGTCGCGGAACGTGTGGTTCTGCGCCGGGTCCAGGACCTCCAGCAGAGCCGCCGTCGGGTCGCCGCGGTAGTCGGCGCCGACCTTGTCGATCTCGTCGAGCAGCACGACCGGGTTCATCGTTCCGGCGTCCTTGATCGCCCTCACGATCCGGCCGGGCAGCGCACCGACGTAGGTACGCCGGTGACCGCGGATCTCGGCCTCGTCCCGCACGCCGCCGAGGGCGACGCGCACGAACTTGCGACCCATGGCGCGCGCCACTGACTCGCCGAGGCTCGTCTTGCCGACGCCGGGCGGGCCGACCAGGGCCAGCACCGCGCCGGAACGACGTCCGCCGACCAGCTCCAGGCCCTTGTCCTGGCGCTTCTTCCGCACGGCCAGGTACTCGACGATCCGCTCCTTGACGTCGTCCAGACCCGCGTGGTCGGCGTCCAGGACGGCGCGCGCGCCGGCGATGTCGTAGGAGTCCTCGGAGCGCTCGCTCCACGGCATCTCCAGGACGGTGTCCAGCCAGGTGCGGATCCAGCCGGCCTCGGGGTTCTGGTCCCCGGAGCGCTCCAGCTTGTCCACTTCCTTCAGCGCCGCCTCGCGGACCTTGTCGGGAAGGTCAGCGGTCTCGACGCGGGACCGGTAGTCCTCCTCTTCGGAGGCCTCCTTGCCGTCGAGTTCAGCCAGTTCCTTACGGATGGCAGAAAGCTGGCGGCGCAGCAGAAACTCGCGCTGCTGCTTCTCCATCCCGTCCTCGACGTCCTTGCGGATAGACTCGTTGACGTCCAGCTCCACCAGGTGCTCGCGACCCCAGGTCAGCAGCTTCTCCAGCCGCTCGTCGACGCTCAGCGTCTCCAGCAGCTCGACCTTCTGCACGGCCTTCAGGTACGGCGCGTAGCCGGCGGAGTCCGCCAGCTGCGAGGGGTCGGAGATCTGCTGCACCATGTCGACGACCTGGAAGGCCTCGCGGTGCTGCAGGATCTCGATGGCCAGGTCCTTGTACTCCTTGGCCAACTCGCGGGTCTTGGAGGTGATCGGCGGCTCTTCGAGCACGATCGCCTCGACCCACAGGGCCGCGCCCGGACCGGTGGTCCCGACGCCGATGGTGGCCCGGTGCGTCCCGCGCACCACGGCGACCATGCGCCCGGAGCCGGCCATCCGGCCGGTCTGCTCGATGATGCCGACGACGCCGGACTTGGCGTAGTTGCCGTCCAGCCGCGGCACGAGCAGCACCTGCGGCTTGCCCCCGCGTGTGGGGCCGTTGGCGGCGGCGTCGACGGCCGCACGGGTCTCGGAGTCGGACAAATCCAGCGGCACGACCATGCCCGGCAGGACGACCGCGTCGTCCAGCGGGATGACCGGGAAGGCCTTGGTCGCGCCGGTCATGTTCTCACTCATTCGCTGTGGCTCCCTACAAGAAGTAAGTTGAGTCTGACTCACTCAATGTCTGAGGGCCGCGCGGTGTTCCCGAGGGATTGTTCGCTGTGAGCGATCGCATACCCAGTGGCGGAAGGCAGCGGGGTTTGCGCAGGTCGGCGTCTGCTGTGAGCAGATGAGTGATCGCTCGAAGAGAACCCGGGGACGGCGGGCCGGGCGGTAGGCAATGTGGAAGACATGCCGAACTCCACGCCTGCCCCGTACGACGCGATCGCCGACTGGTACGAGACGGAATTCCTCGCCGCGCAGGGCGATTCCGATCCGATCGGTGTCGATGCCGCCATCACCACGCTGCTCGGAACAGCACCCGAGGGAACGGGCCCCGCCTGTCTGGAGATCGGGTGCGGCACTGGAGCGCACGCCGCGACGGTCCGTGCGCTCGGCTGGACGCCGGTCGGCGTCGACCTCTCCTCGGGGATGCTGGCGTACGCCGCCGGCCGGCTTCCGGTCGCGCGCGCCGACGCCGAACACCTCCCGATCGGGACGGGGGCGCTCGACGCCGTGATCGCGGTGATGGTCCACACCGACATGCCGGGCTACGCGCGCGTCGTCGCCGAGGCCGCGCGGATCCTGCGGCCCGGCGGGAGGTTCGTGCACGTCGGCGTGCATCCGTGCTTCTGCGGCGGGTTCGCCGACCGCGGCGATCCGGCGGCGGCGGTCATCCGCCCCGGCTACCTCGACGCGGGGCGGTGGACGACGGACTCGTGGACGTCGAACGGCGTACGCGACAAGGTCGGGGCGACGCACTGGCCGCTACCCGACCTGCTGCACATGGTGACCGCCGCGGGCCTGGTCCTGGAACGCTTCACCGAGGGCGGGACGCCGGTGCCGATCACCTTCTCACTTCGGGCTTCCAAGCCAGATGCCTGATCTCCTCGATCAGGTCATGAACTGGTCGTGCCGCGCGTAGAGCTCGGTCCACTCCTCCGGCGACAACACCCGCCCCGCGTTCCGGATCTCCGCCAGTTCCTCGAAATACGGCTCGCGCGGCGCCCCCGGCGCGAACAGCACCAGCATCGAGGCCGCCTCCCCCGAGGTGTTCGCGAAGCTGTGCACGCCGCCCGGCGGCACGAACAGGTAGTCGCCGGCGTTCGCGTCGCGCCACGTCTCGCCGTCGTAGAGCGCGACGCTGCCGTCCAGGATGAAGAAGGCCTCGGAGAACGTGCGGTGGTAGTGCCCGCTCGGCGTCGTGCTCTGCGGCTTGCCCGGGAGCAGGTCCCAGCGGTACAGGCCGTACAGACCGCCCGTGGTCTCGCCGGTGGACAGCAGGCTGACGCGCGAGGCGACCCCGATGTTCAGCTCGGGCTCGGCGTCGGAGGTCCGGAACGTGGCGCTGACTTCGCCCTGCTCGGCGAAGTAGCGAGGTGAGGGGTAGGACATGCCCCGAACACTACGGCCGGGTGGTCGCGGGCCGGTAGAGCCGATCTTGGCTCGCTTGTCTGGGCCACTTGGCCGAACCGCGGCGATTCACCGCCGAATCACGCCGTATCGCGCCGAATACTGAGACGGATATCCCGCGATATTGACGTTCCCTGAGATTTGCTGTCATTCTCAGAACATGAGACGCGCCACTGTTCTCGTGGCTCGCCGTCACGTCGATCTGCGCCGGACCGCGAGCGCGATCTGTCCTGCGTGCGCATACTGACTCGACGCCCCTGAGCTGGGCCCCAGCCAGTCTCCAGGCACATTAGTTTCTGCCTCCGAAATATTCGGACCCCACTAATCTTCGGCCACCGAAGAATCCCATTCCGGGGAGCCACTTCATGCCCGCACGCAATGTCCGCCCGCTCCACCTGAACGCATTCCTGCACGCCCCCGGCCACCACGACGCCGCCTGGCGCCACCCGGCCAGCGGCGGCGACCGGACCCTGGACGTCGACTACCACATCGAGCTGGCCCGCACCGCCGAGCGCGGGCTGTTCGACGCGGTCTTCCTGGCCGACAGCCTGGCGGTCCGCAGCCGCCCCGACGCCACCGTCGCCGCCGGCCTGGAGCCGCTGACCCTGCTCACGGCGCTGGCCACGGCCACCGAGCACATCGGCCTGATCGCCACCGCCTCGACCACCTTCTACGAGCCCTACATCCTGGCGCGCACCCTGGCCTCGCTGGACCACATCTCGCACGGCCGCGCCGGCTGGAACGTGGCCACCGGCGGCGACCTGGCCGAGGCCGCCAACTTCAACCTGGACGAGCCGGTCGAGCACGCGGTGCGCTACGAGCGCGCGGCGGAGTTCCTGGACGTCGCCACGCAGCTGTGGGACAGCTGGGCCGACGACGCCGTGGTGCACGACCGCCGCGCTGGCCGCTACGCCGACCCGGACCGCATCCGCGAGGTCGAGCACACCGGCCTGTTCTTCAAGGTGCGTGGCCCGCTCAACGTGCAGCGCACACCGCAGGGCTGGCCGCTGCTCGTGCACACGGCCTCCTCCGCCGACGGCCAGGAGTTCGCGGCACGGTACGCCGAGGTCGTGCTCACGGCCCAGCAGAACATCGCCGACGCGACGGCATTCTCGCACGAGGTGAAGGCGCGCGCCGCCGCCTACGGCCGGGAAGCCCACGTCCCCGTCATCTTGCCGGGCATCGCGCCGGTGATCGGCTCCACGGAGGCCGAGGCCCGGCGGCTGGCGCGGGAGCTGACCGAGCTGCAGCTCGCGGAGCCGGGCGTGAGCCAGCTGTCCGACCTGCTGGACGTCGACGTGTCAGGGCTCGACCCCGACCGGCCGATCCCCGCCGGCCTGCTGCCGCGCGAGGAGGACCTGACCGACCACCGGTTCGCGCTGATTACCGACCTGGCGATCCGCGAACGCCTGACGGTGGGCCAGATCGTCGCGCGCCTGAGCGGCGGGCGCGGCCACCGCGCGGTGGTCGGCACGCCGGACCAGATCGCCGACTCGCTGCAGGAATGGTCGCAGGCCGGGGCGGCCGACGGCTTCACCGTGGCGCCGCCGATCCTGCCGGGCGGACTCACGGCGTTCGTGGACCACGTGGTGCCGGTCCTCCAGCGACGCGGACTGTTCCGCACCGAGTACGACGTCGGCACGCTGCGGGAACGCTTCAACGTGGCCCGCCCCGAGGACCATTTCCCGGAGCCGGCGCCGGCCGCCGTGCGACGAGCGGCGCGGCCGCCGCTGGCCCGCGTCTGAGCGTTCATCCAGAGGCCGACGGGCCGTGTGCAGACACCTCCAGACTCCGCGTCCTGATCGCTGCCGGTAGGACGCGGACCCGCCGGGGTGGCCGAGCTGTGGGAGGATCGGCTGCCCCGGCGCCTTTTGGGTGGCGCTTGGCGGTTCACGGTTGGTGTTGGTGCTGGTGCTCTGGTGCTGGTGTCTTGCGCCGCCTCACGCAGTCGGCTCCACAAGCCCGTAGCTCACCGCACAAGCCGCCGCCTGCAACCGCGAGTTCACTCCCAGCTTGTTCAGCACCGCCTGCGTGTGACTCCGCACCGTCGTCACCGAGATCCCCATCGCCGCGGCCATCCCGCCGGTCGAGGCCCCGCCGACCAGCTGCCGCAGCACCTCCAACTCCCGCGGAGTCAACGCCCCGGTCAGCCGCCGCGCCGCGGACTCCGTACCGGGCCGCCGCGTCGTCACCGCGTGCCGCACCAGAACCGGGTCGTAGTACCCGGCGCCGGCATGCAGTCGCTCTATCGCCGCCACGATCTCCTCCAGCGTGCGCCGCTTCGACATCAGCCCGTCCACGCCCGCAGTGATCAGCGCGTGCAACGGCGCGGCGTCCTGCTCGGTGGTCAACGCCAGGACCTTCGCGCCGCGGAGGTTCGCCGCGTCCGCCAACGCCGCCAGCTCGGGCGTCGGCGGCCCGAAGTCGACGACGCAGATGTCTGCTTCATGGCCACTGCTCGCCAAGGCACGCGGATCGAAGCTGACGTCGACCACGTCATGACCGCGCTGCCGCAACGCCGACGCGAACGCCTCAGCGAACAGCCGATACGCGTCGCAGAGCATGACTCTCACACCACGTCAACGAGGCCCCGGAACGTCCGGTCACTCGATGACACTAAAAGGTGAAGATCTCAAGTCCCGCCGCCCAGCCCCGCCTGCCGGCCGATGGCCGCCGCCTCCAGCATGCTGTGCGCGTCCAGCTTCTTCAGGATCCGCCTGACGTGGGTCCTGACCGTGTGCTCGGAGACGGCCATCCGCCGCGCGATGGCGCGCCGGTCCAGCCCCTCGACCAGGCATTCGAGCACGAGCTTCTCCCGCTCGCCGAGCGCCGCCACCCGCACATCCGAGTCCGTACTCTCCGGGCCTTCGCCACGCAGGTCGGAGAGGGTATAGGTGCGCAAGACCTCCGTCACCAGCTCAAAAGACACCCAGTACTCGCCGACCAGCGCGCCGCGGATCGCCCTCACCATCTCCGTACTCGACGACTCGGTCAGAATCCACCCCTGAACGCCGTCCTGCATCGCCTCCACCGCCTCGTCCACCGCCGTCGTCGGCCCGAGAATCAGGACCTTGGCATCTCCGACCCGCGCCAGGGACCTGATCAGACGTCCGGGATGGCTGCGGAAGACCGCGACGTCCACCAGCACCACCTCCGGCCGGTGTTCGGCGACCGCAGCGAGCAGTTCTTCCGACCCGGACACGGTCGCGACCACGGTCAGCCCCTCCCCCCGCAGGTAGGCAGCCAGCGCGTCGGCCACGGCGCGCAACGCGTCGCAGACCACGATCGTCCCCTCGGCCATGACCCGCTCCCCTGGTCACCTGATCAATCCTGATCAGTCAGTACTCCCGATGAATGAGACCGAAGTGACGGCGCCTGCACGATCTCATTCCCGCGCCGGAACACGAGACTACGGGTGATCAGGCCGACGCCACACGCGGTTCGGCCCATCCGCCACGAGCTTCGACCCGTTCGAGTCAGGCGATTTCGAGTCATGAGATGAGGAGCAGACCGCACTATGAGGGCACATCAACGAGGTCTGACCCCCCGGGGCTGGGGGATCGCCGCGGCGGGCACGGTCGTGTGCGCGGCGGGCCTGGCCTTGTGCCTGGGCGGCACCACGGCCGCCCAAGCCGCGCCGGCGGCGGTGGCCGGCGGCGCGTTCGGCGTGGCCGCGGACGTCAGCCTGGCCGGCGTCCACGTGCACGTCCCGGCCGCACCCGCGGTGACGCTGCCGTCGCCGGGCGGCAGCGCGACGACGATCACCGGGCACGCCGTCGGCCTCGGCGTCGGGGACCTGGCCACGCTCGGCGTCCTGGACGTCAGCACGGTTGGCACGCCGCCGGGCGGCAGCGTGCACAGCACCGCCGAGGTGCAGGGGCTGCGCGTGGACGCGGTGCTCGGCGGCGACGATTCGGCACTGCACGGCCAGGAGAACGCGATCAAGTCACAGTGCACTGCGACGGGCTCGGGCGCGTCGGCGAGCACTGATCTGGTCCACGTGATGATCGCCGGGCAGACCGTGGCCGCGAACCCCGCGCCGAACACGCACCTCACCGTCCCGGGCATCGCGGACGTCGTCCTCAACGAGCAGACCCAGACCGGCAGCGCCGGGTCTCCGGGCATCACGGTCAACGGCGTGCACATCCGCCTGCTGCCGGGCCTGGGCGCCCTGGGCGGCGGCGACATCTACCTCGCGCAGTCCCGCTGCTCGATCACCGGCGGGACCGGCATGCCGGTCGGCGCGGTCGGCGGCGTGGTGCTGACCGGGGTGCTCGGCGTGCTGTTCACCGGCTACCAGTTCCGCAAGCGGCGCTCGAACCGGGGTTCGTCCGGCGGCGGAAACGGTGATGGGCTCGGCGGCGGGATCGGCGACGGGGCCGGCGCGTGAAGGTGCTGGCCGTCGGGGCGCACCCGGACGACGTGGAGCTCGGGTGCGGCGCCGCCCTGCTGGCGCACCGCGCCCGGGGCGACAGTGTCGGGCTGCTCGTGCTCACCGGTGGTGAGCACGGGCCGCAGGGCCAGTCGTCGCGGGTGTCGGAGCAGGAGATCGCCGCGTCCATCCTCGGAGCCGACCTGTTCTGGGGCGGCTTCGAGGACGGCGCGGTGCCGGAGGGGCGCGCCGGGGTAGCGGTGGTCGAGGACGCGATCCGGGCCACCGGCGCGGACGTCGTCTACACGCACTCGCCGCGCGACAGCCACCAGGACCACCGCTCGGCGGCGGTGGCCACGCTCGCGGCCGGGCGGCTGGTCAGCAGGATCCTGATGTACGAGACGCCGTCGTCGCTCGGGTTCGCGCCGACGGTGTTCGTGGACGCCGGCGAGCACCTGCCCGGGAAACTGAAGGCGTTGCGGGCACACGTATCGCAGGTGTTGAAGAACCAGATGGTGGACCTGGACGCGGTCGCGGCGCAGGCGCGCTTCCGTGGGTTTCAGGCGCGGTTACGGCACGCTGAGGCGTTCGAAACCGAGCGATTTGCTTGGGATCTGAGCAGCGCGGGCCTTTCCGGTCCTCGTGTTGATCAGCACGTCTCAGGTATCGAATACGCACCGTCCGCGGGCCGGTGAACGCGTGAGCCGCGCCAGCCATCGCCGTGCCTCGGCCGTCCGGCTTCCGTCCGGATGGCCGAGACACGCGTTCATAGTCGGTGCGGTGCTCGTGCTGTGGTCAGTACTGGGCACTGCGGTCCTGACGGCGGGCGTCGTGTATCTGCTCGATGCCGTCTTCCTGTGCTTCTTCGTCCGACACACCGCTTTCGCGGTCTCCGCGCTACGACATGCGGACCCTGATTCGCTCGCGGCCGCGCGGTCCGATTCGCTGGTCTTCGGTGATCTGACGGGCTACCGGCCGGCGGTGTCGGTGCTGGTGTCGTGCAAGAACGAGCGGCTGGTCGTCGATCGGCTCGTTTCGGAGTTGCTGGCCTTGGACTACCCGGCTGAGCTGCTGCAGATCGTCATCGTCGACGACGGCTCCGACGACGGGACCGGCGAGATCCTCGATCGTCGGTCCGCTGCCGAATCGCGGTTGCTGGCGCTGCATCGGCCCGCGGGTTCCGGCCCTCCGGGCAAGTCCGCTGCCTTGAACTACGCGCTGCCCCGGCTGACCGGGGAGATCGTCGTGGTCTTCGACGCCGACCACCGGCCGCACCGCGACAGCCTGGCACTGCTGGTGCGGCACTTCGAGGATCCGAGCGTGGGCGCGGTGCAGGGCCGATGCCGGATCCGCAACGCCGCCGACGCGCCGCTGACTCGGCTGATCACCGTGGACTACCTGGCCGGCTACCTGGTCAACGAGTTCGGGCGGCAGTCGGTGTTCGGGTTGCCGGCCTACGGCGGGGCGAACTGCGCGATCCGGCTCGCGGCGCTGCGGGATCTGGGCGGGTGGAACGTGCACAGCGTCACGGAGGACACGGACGTGACGCTGCGGCTGCTGCTGTCGGGACTGCGTGTGCGGTACGAGCCGGGCGCCGTGGACGACGAGGAGGGCGTCACGACGGTGCAGCGGTTCTGGAAGCAGCGGTATCGGTGGGCTCGGGGGCATCAGCAGGTGTGCCGGGACTATCTGCGGCATGTGTGGCGGGCTTCGCACTTATCAGTGCTCGAACGTGTCGAGACGGTGATGTTCCTGCTGATCTACCACGTGCCGGTGGCTTCGTTGCTGGCGTTGGGATTGCTGGTGCTGTCGGCGGCTGGGCTGGTGCCGGCGGCGTCGGTGCCGGGCGGGTTCGTGTTGTGGACACTGCTGTTTCTGGGGCCGCTGCTGGAGATCGGCGGCGGGATGTTGTTGGCGCGGACGCGGCGTTCGGATGTGCTGGCCCTGGTGTGGTTTCTGCCGATGTTCCTGGTGTCGGCGGTGTTGTGCGGGAAGGCTTGGTTCGACGGGCTGTCAGGGTCCTCCTATACGTGGGTGCGGACGGATCGGTCGGAGGCGGGATCGGGGCCAGGGGCGTCGGGTTCTTCGGCGCCGCAGGTGGCGTCGTGAGGCCGGAGCCGTGGCGGGTGTTCGTGCGCATCGGGGTGCTGCTGGCCCTCACGATCGCCGGTTTCGTCCTGTTGCAGCAGTGGATGCGGGGCGTGGAGACCACGGCGACCGTGGACGTCTTCCACGCGCTCGGCGTCGACGACGTGTCCCGCGGTTATCAGGCTTCGATCATCGTCGACGCCCGGTCACGCGGATCGTTCGCCGCGATCCTGACACCGGCGTGCTCGTCGCTGGCCTCGCTGTTGGCGCTCGGCGGACTCGCGGTGCTGCGCCCGACAGGGGCTCGGGGTCGCCTGGCACTCGCTGTCGGATCCGCGATGGCGGTGGTGTTCGTGGGAAACATCGCACGGATCGCGGCATCGATCGGTGTCGGGCTGCTGACCGGGCCTTCGGCGCTGGTGCTGTTCCACGACTGGGTCGGATCTCTTTTCGCTTTCGCTTACACGCTCGGAGGGTTTGTGTTGATGATGTGGTTCCTGCTGCCCAGGGACGGGGTGGCTTTGGACGACCTCTGTCTTGCCACCGCGGATGGGGTACGCCATGAGTCCTGAACCGGTGGCATTGGCGATCGGCGGCTCACTGGTCGCCGCCGCGGCCGTCCGCAGCGCTGTGACCAGGATCGGAGTACGTCGGCAACTTCGCGTCGCCCTCGTCGCCCCGGACCCTGCGGCACGCGTCGCAGCGGTACAGACAGCCGGCGAGAACGGCGTGGGACGCAACGCTCGGCTGCTGCTGGAGATCGCCGAGGCCGAGGAGGACATCTGGGTCCGGCAGGCGTTGGCGCAGACGGTGATGCGGCATCGGTGGGAGCCGGCGTGCACAGTCGCTTTGGTGCGGCTGCGGGTGTGGGCCAAGCAGGAGTTGCTGTGGGGGCGGCTGGAGGTGCCCGCCGCGTCGGTGGTGGGTGAAGGTTCGCAGGCGTTGGTTTCGACCGGCTGGTGGGAGGAGTGACATGACGGAAACAGTGCTGGTCACAGGGGTCGGTGGGCCTGCCGGAGTCTCGGTCGTCAATGCGCTGCTGCGCGCTGGCGTGCGTACAGTCGCAGTGGACTGTGATGCTTCCGCTGCAGGGCTCTCGTTGGGTGACGTGTCAGGGATCGTGCCGATGGCAGGGGACCCCAAATTCATCGAGACTTTGTGCGATCTCGCAGTGTCCCAGGGTGCTGACGCGGTGGTCTCGACCGTCGCTGAAGAGCTCGTCGCGCTGGGAACACGCGCTGAAGACCTTGCCGGCAACGGGATCGCGGTGTGGGTTCCTTCACAGAAGGCCGTGGAGCAGTGCTCTGACAAGGCCGTCTTCGCGGGGGTCTTGGCCGAGGCCGGGATCGCGACGCCCGCGACCGGTTTCGCCGCGTCCGACGTGCCAGGGCCCTGGATCGTGAAGCCGCGGTTCGGGCGTGGTTCGCGTGACGTGTATCCGTGCGACTCGATGGACGAGGTGGCGTGGGCGCTGCGGCGCGTCGTGGATCCCATCGTGCAGACGCGGTTGTCGGGGCTGGAGTTCACGGTCGACGCGCTGGTCGACCGCGACGGACGGTTCGCCGGCGGCGTGCCGCGCTGGCGGTTGGAGACGCGCGGCGGGATCTCGACGAAGGGCGAGACGTTCGCGGATGACAGGGTGCTCATAGGGGCCGCGGCGGTGCTGGAGGCCGTCGGGTTGTGCGGGGTGGCGTGCGTCCAGGGTTTCGTGACGGACGCGGACGAGGTGGTGTTCGTCGAGTGCAATCCGCGCTTCTCCGGCGGGCTGCCCCTGTCCCTGGCCGCCGGCGCGGACCTGGTGGGCGAATACGTGCGGGGAATCAGGGGATTGCCGATCCGGAGCTCGCGTCTGGGGTATCGGCCGGGTGTGCGGATGTCGCGACTGTTCTGTGAGGTGTTCGAAGGGTGAGACTCACCATCCCGTTCGGCACCCGGCCGGAGATCGTGAAGCTGGCGCCGGTCGTCCGCGAGCTGCGCCGCCGCGAGTGGCCCACCCGCCTGGTCTTCACCGGCCAGCACTACGATCCGGCGCTCGGCGAGGAGTTCCTGCGCTCGCTGGATATGGAGCCTGATTCGCGCTGGGCCCTCCCGCCAGACCCCGCGGCGGCCCTCGGCGCACTGATGGAGCGCGCGGTCGAGGAGGTGTCGGCGTTCGCCGCAGACGCCGTGCTGCTGATGGGCGACACGATGACGGTGCCGACGTTCTGCCTGGCGGCACGGCGCGCCTGCATCCCGCTGGTGCACCTGGAGGCGGGGCTGCGCTCGTTCAACGAGACGTCGATGGAGGAGGTCAACCGGCGCATCGCGGCCACGACGGCTTCGCTGCACCTGGCACCGACGGCCCTGGCCGCACGCTTCCTGACCGCCGAGGGCGTCGACCCGGCCCGGATCCGCGTGGTCGGCAACACGGTGGTGGACGTGGTGCGCGAGTCGGGCGTCGGCCGCGTGCCGGTGGAGTCGCGCGCCGGCGTCCTGGTGACGGCGCACCGCGCATCGACGGTCGACTCCCCCGCGCGCCTGCGGACGCTGGTGGAGCTGCTGGTCCGCATCGCCGGCCTGGCCACCTCGGACCCCGCCTTCGGCCCGGTGCTGTTCCCCGCGCACCCCCGCACCCACGACCGTCTCGTCACGGCCGGGCTGCTCACCGCGCTGACGGACGCGGGCATCCGGGTCGTCGGGCCGCTGCCGTACCAGGAGATGCTGACAGCGCTCGCCGCGTCCCGCGTGGTGGTGACGGACTCCGGCGGCCTCCAGGAGGAGGCGTCGTGGTTCGGCATCCCGGCCGTGGTGCTCCGCCGCTCGACACCGCGTTGGGAAGGCGTGGCCGCCGGCGCATCGGAACTCGTCGGCCTCGACGGCGACGCGGCCCTGGCAGCCGTCGCCCGCTTCGGCCACCTGGCGGAGCTGAAGCGCGTGGACGCCTTGGAGTGCCCGTATGGGGACGGCTTCGCATCCGCACGCGCAGTGGACGCGCTCGCCGAGGCCGAGGCGGCCGGGCTGCTGCAACTCCGGGAGCCGGACTTCGTGGGCCGCGCGGCGCCGGGGAGCGAGGAGCGCGAGGTGGAAGTCTCGTGGAAATGAACGGCGGCGGCATGCATCGAAATCTCGCAAGTGGGGCCAGCTATCTGAGCACCGCTGGCACCACCCACGTCGAGGCAGTCCTATGCGATCTCGACGACACCCTCTACCCCCAAGCCTCCTGGCTCGACGGCGCCTGGCGCGCAGTAGCAGCGGAGGCCGCACGCCAAGGAATCGACGAGCCCGCATTCCTCGCCGCTCTCCAAGCCGACTCAGCACTCGGATCCGCCCGCGGCGGCATCATCGACCGCGCCCTGGCAGTCGTGGGGGTCGGGGTATCAACCGACCCCGACCTCATCGCCCGCCTGGTAGCAGTCTTCCGCGCTCATCGCCCGGGGCGGCTGGAGCCGTATCCGGGGGTGCGCGAGGCGCTGGCCCGGCTGCGGATGGCGGGGGTGCGGCTCGCGGTGGTCACTGATGGGGACGTTGATGTGCAGGCTTGGAAGGTGCGCGCGTTGGGGTTGTCTGCGTTCTTCGAGTGCGTCGTCGTCTCTGATGCGGTGGGGGGACGTGCGGTGCGCAAGCCCCATGCCGCGCCGTTTCTCTCCGCTCTGGAGGGGCTCGGTGTCGGGCCCGGGCGGTGCGTTGTTATCGGCGATCGTCCTGAGAAAGATGTTACGGGGGCTTTGGGGGTTGACATCAGGGCTATTCGGGTGAAAACCGGCGAATATCAGCGGGCTGCCGATGTCGCTGGGACCTGGCATACGGCTGCTGATTTTCCCGCCGCCGTCGACTGGCTGCTCCAGAAGTGAAGCGGCGCGCGCCGGGAAAGTTCCCGACGCGCGCCGCCCATGAAAACGCAGTCAAGCGCTTACAGCGGCAGCTTGCGGAACAGCGGGCGCGGCACGTGCCGCAGGCCCGACATCACGTAGCGGAACGCGCCCGGCGCCCACACTGTGTGCGAGCCACGGCGCAGGCCAGCGATGATCGCGTCGGCGACCGCGTCCGGGGTGGTGGACAGCGGCGCCTTCTCCAGGCCGTGCGTCATCTTCGTGTCCACGAAGCCGGGGCGTACCACCATCACGTGCACGCCGGTGCCGACCAGGCTGTCGCCGAGGCCCTGCGCGAAGGTGTCGAGGCCGGCCTTGGAGGAGCCGTAGATGAAGTTCGACCTGCGCGCGCGCTCGCCCGCGACCGAGGACAGCACTACGAGCGCGCCGTGCCCCTGCTTCTTCAGTGCCTGCGCGACCACGATGCCGCTGGACACCGCGCCGGTGTAGTTCACGTGCGCGACCGCGGACGCGCGCGCCGGGTCCTTCTCGTCCTCGGCCTGGTCGCCGAGGACGCCGAAGGCCATCAGCACCACGTCGACGTCGCCGGTGGCGAAGACCTGCGACAGGACCTTGTCGTGGTCGTCGGTGGCGGCGGCGTCGAAGGCGACGACGTCCACCGCGGCGCCGAGGCGGCGGAGTTCGGCGGCGTTGTCCTCCAGGCGCTGGGAGGGGCGGCCGGCCAGGTAGATCTTCTTGGTGCGCGCGGCGGCCATCTTGCGGGCCGTCGCCATGGCGATGTCCGAGGAGCCGCCCAGCACCAGCAGCGACTGGGCCGCGCCCAGGGAGTCCTTCATATCCGTTGTTCCAATCCGTTGTGGCTGCGGGGCCCTAGAAGAGCTAGAGGAGCTACTGCGAACTCTAGAGAAGCCTCTCTGCAGAGCTCCGTATAGCGGGCCTCTACAGGTGCAGGCGGCGCGCCTGGTCCGACATGAACACCTGGTGCGGGTCGATCTCCGCGCGAAGCTTGCGGAACGCCTCAAGGCGCGGGTACATGTCCGCCATCAGCTCGGGCCGCATACGGGAGTCTTTCGCCAAGTACAGGCGGCCGCCAGCCTCCAGCACCTTCTCGTCCATGTCGTCCAGCAGCTGCGCCAGGCCTGCGGTGTTGGTCGGGAAGTCCAGCGCCAGAGTCCAGCCCTTGGAGGGGAACGACAGGTAGCCGGGGCTGCCCTCGCCGAAGCGCTTGAGGACGGTCAGAGCCGCCGGAGCGCCGTGCGCGGAGATCTGCTCGACGATCTGACGGAGTGTGTCCTCAGCGCCGAACGGAATCACGAACTGCCACTGCAGGAACCCTGCGGGACCATAGACGCGGTTCCACTCCATAATCCCGTCCAGAGGGTGGAAGAACGCACCCACGCCCTGGATCACGCCCTCCTTACGGACCGGCGCCTTACGGAACCACATCTCATTGAACGCGCGGCCGGTCATCTTGTTCAGCAGACCGCTGACCGGTACCGGGGGAACCTTGCCCAGGGACAACGGAGCGAACTTGCGCGGGTCCTTGCGGACCTTCGCCGGGAGCTCGTCCAGCTTCGCGAAGTCGCCGCAGGTCAGCACCGAGCGGCCGAGGTTGCGCCCGGTGGACAGGCAGTCGATCCAGGCCACCGTGTAGGGGTACTTCTCGTCGGTGGCGGCGAGTTCGGCCAGGACGCCGTCCAGGTCCGGGGCGCGCCAGATGTCGGCCTTGATGCGGGCCGTCTCGACCTTCTTGAACGCGATGGTGGCCTGGGTGACGATCCCGGTCAGGCCCATGCCGCCGGCCGTGGCCCAGAACAGCTCCGGCTCGGTGGCCGGGGTCAGCGTGCGGATCTGGCCGTCCGCGCCGAGCAGGTCCATCGACAGCACGTGCTGGGCGAAGGTGCCGGCGCTGTGGTGGTTCTTGCCGTGGATGTCCGCGCCGATCGCGCCACCGACGGTGACGTAGCGGGTGCCCGGGGTGACCGGCACGAACCAGCCCAGCGGCAGCATGGTGTTCATCAGCTGGTGCAGGCTGACGCCGGACTGCGCGGTGACGATCCCGTTCTCGATGTCGATGTTGAGGATCTTGTTGAGCGAGGTGGTGCGCACCACCCGGCCGCCGCCGTTCTGCGCCGGGTCGCCGTAGGAGCGGCCCAGGCCCCGGGCGATGACGCCGCGCGGGCCTGCGCCGGCGACCAGTTCGGCGAGCTGGTCGATCGCCGTGGGGTCGGCGACGTCGGCGACCGAGGGGCTGGTCATGCCCCAGCCGTAGAGGCGCTCGGAGTGCACCTCGCCGCCGGTTGAACTCTGCTGTGGCACAGCCACGTCTCTCACGTCCCTATATTCATTTCGACTTCAATACTGCCGCCCCCGAGCGGCGGGGCGGCTCAGCCGCGCGCGCCGACCAGGATCACGCCGGTGGCGAACACCGCGAGCCACACGGCGCCGATACCCATGATGACGCGGTCCTTCAGGACGACGTCCTCGGGCTCTCCGGCGCGGCCGGAGTCGATGAACATCGAGTAGCGCAGGAAGATGAAGACCCAGGGGATGACCGAGATCTCCAGCCACGGCTTCGCCGACTTGTGGGCCACGACGCCGTTGGCGGTGGTGGCCAGCTGGAAGGCCCACAGCGAGTAGGTGATCATGGTGACCGTGGCCGCGGCCTGCCACACGAACCGCAAGTACGTCTGGGAGTACTCCGAGAGCGACTTGCGGGAGGCGGCGGCGTCCTCCCCCATCAGCACCATCTCCGAGTAGCGCTTGCCGGCCACCATGAACAGCGAGCCGAAGCCGGTGGTCAGCAGGAACCACTGCGACAGCTCCAGGTTGGCCGCCACGCCGCCGACGATGGCGCGGAGCAGGAAGCCGGAGGCCACCATCGCCAGGTCCAGGACCGGCACGTGCTTGAACCACATCGAGTACACGATGTGCAGCGCCATGTAGACGGCGACCACCAGGACCGTGGTCCAGTTCGCCGTGGCCGCGACCGCCAGGCCCGCGACGCCGCAGACCGCGCCGGAGACCAGGGCCAGCGGGATCGGGACCCAGCCGGCCGCGATCGGGCGGAAGCGCTTCTTGGGGTGGCGCCGGTCGGACTCGACGTCCATGACGTCGTTGATGAAGTAGATGCAGGACGCGGCGAAGCAGAACGCGACGAAGGCGATCGCGGAGGTACGCAGCACATCGGCGTGGCCGAGCTTGGCCGCCGACAGCGGAGCGGCCAGGACCAGGACGTTCTTGACCCACTGCCGCGGCCGCGCGGCGAGCAGCAGAGCGACCGGCATGGGGGGACGCTTGCGCAGGTCAGCCGGGGCATTGACGGTGCTGGAGGAACCCGTCGCGGGCTGGGGCTCGGACACCTGCGGCTCAGCAGACTGCGTGGGAAGGGATGTCACCGGGCAAACCTATCGGATGGTTGAATCGCGGAGGGTGAGCAGCTCGGACCAGACTCGATCCGTTTCCTGATCGAGGTCTTCGAGCGACCCGTTGTTTGCGATGACGTAATCCGCCGCCGCCAGTCGGTCCTCCCGCGACGCCTGCGCCGCCATCCGCGCGGCGGCGTCCGCACGGGACATACCACGGTTGGCAAGCAGTCGCGCATAACGGACTTCCTCATCGGCGTCGACCACGATCACGGCCGCATACCCGCGGTCCGCCCCACCCTCGACCAATAGCGGAATATCGTAGACGACAATGCCGCCTTCCGGGGCGGCATCGGCCCATTCGGCCATCAGCGCGCCGACCCGCGGATGCACGATGGCGTTGAGCGCGGCCAGCCGCTCGGGGTCGGCGAACACGATGGCGCCCAGCTTGGCACGATCCAGCGCCCCGTCGGGCCCGACCACCTCGGAACCGAACTCTTTGACAACCGCGTCATAGCCGTCGGTGCCGGGTTCCACGACCCGGCGCGCGGCCAGGTCGGCGTCGACGACGGTGGCGCCCCGGGCCTTGAGCCTGTTGAGCACCTCGCTCTTGCCCGAGCCGATGCCACCGGTGAGGCCGACGCTTAGCGTGGTCGGCTTGTCCTTCTCCATGGGGCTCCGTTCGGCTGGGGACGTTCGCGATCGCCGTCTCCAGAAGGCTAACGTGGCGCTGCACTCTTTAGGTCACTGTCTGGGACGGGAGCGAATGGACAAGCGGGATTCCGCGGCGGGAAACGCTATGGGGACGGCGCGCTGGAAGGCCGTCACCGGTTCCGCCGCCTTCGCCGCCGCGGTGTTCGCCCTCGGGTACGGCTGCACCGGCAACTCGGCCCCGGCCGCGGTCAGCGCCGGTCCCCCGGTGAAGGTGACCTCGCAGACCCCGGAACCGGCGAACCCCACCGGCAAGCTTCCCGCGGACCGCACCAAGCCGTCCTCCGCACCGTGCGCAACCGTGGCCCGGCCGGCCGGCTGGTCCAAGATCGAGAATGCCAAGCCCGGCGACGCCTCGTGGCGCGCCAGCTTCGACTCGGAGACGTCCGAGGTCGCCGGGTACGTGAACCAGGTGAGTGCGGCCTGTGGGGCCACTCTGGATCTGCACCTGTCGGGGTACGTGTCCTCCGCGTCCGTGACCGCGTACCGGATGGGCTGGTACGGCGGGGCCGGCGGGCGCGAGGTCTGGAGCACGTCGCACGTGCCGGTGAGCGCGAGTCCTGTGAAGAACTCCGGCGCGCCGACGTACACGGTCGAGGCCTCGTGGCCGGTCGCCACGCGCATCCCGATCACGTCGGCCTGGACCCCGGGCTTCTACCTGCTGATCGTGCGCGCCAAGCCGCATGACGCCGGAGACGCTATTCCTCTGATCATCCGGGATGACAGCGCCGGCAATGGAACGCCGGGTAGTGGGAGCTCGCCTCTGCTACTCCAGGCGTCTGTATTGACGTACCAGGCGTATAACAACTACGGACGGTACAGCCTCTATTACGGCCCTAAGGACCTGTCCTCTAAGCGCTCGGATCGCTCTAGGGTGGCGTCCTTCGACCGTCCTTATAACGGGAGCGGGTACCAGGCGCCCTTCCTGTACGACATCCCCTTGGCGGAGGAAGCGGAGAAGCTGGGGCTGGACGTCGACTACACCACGGATATAGACGTCGACCAGCGTCCCAGCCAGGTCGCTGCGCATAAGGCGCTCCTTATCGGCGGCCACTCCGAGTACTGGACGCGGCGGATGTATGACGCGGCCCTTTACGCGCGCAGCAAGGGAACCAACATCGGTTTCTTCGGCGCGAATGAGATCTATTGGCACGCACGCCTGGAACCCTCTCCCTCGGGCCAGGACCGGCGCATGGTCGTCTACCGCTATGCGAACGAGGACCCATTGGCGAAGTCCGACCCGTCGCAGGCGACGGTGTTCTGGGATTCTCCCCAGCTGCAGATGCCGGAGGCCCAGATCGTGGGGCCGGCCTATGGGGAGCTCGGTGCGGACGGCGGCGCGTTCCGGGTGCTCCAGCCGGACTCGTGGATCTTCGCCGGCACCGGGGCCGCTAAGGACCAGGTCCTGAAGAACTCTCTGGGCGGCGAGTACGACACGGTGAAGAACAACTACGCGACCCCTCCGGACATCGACGTGATCGCCGCCGCGCCGATCGTGTTCAGCGGGCAGTCCACGATGGCGACGATGTCGTACTACACCGATCCGTCGGGGGCCGGGATCTTCGCCGGGGGGATGACGTACTGGGACTGCCAGATGGCGCGGATGTGCGGGAACCGGCCGGTGGACGCCGGGACGTCGAAGCTGCTGGCGGCGATGACGGACAACGTGCTGCGGACGTTCGTGCAGGGACCGGCCGGGAAGAAGTACCCGTCGGTGCACCGGCCGGCTCCGAGCCCGCAGGCGCTGATCTCCACGGCGGTCTCGCAGAGCGACGTCGGTATCGGGCCGCCCAAGACGACGGAGGGGTGACGCGGGAGCACGGGGTCGGCGCGCGAACCCGCTGCGCGTGCCTGCCGGGCTGACGGCCGGTGGCTGGTCCAAGATGGCACCAGCCCGGCGCTCGGCGGGCGCGGAGAACCGGGAGTAGGGACGGTAGGCGCGTGCGGACTGGTGTGGTGGCGGGGGCTGGGGTCGGTCGGGTTCCGGTCGCGTGACCGCCGAGGCTGCCTTAGCGGGGTCTGGTGAGGATCCTGGGGCGTTCCTGCGGTCGGCGTCTGTACGGCTGCCGGTTTATGTCGAGCCGCTGGGGAGCGGGGCGGCGGCTTCTACTCCTGAGGCTGCCGTAGGTCCTACGGATCCCGCGGACGGGCTGAACTTGTGGCGGGGCGTTCCGCTTCCCGCGCGGTTGTTGCGGTTGGGGTTGGCTGCGGCGGTCGCTGTGGCGTGTGCGGCGGACCTGCCGATGCGGCACGGCGCGGCGGGCGGTTTCGGGGTCAGTGCCGGGTTCGGTTCTGACTTCGGCTCTGACTTCGGCTCTGACTCTGGCTCTACCTCCGGTGACGAAATCGGTGTGTCTTTGGCCGGAACCGCTGTGGGCGGTGCACGTGCCGCGGTCGGGTGCCCGAGGGGACTGGCTCGGGGCTGGCTGCGTGCGGAGAACACGCGGGCCGGGACGACGGCGTGGCAGGACGCTAAGCGCACCCGTGCCGGGAGCGTGAACGGCTACCTGGACCGGGCCAGCGCGCGCTGTGGGGACACCGTGACGGCGTACCTGAGTTCGCTGGCGCCGGCTTCGGGAGCGTCGCTGTCGGCGTACCGGATGGGGTACTACGGGGGCGCGGAGGGGCGACTGATCTGGCAGATCAGGGACGTCGCGTTGGAGCCGCAGCCGAAGGCCGCGGTGACCGGGGCAAGCCTGTTGACCGTGGCTCCGTGGCGGCCGACGCTGACATTCCGGATCACCGCGCAGTGGACGCCGGGGTACTACCTGCTGGTGGTGCGCGCGCCGGGGCAGAGCGCGTCTTCGATTCCGTTGGTGGTGCGGGCCGACGGGGACCGCGCGCCGCTGGGGTTCCAGGCCAGTGTGCTGACGTACCAGGCGTACAACACGTTCGGCGGGCACTCGGCGTACGCGAACTCGCCGCGGAAGGCCGTGGCCAGTACCGAGGTGAGCTTCGACCGGCCCTACGAGGACGGCGGGTACTACTCGCCGTACCAGTACGAGCTGCCGCTGGTGCGGGAGATCGAGAAGCTCGGGATCGACACGGACTACTTCACGGACATCGACGCCGACTCCGATCCCGCGCAGCTGCGGCTGCACAAAGGGGTGATCACCGGCGGGCACTCGGAGTACTGGACGAAGCGGATGTACGACGGCGCGGTCGCCGCGCGCCAGGCCGGTGTGAACATCGCATTCTTCGGCGCCAACGCTGTCTATACAGCCGCTCGCCTGACCGGTTCCCCGCTGGGCCGGGACCGCCGCGTGGTGATCCGCCGCTCGCTGACCGGCGACCCGCTGGCCGCGCGCGACCCCTCTCTGGCGACGGTGAACTGGTCGGCGCCGCCGCTGAACCGCCCGGAAGCAGCGCTGATCGGCGAGGGCTACGGATACCTGGGGGCCAGCGGCTCGCTGCGGGTGCTGCACCCCGCCTCGTGGATCTTCGCCGGCACCGGCGTCACCGCGGGGCAGGTGCTGCGCAACACGGTCGGCGGCGAGTACGACCAGGTGGACGTGAACGAGCCGACGACCCCGCCGGACGTGGACGTGCTGGCCGCGATGCCGATCAGGTTCCTGAGCGGCCGGGCCGGCATGGCGACGACGACGTACTACGTGGCGCCCTCGCAGGCGGGCGTCTTCGACGCGGGCACGACGTACTGGCCCTGCGTGATGAGCGGCGACTGCCTGCACCTGGCCCCGACCCCGCCCGCGGTGCGCGCGGTGGTGACGCGCGCGACGGACAACGTGCTGGCCGCGTTCGCGGGCGGGCCGGCGGGACTGGAGCACGCTTCGACGCCGAACTGGCCTCCGTCGGCGGAAGGGTTGGTGGGGTCGGCTCGGGAGGTGGGGGATGTGGCGGTGCGGGCTTATTGAGGTGCCCGCACCTTAAGGTGCCCCCGCACTGAAGCGGACCTCAGTCCGAAGCCGCCGAGCTCGGCGCCCCCGACTTCGCCCCCGACGAGGGGGTGCCCGGTGCGGAGCCGCTCGGCGAGCTCGACGCCCCGGAGGAGGGCGTGCCGCCGGACGACGAGCCGGTCGGCGTTCCGCTGCCGCCGGCGGTTCCGCCGGTGGGCGGCGAGGTCGGGGCGTTCGGGGTCGTGTGCTTGTACAGGGCCTCGGCGATCTTGAGGATGAAGGTCTTCGCGTCGTCGCCCTTCACCAGCGCCTCTTGGGTGGTGATCAGGTACGTGCGGTTGCCGTCGTACATCACCAGGATGGCGTCCTTGCCCGTCTCGGTGACGTAGGTGGCCGGGTGGCCGGAGACCGAGATCGGGGCGTACTGGTCGCCCTGGCCGGCGAAGGTGCCGACGGTGCTGGCGCCGTGGCTTTGGGCGGTCGCCGCGTCCGCGTAGATCGCCAGCTGGATCTCCACCTGGTCGCCGGTGACCTTGCCGGTGGAGTCCTGGACCACGCCGTACTGGCAGCGGACGCGGCCGAGCTGCTTGGCAGCGGTGGGCTGGAAGGCCGTGAAGAAGTCACCGCCGTTGAGCGGGTTGCCCAGGGCCAGCTGCATGTCGGCGTCGGTGACCAGGCCGCTGCAGCTCTTCGGCAGCTGCGCCGCTGTCAGCGTCGGGCCTGCCGCCGGGTCGAAGCTGGGCGACGGGGTCGGCGAGCTGGACGTCTGCGCGCCGGGGAAGGAGCCGGTGCCGGTGGTGCTCGACGAGCCCTTGTGCACCGAACCGCTGCCGCCGCACGCGGTCAGCGCCAAGGCCGCCGCGCAGGCGACGCCGAGCGCGGCGACGCGCGTGCCGGATATGCGTGTCAGAGGCCGGCGGGCCGCAGCCGGGGCCGGGGTCGTAAGGGTCCGCATGCTTGGCAACCTATCGAATCGGTGTGGCGGGCGAGAAGGTTTCGGATCAGCTCCGCGACCCTCACCCCGAGGTGACCGACGGGGACATCCCGTTGGCGGCGAGCAGGCGCGGCGCGCCGCTGCCATCAGCGGGCACAGCGTACAGGTCGCTGCCGGGGTCGTCGTCGTGCGGGACCGCGTACATGACCGTGCTGTTGTTCAGCCACGCGGCCTGGTCGTCGACGCTGCGGGTCTCGGCCAGCGGCGTCTCCCGCATGGTGGCCAGGTTCAGGACGGTGAAACGCCAGGGGTGCCGGATGTCGTCGGACACGCGCTTCTTGAACACCAGGCGCGTCCCGTCGGGGGACAGCGAGGGGCATTCCACGTTCTCCCGCAGCGAGGTCAGCTTCCGCGCCTTGAAGTCACCCTTCATCAGCCACGTCTTACCGTTGCTGCCCATAGTCGCGTAGAACGTATTGTCGTCGGCGGTAAAGGTGACGCCCCAGAAGTTGACGTCGACGGCCTTATAGACACTGCCGTCTACGTAGGCGTTGAAGTTCTCCAGAGAGTCGACGTACTGCCCCGTCTTAAGGTCCAGGATCGAGGCGCGGGTCGATGCGCCGGGCGTCGTATAAGAGTCGCCGTATACGAACGTCGTCCACGCCGCCATCCGGCCGTCCGTGGACAGTCGCGCGCGGTTCGGCGTACCGGCGATGGCCACCTTCTTGATCTGCTTAAGAGAACTGTCGTAGACCTCCGCATAGGCCTGGCTCATGAGGCTTCCCTCGGATTGCAGGCAGAGGAGTACGCCAGAGGCCGTGTAGGACCGTTCGCACGGAATGGTGGAGACCGTGGGCACCGCGGTAGACGCCGCACCGACGGGAGACTCCACCAGCTTGCCGAAGTCCGGGCCCTGCACCATCGAGCGGTACGTCAACTCCCCCGCGGCAACTGTGAAGCCCCCGCTGATGCCGGCCCGCTTAGTGGAACGTCCCAGGAAGGCCGTCAGTCCGGCCACGACAGCGACCACGACCAATACGACGATCGACGAGATGAGGATCTTGGCACGGTTGTCGCGAGGCGCCTCAGAACCGCTGAGCTCGCCGGGAGTGGTCTCCTGTTCCACGTCCTCTAGGTCAGCCATCGGCATGTTCCTTCCACGGCGACACCAGCAGCGTCGAAATGGTGATCGCCACAGCCATGGCGCCAGCGAACCAGAGCATGACCGTCTTGGGATCGGTGTGCGACCACGCCACCCCGAACGCGACAGACGACGCGAACCCGGCGACGGCCCCGATCGACTGCATCACCGCGAGCCCGGAGGTACGCAGTGCGGAAGGGATGCGCGGCCCGCAGTACGCCATGAGAACGCCGTCAGTGGCCGCGTAGGCGATGCCGGGAAGGAGGAGTGCAGACACCAAAAGGACGCCGTTAGGGACGTTCGTAGCCAGGAGCGCATAGGCGATGACCAACAGAAGGTGCCCTGCGACGAACACCTTCCAGCGCCCCACGCGGTCCGACAGGCGACCCACCGGGATAGCCATCAGGACGAACATCCCCATGGTCCCGGTAGCGAGCAACGCGTACTCCGAAGCGCTAAGAGCCATCCGATGCGCAAGCGTCAGGTAGACGAAGGTGTCACTGACCCAGGCGAGCCCCAGCAGCGCCACAGCGATACCCGTACGGACGAACCACGCCTGCCGCAACAACCCCACGGCCGCACGCACAGACGCCTCAGAACGCTCCTGCAGCTCCTTCTTGTGGTCCGTCACGTAAAGGCAGAACACCACCAGACCGATGGCTGCAACGCAGAAGGCGATGATGAACAGCGCGTCGAACGCTTTACGTTCCGTCCCGAACTTCGTCGTCCACAGCAGGACGAACGACGCGATGAGCGGACCCGTGGCGGCCCCGATGTTGTCGAGCATGCGGTGCACACCGAACGAGCGCCCCAGGATCCGCGGCGGAGACGACAGCGAGATCAGCGCGTCACGCGGAGCCGAGCGCATCCCCTTACCGAAGCGGTCCGCGCTGAGCAGTCCGCTCAGGCCGCCGAAGGAGGGCCCGACGAGGGGGAACCCCAGTTTGGTCACCGCGGAGGCGCCGTAGCCGATGCCGGCCAGGAGCTTGCGACGCTGCCATCGGTCCGACAGATACGCGGCCGGGATCGCCAGTAGCGCGGGGATGCCGTTGTAGAGCCCGTCCAGGAACCCGATGGCCGTCGGCGTCTCGTGGAGCACGTTGAGCAAGTAGTAGCCGACCACCGCGACCAGCATCTCCGAGGAGACGTCCGTCAAGAGGCTCACCGTGCCGAGCATCTTGACGTTGAAGGGGACCCGCTCCCGCGTGCTCCTGGTTTCCTGGATGCGCTTGGCGGTTCTCGATCCCGTCAAATACACGTCGAAACAATAGCGAAAGCCCCGTCCGCTCCACGCGGACGGGGCCTTTCAGCTACGAACTGTTACGCGGGGAGCCTCAGCTCTGGCCGCCCGACAGCTTCTCGCGCAGCGCCGCCAGGGCCTCGTCGGAGGCCAGAGCGCCGCCGGCGCTCTCCTCGGCCGCACCCGAGGAGTACGACGAGGGGGCACCCTCGGCGTTCTCCTGGACACCGGCCTCGGCGTCGGCCTTGCGGGCCTCGGCGATCTGCTTCTGGTGCGACTCGTAGCGGGCGTGGGCCTCGGCGTACTGGCCCTCCCACACCTCGCGCTGAGCGTCGTAGCCCTCAAGCCACTCGCCCGTCTCCGGGTCGAAGCCCTCGGGGTAGATGTAGTTGCCCTGGTCGTCGTAGGTGGCGGCCATGCCGTACAGCGCCGGGTCGAACTGGTCGGTCTCGATGTCGCCGGTCAGGCCCTCGTTGGCCTGCTTCAGGGACAGCGAGATGCGACGGCGGTCCAGGTCGATGTCGATGACCTTGACGAAGATCTCGTCGCCCACGTTGACGACCTGCTCCGGGACCTCCACGTGGCGCTCGGCCAGCTCGGAGATGTGGACCAGGCCCTCGATGCCCTCGTCCACCCGGACGAACGCGCCGAACGGCACCAGCTTGGTGACCTTGCCGGGCACGACCTGGCCGATGGCGTGGGTGCGGGCGAAGGTCTGCCACGGGTCCTCCATGGTCGCCTTCAGGGACAGCGAGACGCGCTCGCGGTCCATGTCGACGTCCAGGACCTCGACCGTGACCTCCTGGCCGACCTCGACGACCTCGGAGGGGTGGTCGATGTGCTTCCAGGACAGCTCCGAGACGTGCACCAGGCCGTCCACGCCACCCAGGTCCACGAAGGCGCCGAAGTTCACGATCGACGACACGACGCCGGAGCGGACCTGGCCCTTCTGCAGGGTGGTGAGGAAGTTCTGGCGGACCTCGGACTGGGTCTGCTCCAGCCAGGCGCGACGGGACAGGACCACGTTGTTGCGGTTCTTGTCCAGCTCGATGATCTTGGCCTCGAGCTCCTTGCCGACGTACGGCTGCAGGTCGCGCACGCGGCGCATCTCGACCAGGGAGGCGGGCAGGAAGCCGCGCAGACCGATGTCCAGGATCAGGCCGCCCTTGACGACCTCGATGACGGTACCGGTGACGATGCCGTCCTTCTCCTTGATCTCCTCGATCGTGCCCCAGGCGCGCTCGTACTGCGCGCGCTTCTTGGACAGGATGAGACGGCCTTCCTTGTCCTCCTTCTGGAGGACCAGGGCCTCGATGTGGTCGCCCACGGCGACGACCTCGTTGGGGTCGACGTCGTGCTTGATCGAGAGCTCCCGCGACGGGATCACGCCCTCGGTCTTGTAACCGATGTCGAGCAGGACTTCGTCCCGGTCGACCTTGACGATGACACCCTCGACGATGTCGCCGTCGTTGAAGTACTTGATGGTCTGGTCGATCGCGGCGAGGAATTCCTCCGCCGAACCGATGTCGTTGATGGCGACCTGAGGCGTTCGGGCGGTCTCGGTGCTGCTCGTCATGGGGAAGGGGGCTCCGGATACGGACACATTGTGGGCGACGGCCTCCACCGGTCGGGGATGCCGACGCTGGGATAAGTCCATCACCAGTCAAGAGCCGAACGGTCGACGAGGATCGGGTGTCCAACGAAGAAGATTCAGAACCTGCCCGCAGCGCATCGCCCAGAATACGGGTCGTACGCATGCGTGGTCAATCCGATACCCGCCCCCACCGGGGACGCCGACACGGCCCACGGCGCAACCGGGCACAACAGGCGGGCGCCCGGCTAACATCTCCACCTGCGTGATCGTCTAGCGACCCGCTGGTGAAAGGATGCCCGCACTGTGACCGACGTGACGGAAGAGCCGCCGGAATTCCCCGGTGACCCCGGAATCGAAGATAACGATACGGTCCGCGTGGCCCGCCGTCACCTGTCAGATTCCGCCACGATCCGGGCGAACCGGGGCTGGTGGGACGCCAACGCCGACGATTACCAGGCCGAACACGGTGCGTTCCTGGGCGACGACCGCTTCATCTGGTGCCCGGAAGGCCTGGACGAAGCCGACGCGCGACTGCTCGGGACCGACCTCGCGGGAAAGCGCGTCCTGGAGGTCGGCGCCGGCGCGGCACAGTGCTCCCGGTGGCTGGCGGCGCAGGGGGCTTATGCGGTGGCCTCCGATCTTTCGTTCGGTCAGCTGGCCCATGCCCTGCGGATCGACGCGGGGTCGGCGCTGGCGGGAGCGGGGGTCGGGGCGGCGGCCGAGACCGAGACCGTCGCGGGAGTGCCGCTGATCCAGGCGGACGCGACGCGCCTGCCGTTCGCGGACGAGTCGTTCGACATCGTGTGCTCGGCCTACGGCGCGGTCCCATTCGTAGCGGACTCGGCAGCGGTGATGCGCGAGGCGGCACGGGTCCTGAAGCCAGGCGGCCGCTGGGTGTTCTCGGTGTCGCACCCGATCCGGTGGTCGTTCCCGGACGACCCGACCGAAGCGGGGCTGACAGCTCGGGACTCGTACTTCGACCGGCGGCCGTACGTCGAGTTCGACGAACGCGGACTGGCGACGTACGCAGAGCACCACCGGACGCTGGGCGACCGGGTACGGGAGATCGCGGCAGCGGGGCTGCGGCTGGTGGACGTCGTGGAGCCGGAATGGCCGGCGGGGCTGACCGAGGTATGGGGCGGCTGGTCGCCGCTGCGGGGGCGCATCATCCCGGGGACGGCGGTGTTCGTGACGGTGAAGGGTTAGGCGGAGGCGGCCAACTTGGTGGGCAGCCTGGCCGACCACGTGGTTCGCCGGATCCTCCGGACCACGCGGGGTGTTGGTTCTGGGTCCCTCGCCGCGTCGGCGGGCTCTGCCAACCTGCCCGGGCCGGTGGTGTCCAGCCGAACGAAGCAGCACCACAGCAGCAGCGATGCGGCTGGACACCACCGGACCGGGCTGGTTCCGTTCACGGCGACGACGCGGCGAGGGACCCAGAACCTGGCGACCACAAGCAGCGACCGCCAGCAGACAGCGCGGCGCACCACGAGCGTAAAGGGAGCCGAGCAGTCGCGGGCCGCCGCCGAAGCGCCAGACGCGCGGGTCGCCCCCTCGCTGTAGAGCGCCCGCCGGAGGCCTCAAGGTGCCCACCACGCACGACGATTGCCGCCTACGACATGCGCAGTGACTCGGACCGACGCGCGGTTGTGGACACGGAAACCGGCAGCCGCCAACGCACCGCCGCAGCGACTCGCAGCGCCGCGCGGTCGTGTCCACGAAAACCGGCAGCCGCCAGCGCAACCAGCGGGGCACAACCGAACTGCGTCCCCCTGCGAGGTCATCAAACCCTGCGCGAAGCCGTAAAAATCGCCTGTAAACCCACGAGCACACCGCCGCCTGCTGACAAACCGCAGTGGCGCATGACCCGCAGTGTGTGAGTCGCGTGGCGGCATTTTGTTAGGGAATTATCGCCCCTTATACACAGATATAGCACGCGCCACCGACACAGCCACCGGCACAGCCACCGACACCGACTCCGATACCGGCGCCGACGCCGACGCCGACGCCGACGCCTCCACAGCCACCCACACCCACACCAGCGCATCAACCCCAACCGCCAGCCCCCCGCCCCAAAACCCCCAAAGGGGTAGCCAAGGGTGGCGCAAAGCAACATTGCGGCGTGGCGCCATCGCAACGCACCCCCACATGACAACAGTGCTGCCGTGGTTGGCGTGGGTGGCGATCAGACCAGGCGGCGGTTCTTCGGAGTACGGCGCACCCTCCGGCTGGTGCGAGCTTGCCGGGGCGAGCAGACAGACCCAGCGTCCTTCTACGAGCCCCTGGCAGCCGACTCCGTCGCGCTGGTAAGCCACCACCTACCGGTGCGCGACCTCCGCGTACTAGACGTCGGCGGCGGCCCCGGCTTCTTCGCCGCTGCATTCCGTGCGGCGGGGGCACAGTACGTGTCGGTAGATCTGCGTCCGATCGGCGACATCTGCGGCGACGCGCAAGCGCTCCCCGTGCGAGACAGCTCAGTAGACGTCTGCTTCTCCTCCAACGTCCTCGAACACGTCGCGGACCCGCAGCGCATGCTCTCGGAGATACTGCGCGTGACGCGCCCCGGCGGCCTCGTCTTCCTCTGCTTCACCAACTGGCTCGGACCCCTGGGCGGCCACGAAACCTCCCCCTGGCACTACCTCGGCGGCGAACGGGCCGCGCGTCGCTACGAGCGCCGGCGTGGCACTCCCCCGACCAATCGCTACGGCGTGTCGCTCTTCCCACTCTCAGTCGGCAGGGTCCTGCGCTGGGTGCGTGAGGCAGAGCGAGAAGGCGTCGCGGAGCGGCTCGCCGTCTTCCCGCGCTACCACCCCGCCTGGGCTCACCCGATCGTGTTCGTACCGGGGGCACGCGAGTTCCTGACCGCCAACTGCGCCATCGCGCTGCGCGTGCGCTCCCAGTCGAACTCGTTGGCCCACGCCACGCACGCCGCGCTCACCCCGGAGGCGCGCGCCGGGTCAGCGTCGAGTTCCGTCAGAGCCCCGGAGACCGTCTCGGCCAGGGTGGCACCCGGGGCGACGAGCCAGCCGGTGACGCCATCGCGGATGGCGTCGCGCAGGCCGTCGACGTCGTAGGCGACGGTCGGCACGCCCAGCGCCGCAGCCTCCAGCACCGACAGGCCCCAGCCTTCGCCCTGGGAGGCGGACAGGTGCAGCCAGGCGGTGCGAAGGAGGAGGTTCTTGGCGTCGTCGGGGAGGTGGCCGTGCAGGTGGACGTGGTCAGAGTGTCGCATGCGTGACACTGTGTCTCGAATACGCTGCTCGTCCGGGCCGCGGCCCACGATGTGCACTTCGAAGCCAGGCCACGTCTCGGCGAGGTCGTCGGCGAGTTGGACCACGCGTTCCAGGCGCTTGTGGCGCACCAGACGGCCGACGGCCACCAACCGAGGCGCTGCCCCGCCTTCGGCTCCCGGAGTTACGGCTAGTCGTAGTACCGGGTCAAGAACCGCTTCCCCGGCAACGCTGACGCCGTTGTGGATCAGTTCGATCGGCCCGGTCCAACGCAGCCGGGTCCGCATCGCCGCGATGGTGGACTCTGATACCGCCACCGCCAGGCAGCGCCGATAGACCCATCGCGCAGCCGGACCCTCCAGCCACCGTCCGAGGGCGGCCATCGGACGACTGAAGTGGGTCGCGAACTGCTCGTCGTGCACGTGATGCACGACGATCGCGACGCCCGTGCGCCGACGTGACAGCACGAGCGGGGAGAAGAACGGGATGCCGTTCTGGCAGTCGATCACGAAGTCGGGCGCACGACCCGACAGCCGAGCCCTGATCAGGTGTGCGAGGACGCCGGGGTAGACGGACCAGGTACCGCCGCGTCGCAGCCATCTGATGCCGTCCCGCGTCTCACGGCGGGGCTGGCCGGGCTCGCGGGAGGTGAGGAAGTCGACGGTGTCGCCCCGCGCCACGAATCCGCGGGCGATCTCGTGGGCGAACGCCTCCGCGCCGCCCGCAGTCTGCTGCCAGGGGTCGCGCCAGTTGAGGATGGCTAAGTGCACTGCGATACAACGATGCGCGGCGCTCTGCGACACGTCTGGTAGAGCTCTTCGGGCGGATCACTTGCGGATCTCAGGCGGATCTCAGGCGGATCTTCGATCGTACGGGGCGTCGGCAGCGGTTACGGTGTTCTCCAGGGCAGGCGCGCCGCTGGCAGGCTTTCGGGGTCGAAGTTCACTCGGACGGGGGTTGCTCGACTGTCCTTCAGCTACGCCGACGTCTAGCGTGACCGCTCAAGAGACACGCGCGGCACCGCACCGGAGGGACTCTCGATGCTCCGCAAGGCCAGGAACGAGCGGACCAGGAACGAGCGGACCGGGGATGACCGGGCCGGGGAGGCTTCGCGGCGCGGGAGCGGACGGGCCGCGTCCGCCGGGCTGGTGGTGGCGGTCGGGACCGGGCTCGGGAACGTGCTGGCGTACGGGTTCAACCTCGTGCTGTCCCGTGGGCTCGGACCCGGCGGGTACGCGGAGTTGGGGACGCTGCTGTCGGTGTTCCTGATCGGGACCGTGCCGGGGCTGGCGGTGCAGGCGATCAACGCGCGGCGGCTGGCGGTGGTCGCGGAGGCTTCGCCGGCGGCGCGTGCCGCGTTGGTGCGCGGGCTGCGGCGGCGGGGGTTGGCGGTCGGTGGCGCGGTGGCTGCGGTGTTCGTGGCGCTGGCGCCGGCGATCGCGGCACTGCTGCCGTCGGTGACGGTGGGGGGTGTGGCGTGGACGGGGGTGTCGCTGGCGGCGAACACGGTCTTCGCGTCGTACCTCGGGATCGCGCAGGGGACATCGCGATTCATGACGATGACGGTGCTGTATTTGGCAGCGCAGGGGTCGCGGTTGACGATCGGGGCGGTGGCGGCTTCGGCGCAGGTGGCGCCTACGACGGTGATGGCGGCGCAGACGGCGGGTTGGGCGTTCGCGGCGGTGGCGGGGCGGTGGTTGCTGCGGGACGTCGTGGACGCGGGGTCCGCCGCTGGGCCGGAGTCGGCGGCAGCGTGGCAGGACACAGGGCTGAAAACAGGGCTGAAAACAGGGCTGAAAACAGGGCTGAAAACAGGGCTGAACACAGAGCCGCACGCAGAACCCCACACAGAGCCGCACACCCCGCACCACGGCTACGTGAGCGAAGTCCTCCGCGCGACCGGCGGCCTCGGCGGCATCCTGCTCCTGACGGTGCTCGACACCCTGCTGGCCAGCCGCTACCTGGCCGACGGCGGCCTCGGGCGCTACAACACCGGCGCGCTGTTGGCGCGTGCGGCGTTCTTCGCACCGAGCTTCGTGGCGCTGCTGGCGTACCCGCGGTTGGCGCGGCCCTCGGAGCGTCGCCGAGCGCTGCTGACAGCGCTGACGCTGACCGGCGGGATCGGCGCGGTGGGGGTGGCGATCGCGGCCGTGGGCCGCGATCCGCTGATCCGGGTGGCGTTCGGGGCGAAGTACGCCACGCCCGGAGGCTTCGACCTCGGCGCCGACGGCTGGGTGTTCACCAGCGTCGGCGCGCTGCTGGCGCTGGTGAACCTGGCGCTGCTTGACGGCGTGGCGCGCCGCTCCCACGCGGTATCGGCGGTGGTGCTCGGCGGCATCGTGCTGGAGACCACGGTGATCGTGGGCTTCGCGCACGGCTCGGCGGCGGCGATCGTGACGGCCGCCGCGGCGTGCTCGCTGGCGACCGCAACAGTGTCGGTGACGGTGTGCCTGACGGCGCGCCCGGCGGTCGAGGCCGTGGCGGCGGCGCCGGAAGTCGAGGACGCGCAGGCGGTCGGGGCTGTGGCACAGGGTACGTAGGCGATATCCGGGGGCGGGACGGCGATCGGCACGCGATGATCGGCCGCCGCCAAAACAAAACCTGGCGGCAATCGCGCGCCACCGAAGCTCAGCGACAATCGCACGCGAGCCACCCAACCGCCATGACTCTGCGACAATCGCACGCGAGCCACCCAACCGCCATGACTCTGCGGCAATTACGCGCGAGCCAGCGCTGCCACCGCAGCTCAGCAGCGATCAAACGCGAGCCATCGCAGCCACCGCAACCGTCACAACTCAGCGGCAATTGCGCGCGGGCCAGCGCAGCTCGGCGGCGATCGCATGCGAGCCACCGCAGCCGCCGCACCTCAGCAGCAAACGCGCGAGCCACCGCAGCCGCCGAAACTCACGCGAGCCAGCCCACCCCGAAGGGCGACCCGGCCCGCTCCAGCCGGCCTACCCCTGCCGCCTACCCCTCAACGCCCAGCGCGCTAGTGCGCCGCATCCGCCCAGTTCGCCGCGACCCCGACCGACACGTCCAGCGGCACCCGCAGCTCCGCCGCGGCGGCCATCTCGCGCCGCACCAGCGCCTCGACCTGCTCCCGCTCGCCGGCGGCGATCTCCAGCACCAGTTCGTCGTGGACCTGGAGCAGCATCCGGGACTGGAGCTGCTCCTTCACCAGCGCGTCGCGGACGCGGATCATCGCGACCTTGATGATGTCCGCGGCCGAGCCCTGGATGGGGGCGTTCAGGGCCATGCGCTCGGCCATCTCGCGGCGCTGGCGGTTGTCGCTGGCCAGGTCCGGGAGGTAGCGGCGGCGGCCGAACATGGTCTCGGTGTAGCCGGTGGCGCGGGCTTGGACCACGATCTCGTGCAGGTAGTCGCGGACGCCGCCGAAGCGCTGGAAGTAGTCCTCCATCATCTTCGCGGCCTCGCCGGTCTCGATGCCCAGCTGCTGGGAGAGGCCGAACGCCGACAGGCCGTAGGCCAGGCCGTAGCTCATGGCCTTGATGCGGCGGCGGTGTTCGGGGTCGACGGCGGTGGCGTCGACTTCGAACACCTTCGAGGCGACCGTGTTGTGCAGGTCCTCGCCGGAGGTGAAGGCGTCGATCAGGCCCTGGTCCTCGGACAGGTGCGCCATGATGCGCATCTCGATCTGGCTGTAGTCCGCGGTCATCAGGGACTCGTAGCCGGGCCCGGCGATGAAGGCCTTGCGGATCTGCTGCCCCTCCAGGGTGCGGATGGGGATGTTCTGCAGGTTCGGGTCCACCGACGACAGGCGGCCGGTGGCGGCGATCATCTGGTTGTAGGTGGTGTGGATGCGGGTGTCCGCCGACACCGACTTCGACAGCCCCTCGACCACGGTCTTCAGCCGGTTCACCTCGCGCCAGCGCAGCAGGTGGTCCAGGAAGGGGTGCTGGGTCTGGGCCTGGAGCCAGGCCAGGGCGTCGGCGTCGGTGGTGTAGCCGGTCTTGATCTTCTTGGTCTTGGGCATGCCCAGGGTCTCGAAGATGACTTCCTGCAGCTGCTTGGGCGAGCCCAGGTTCAGGGTCTCGACGCCGGCCTCGGCGCGGGCCGCGTCGACCTCCTTGGACGCCTCGCTGGAGAAGCCCTTCTCCAACTCCTGGAACAGCCGGTCGTCGATGGCGATGCCGACCTGCTCCATCGCCGCCAGCACGCCGACCAGCGGCAGCTCGATGTCGGTCAGCAGCTGCTCGGCGCCGGTGTCGCCGAGCTTCTCGCGCAGCGCGTCGGCCAGGTCCAGGACCGCGTGCGCGGCCGCCATCTGGCGCTCGGCCTCGGCGTCCTCGTCGGCGAACAGCGTGCCCTGGTTCGTGTCGGCGTCGGCCGGCGACAGGCGGCGGCCCAGCACCTCCTCGGCCAGCGGCTCCAGCTCGAAGGAGCGGCGGCCGGACTGGGCCAGGTAGGCCTCCAGCGCGGTGTCGGCGACCACGCCGTTCAGGGTGAGGCCGCGGGCGGCCAGGGCCAGGATCGGACCCTTGGCGTCGTGCAGCACCTTCGGGCGCGCCGGGTCGGCCAGCCAGGCAGCCAGCGCGGTCTCGTCGGACGGGTCCAGCTGCGTGACGTCGATGTACGCGGCGGTGCCGTCGGCGCCGGCGAAAGCCAGGCCGCTGACATCCCCGGTCCCGCGGCCCCAGGTGCCGTTCACCGCGACGCCGGTCGCGGCCTCGCCGGTGGCGTTCGCGGCCAGCCAGTCGGCCAGCTGCCCGACCTCCAGCACCTGTCCCTGAAGCTGCACCGCCTCGCCGACGGCGGCCTCGTCGGCCCCGGAGGCCAGCAGCGGCGCCACGCGGTCGCGCATCGACCGGGAGAACTCCAGCGTGTCGAACAGCTGGTACACCGACTCCGGGTCGCCCTCGGAGGTCCAGGCCAGATCCGCGGGGCCGGCCTGCAGCGGCACGTCCTTGATCAGCTCGGTCAGCTCGCGGTTGAGCCGCACCTGCTCCAGGTGCGCCCGCAGCGTCTCCCCCGCCTTGCCCTTCACCTCGTCGGCGCGCGCCACCAGCTCGGCCAGCGAGCCGAACTCGCGGATCCACTTCGCGGCGGTCTTCTCGCCGACGCCGGGGATGTTCGGCAGGTTGTCCGAGGGGTCGCCGCGCAGCGCGGCGAAGTCGGGGTACTGCTGCGGGGTGAGCTCGTACTTCTCCTCCACCGCCGCCGGGGTGAAGCGGGACAGGTCCGAGACGCCGCGCTTGGGGTACAGGACGGTCACGTCGTCGTTCACCAGCTGGAGCGAGTCGCGGTCGCCGGTGAGGATGCGGACCTCGAAGCCGTCGGAGGCGGCCTGGGTGGTCAGGGTGGCGATGACGTCGTCCGCCTCGAAGCCCTCCTTGCGGATCACCGTGATGCCCAGGCCCGCGAGCAGCTCGTCGATCAGGCCGACCTGGCTCTTGAAGTCGTCCGGCGAGGCCGAGCGGTTGGCCTTGTACTCGGGAAACTTCTCGGTGCGGAAGGTCTGGCGCGAGACGTCGAAGGCCACCGCGACGTGCGTCGGCCGCTCGTCGCGCAGCGTGTTGATCAGCATCGACGTGAACCCCTGCACCGCGCCGGTGGGCTGGCCCGTGGTGGTGCGCAGGTCGGCCTCCTTCAGCGCGTAATACGCCCGGTACGCCAGGGAATGGCCGTCCAGCAGGAGCAGGACGGGGCGGCTTGCGGTGGACTCGGAGGTCTTCTTGGCGGGGCTCACGGTATGGATCCTATTGCGCGGTACCGACAGGCCGGGGCAACTCGGCGGTGGTTAGGCTGACTGCAACACGTTGCAGTTAATGTGGTGTAGTTTTCCGCGGCCGTTCCGCGCCCCGCCCCCCGAAAGAGGCTCCGCGATGTCGATAGACCAGAACAACCAGGTGTCCGAGGCCGAACAGATCGCCGCGATGTTCAACGAGATCGGCGCCGGCCACCTGACCGAGCGCATGGACATCGTGATCGCCTCCGCGACCAAGGAGGAGATCGTCGCGACCATGCCGGTCGCCGGCAACACCCAGGTCTACGGCCTGCTGCACGGCGGCGCGTCGGTGGTGCTGGCCGAGACTCTGGGCTCGCTGATGGCCGCGCTGCACGCAGGTGCGGACAAGCAGGTGGTCGGGGTGGACATCAACGCCACGCACCACCGCTCGGCCAAGGAGGGCCGGGTCACCGGCACCTGCCGGGTGCTGCACGCCGGTCGTACGCTGGTGGTCAGCGAGATCGTGGTCACCGACGAGGCCGGGCGCCGGGTCTGCACCAGCAGGATCACGTGCCTGGTCAAGGAATGACGCGTCCTTGATCCCCTGGCGCACCGTCCGCCACGGATCGACAATGCCCCCATGGGATCAGGGTGGGGTGACTTCGGCGGCGAGGCGTCCGAGGCCGACCAGGCCGGGGATCCGGACCCCGACGAGCTTGAGATCGTCGTCGAGCTCGTCGACGACGATCCGCTGCCGGGCGAGGGGCCGAACTCGGCCCGCAGCGAGCGCGAGACCATCGACGGCAGTGCCTACGCGGGTTTGCGCTTCGGCCGGCTCCCCCGCCCGGTCCGCATCCTCGGCGTGCTCGCCGCAGCCGGCGCGCTGACCGTCGCGGCGTGGCCGACGTCGGGCCGGCGCGAGGCGGCGCCGCAGCCGATCCCGACGCCCTCGCAGGTGAACGTCGATCTCTACAAGGTCCGGCTCGGCTCCACCACGCTGGAGGCCTCCGACGGCGCCGACCACGCGGTACTGGGCCTGGAGCTGACCAACAACGCCACGGCGCCGCTGGAGGTGGTCAGCGCCGAGATCTGGGACGCGGTGGGGACGCGGATCGGATCGGCCTCGGTGTGGCCGGCCGAGGGCATGAACGCCGGGAGCACGGTGTCTGTGCCGGTAACGCTTCCGTACGCGTGCGACGACTTGACGTATCTTCCGGTGCTGCCGCTGACGATCCGGTACAGCGTCAGCACGCCGCAGAATCCGGACGCCGGGCACGACTACGCCTATCCGCTGACCGGCGGGCTGTGGGACACGTACATGCGGCAGCGGGCCGCGCAGTGTGCCGGGCCCGGCAGCCAGATCGCCGCGACGGCGATCGACACCACGCAGCCGATCGGCGCGCCGAGTGATCCGCAGGGGTTCGACCTGGCGTTCACGATCGAGGCGGCCGGGACGACGGAGTGGATCGTGGACAAGGTCGCCTCGACCGCGTCCGACGTGGTCATCACCGGCGACGGGCTGCCGGCGGTGGTGGACCCCGGGCAGACCACGCACGTCAGTACGCACTGGCATCTCGACGACTGCGCGCGGATGCCGCAATGGGACGAGAGCATCATCGGTGTGGAGTTCACGGCGCATCTGAAGAACGCGGCTCCGGGACACGGTACGTCGACGCAGCAGGTGTTCATCGCGCAGCTGCGGCCGGGGCTGGTGACCGAGATGCTTCAGGTGGCTTGCGGGGGTTGAGGCTGCGCCTGCTGTGTCTGCCGAGGGTCGGGCTGCGCCTCCCGAGGGGGAGGTTCGCAGTGCTATGCAAAAGGGCTATACAACGGCCGAGCCTCGGCGTATCCAGGTAGCGTGACGTTTCGCCCCGCCCGCCGCGACAGCGTTGTCGCCCTCGCCGGTGTGCTGGCCGGCGCCGCCGTGGCCACCGCGATCGCCGTCGCGGCCTGGCCCGCCGCGGCCGATGCCTGCTCGGCCGAGACCGCCCAGGGATCCTCGAAGACCGCGTCCGCGACCGGACCGACGCTCGCGCCGGATCCGGTGAACGAGACGCTGCGGCCGAAGGAGGTCGTGCTGCCGTCGGAGGGGCCGTACACCAGCGGCAAGATCGTGCTGGTGCCGCTGCGGCTGACCTGCGGCATGTCGACGATCATCGGCACGCACGGCGAGGAGCAGGCGAACGGCCAGTACTGCATGATCCGGGTCGCACTGACCGACGACGACACCTTCACGCACACCTTCGACGTCCGCAAGACGGCGCTGACCACCACCGCCGGGGCGTCGATCCCGGTCTCGTACCAGGCGCAGGAGGTGGAGCGGCAGCCGCTGCAGCTCCCGGAGGTCGGCAGGAGCGACCGGTACGAGTTCGACATCTACTACGACGTGCCGCGCGACGCGACGGTGAACGGGTTCACGTTCAACGACGGCGAGGGCGGGGCTACGGCGCGGGCGCCGCTGCCGGTGCGGAGTTGGCCGTTTTCATGAGGGTGTGGCGCGCCGGCAAGCGAGTGGTACAACCACGACGGTGTTGTCGCGCGCTGCTACCACTGCGAGGTCGGGGAGCGTTCATGGCCGGCCGAGGCGAAGCTGGAGGTAGACAGAAGCCGTGATCCCCTTGCCGGTGAAGGCGTTGGGGATCACGGCCGCTGATCTCAGTGCTCGAACTGCTCCCTGACCAACTGCTCCCTGCTCGGACTACTCCGCGGTCTCGCCGAGGTAGGCCTCGCGGACGCGCGGGTCGTTCAGCAGTTCGGCGGCGGGGGCGCTCATTCTGACCTCGCCGGTTTCCAGGACGTAGCCTCGGTTGGCGAGCTTCAGGGCCTGGGCCGCGTTCTGTTCGACCAGCAGGATGGTGGTGCCCAGGGCGTTGATGCGCTCGATGATCTCGAAGATCTGGGCCACGATCAGTGGCGCCAGGCCCATCGAGGGTTCGTCGAGGAGCAGCAGGGTGGGCTGGCCCATCATGGCGCGGCCGATGGCGAGCATCTGCTGCTCGCCGCCGGACAGGTTGCCGCCGAGCTGGGTGCGACGTTCGTGCAGCCGCGGGAAGAGCTCGAAGACCTGGTCCAGGTCCTTCTGGGACACCGCCTTGAAGCGGTAGGCGCCCATCTGGAGGTTCTCCAGGACGGTCATCCGCGGGAAGATGCGGCGGCCTTCCGGGGAGTGGCCGATGCCCAGTTGGACGATCTTGTGCGCCGGGATGCCCGACAGGGGCTCGCCGGCGTACAGGACCTGGCCGGAGCGCGGCTGGAGGAGCCCTGAGACGGTGCGCAGGGTCGTGGTCTTGCCGGCTCCGTTGGCGCCGAGCAAGGCCACGATCTCGCCCTGGTGGACCTCCAGGTCGATGCCCTTCAGGGCCACGATGCCGCCGTAGGCCACCTCGACCGAGCGGAGCTCCAGGAGCGCGGCGTCGGTGCGGTGGTTCTCGGTGCGCGGGGCGGGGATGGTCGTCGCCTGGTCGCTCACGCGGACCCCTCCTCGTTGGTGTCGCGGGCCGGGGATCCGGCGGCCGGGGACTCCTGGGAAGAAGATTCCCGGGCCCGGGATACCTGGGCCTCGGCCTGGGACTCAGCCTCGGACGCAGCCTCCGGCTCGGCGGCCTGCTCGGCGGCTTCGGGGGACGCCGGGGACTCGGCCGCGGCCGCGCTCTCGGACTCCGCTTCAGCCTGGAGCTCGGTCTCGGTCTCAGCCCCGGTTTCAGCCTCGGTCGAGGTCTCAGCCTCAGCAGCTGGCTCCTCGACTGTCTCGGCCGGAGACGCTTCCGCCTCCGCCGCCGGCTCAGCGTCCTCGGCAGCCGCAGCCGCGACCACAGGCGACGGTACGTCGGCGACAGCAGCCTCAGACGGCTGCGCGTCAGCGGCCGCCTCAGCTCCAGCCTCAGCCTCAGCCTCAGCCACCGCCTCCTCGGCCGCCTCGCTGCCGAGGTAAGCCTCGATCACCGCGGGGTTCTGCTGCACCTCGGAAGGCAGCCCGGAGGCGATCACCTTCCCGAAGTTCAGCACCGTGATCCGGTGCGCCACCGACATCACCAGCCGCATGTCGTGCTCGATCAGCAGGATGCTGATGCCCAGCTCGGTGTTGATGCGGGTGATCAGCTGCGCCAGGCCCAGCTTCTCCGAGGGGTTGGTACCGGCCGCCGGCTCGTCCAGCAGCAGCACCTTCGGGTCGCTGGCCAGCGCCCGGGCGATCTCCAGACGCCGCTGGTCGCCGTAGGACAGCGAGCCGGCGATGTCGCTCTCCTTGCCGCGCAGGCCCACGAACTCCAGCATCTCGCGGGAGTGCTGGCGCGCGGCCCGCTCGTTGCGGCGGTTGCGGGGCAGGCCCAGCATCACGCCGATCGGGCCGGAGGCGCTGCGCGTCTCGGCCGCGATCTGCACGTTCTCCAGCACCGTCAGCGCGTTGAACAGCCGGATGTTCTGGAACGTGCGCGAGATGCCCACGCGGTTCACCAGGTGCGGCTTGCGGTTGGTGCGGCGGCGGGTCAGGGGGTTGGTGTGCACCAGCGGCACCTCCGAGCCCACGCCTGCCGGCACGAACTCGATCATGCCCTCCTGCGGCAGGTAGACCCCGGTCAGGCTGTTGAACAGCGAGGTCTTCCCGGCGCCGTTCGGCCCGATCACGGCCAGGATCTCGCCGCGGTGCAGCGTCAGGCCGACGTGGTCCAGGCTGGTCAGACCGCCGAACCGGAGGGTGACGCCCTCGGCGCGCAGGACCGGCTCGCCGGCCGCCGTGCTCTGCCCGGCGGTCTCAGTGCTCGTACTCACGGGGCCACTCCTTCCGCCGGCTCGGTCATCGCGTCCGCGTCGCCGACGCCGTGCTCGGCCTGTGCCAGTTCCTGGGCCCGGCGTTTGGACGGGATCAGGCCCTGGGGCCGGAAGATCATCATGGTCAGCAGCACCGCGCCCACCCACATCGGGATGTCCTTCGGGTCCACGACCGGGTGGCCGCCGTTGAACCACGAGGGTGGCCCCTGCAGGAAGTACGGCAGGAAGGTCATCAGCGAGGCGCCCACGATGACACCGGTCAACGAGCCCATACCGCCGAAGATGACGTACGCCAACACGAAGATGGACAACGGTAGTGGGAAGTTGTCCGGTGTGATCGCGGTGATCTTCGCCGTCGACAACACGCCGGCGAACCCGGAGGTGGAGGCGCCGATCGCGAAGGCCATCAGCTTGTACTTCACCGTCGGCACGCCCGAGGCGGCCGCGGCCACCTCGTCCTCGCGGATCGCCGTCCAGGTCCGGCCGACCTTGGAGTGCTCCAGCCTTCGGAAGGCGAAGACCACGACGATGATCAACCCGATCGCCAGATACCAGTACGGTTTGGAATCGTTGGTGTTCCAGTCGTAGTGGATGCCGAACAGGTTGAACCGGAACGTCGAGATCCCGGTCGCGCCCAGCGCGCCGCCGGTGATGTTCTTCGGGTTGTTCCGGGCGATGTTCAGCACGATCTCGTGGAAGCCCAGCGTCACGATCGCCAGGTAGTCGCCCCGCAGCCGCAGCGTCGGAGCACCCAGGATGAGGCCGGCCGCCATGGTCAGCAGGACCGCGATCGGGAACGCGAAGAACAGGTTCAGGTGGATCGGCGGGTGCGCCTCGGGGTTGCCGTCGGCGCCGATCGGGAGCTTGCCGGACAAGATGGCGGTGGTGTAGGCGCCGATCGCGAAGAACGCGATGTAGCCCAGGTCCAGCAGGCCGGCCCAGCCGACCACCACGTTCAGCCCGACCGCGGCCAGCACGTACACGCCGACCTGGTCGGAGAGCACGGACTGGAAGTACGGCAGGGTGAACAGGCCCACGTTCGGCAGCAGGATCGCCACGACCACGAGCAGCACCAGGCCGCCGCGCTTGACCCACAGGTTCTTCAGCGCCCGGGCGTCCTTGACCTGCCGTACCGGCGCCACCGCCTGCGAGGCGATGCGGCCCAGTCCGCGGATCCGCCACAGCTCGGCGATCAGCCAGACCACGACCGCGCCGACGAGGTACTCGGCGCCGCGTGCGGAGAACCAGCTGTCCTTGACCACCAGCGTGTAGTTGCTGGAAGAGCCCTGCGTCTGGTTCGTCAGGATGCTGAGCACCATGAACAGCGCGATGATGCCGAACAGCCGCGCGAACAGCGGGTTGCGCCACCACGTCTCATGGCTGCGCAGCTGTCGGACTTGCGCCGACAGCTCAGAGATCGAGGCCGTCACGCCGCCCTCCCCGTCCGCTCGCCCAGGATGCCGGTCGGGCGGATCAGCAGGACCCCGACCAGGACCACGAAGGAGACCACGTCAACCCACTCCAGAGAGAAGATGCCCTGGCTGAAGCTCTCCACGATGCCCAGCAGCAGACCGCCGAGCATGGCGCCGCGGACGTTGCCGATGCCGCCGAGCACCGCGGCGGTGAACGCCTTGATGCCCGGGACGAAGCCCATCGTGTACGTCACCGCGTGGAACATCGCGTACAGCACGCCCCCGACGCCGGCCAGCAGACCGCCGATGATGAACGTCCGGGAGATCACCTTGGACACGTCCACGCCCATGAGCTGAGCGGTCTCGGCGTCCTGCGCCACGGCCCGGATGCCGGCGCCCAGCTTGGTGCGGGAGATCAGCAGGTCCAGCAGGATCATCATGATCACGGCGGTCGCGATGATCAGTACGTCCAGAGTCTTGACCGTGCGCGGCCCGGCGGCCCCGCTACCGGGCAGGACGAAAACCTTTCCGGAGTGGAAGGACTCCGGGACCTGCAGGTTGTTGCGGCCGAACAGCTTGCCGGCGAGGTTGTACAGGAAGATCGAGGCGCCGATCGCGGTGATCAGGTACACCAGTTTGGGCGCGTGGCGTTTTCTCAGCGGCCTGTAGGCCACCCGCTCCAGGGAGAACGCGATGGCCGCGCCCACCGCGGCGCCGGCCAGCAGGGCCAGGGCGGTGTACTCGAAGGCCGCGAAGCCGCTGGGGATCTTGCCGCCGGTGCCGACCAGCGCGGTGAGCATGAACACGCCGCCCAGGGCGCCGGACATGAACACCTCGCTGTGCGCGAAGTTGATCAGCTGGAGCACGCCGTAGACCATGGTGTAGCCGATGGCGATCAGGGCGTAGAGGGAGCCGAGCCTGATCCCTTGGAACAGTAGCTCCCAAAAGTGTTGGGTGATGTACATAAAGGGCTTCCTGTGCAGGAGGCGTCAGGGTTGCGGGGGTGGCCCGATGCCACACGAAAGCCGCGGCCCGCTGTGGAACCAAGCGGGCCACGGCTCGCGGGAGGGTCTCGTCTTTGCGACGCTGTCGGGCCTGGCTGACCCGGGCGCCTAGAAACAGGAACCGTGCCGGTGCCCGCCGATCGAGATCGCCGGGCACCGGCCCTGCCTCAGATCAGCTGCCGATACCCGGCATCTTGGAGATGTCGCCGAGCAGTGTGATCACGCCGCTCTGGATCTTGTACGCGTAGATCGCGGTTCCGGAGATGTCACCGGTGGGAGTGAACTTGATCTCCTTGGACAGACCCTGGTAGTCCACCGTGGCCACGCCCGCGGCCACCGCGGCCCGGGTCGGGCTGGCGGTGTTCAGGGTCTTCAGAACACTGATGATGACGTTCGCCGCGTCGTAGCCCTCGATCGAGTACGTACCGGGGGCGGCGTTGGACAGCCCCTTGTAGGCGGTCACGAACGAGGCGTACTTCGGGTCGCTGCCGGCGTCCAGGCAGGGGCAGGTGAACTGCCAGCCCTCGGCCGCGTCCTGCCCGGCGGTGGTGATGAAGTTCGGGTCCTTCGACCCGTCGCCGGAGAGCATGGTGCCGGTGTACCCGGCGGCCTTCAGCGCCTTGGCGAACACGCCGCCGTCGGCGTAGTAGCCCGCGTAGTACATGGCCTTGGCACCCGAGGAGGCGACCTTGGAAGCCAGCTGCGAGTAGTCCTGCGTGCCCTGCGGCGCGCTGTCGGTCTCGACCGTGGCGCTGTCCTTGTGCAGCTCGGCCACGATCGCGGTGGACAGGCCCTGGCCGTACTGGGTCTTGTCGTCGACCACGTAGACGTTGGTGGCCTTGAGCACCTTGACCATGTAGTCGGCGGCCGCCGGACCCTGCACGCTGTCGTTGGCCACGACGCGGTAGAAGGTCTTGTAGCCGGAGGAGGTCAGGGACGGACGGGTCGCCGAGGGGCTGACGGCCACGAGGTTGGCGCCGGAGTACAGCGCGCCGGAGGCCGCGGTCGGACCGGAGAAGGCCGGGCCGACGACGCCGACCACCTTCGGGTCCTGGATCAGCAGCTGCGCGGCGGTCGCGCCCTTGGACTGGTCGCCCTGGTCGTCGGAGTCCTTGACGACCAGGTTGAACGGCAGGTCGCCCTTGTCGTTCGCCTGCTTCACGGCGAGCTTGACGCCCCAGTCGATGTTCAGGCCCAGGGCCTGGTTCTGGCCCGACAGCGGGCCCTGCACGCCGATCTCCAGCGTGGGCTTATTATTCGCGGCCGACGTGGAGCTTCCGCTCCCGGTCGAACTCGACGACGAGCCGCTACCGGACTTCGTCGAGCTTCCCGCACAAGCCGAAAGCGCGAGCACGCCCGCCACGATGACAGCGCCAGCCCGCATTCGGTTGATGGTCCGCACTTCCAGATCCTCCCTGATCGTCGGACGAGCATCGGCGCCTATTGGGCTTTGGTGCTCGTCCGAATTCACGCGGTCACCACATGGGTGATGGGAAGGCTAGTGCCGAACGTCAGCCGTGGGGAGGGGGTCCGAGATCGCGTGATGCTCTCGTTACCAACCGGGAGGAGGCTCCGACCAGAGCCAAAACCCCGCAAGTGGCCCGGTTCCCGGCGCCGGAGAGTTTTGAGGTCCGTTGATCTTCTCGACCTGCCGTGTCGGGGTCATCGCAGGGCCGGTAATCAGTGCCCCTGGCGCTGGGATGTTACGGATGCCGTGGTGCGCGCGGGGCCCCCGGCACGCCTGCGGCGCGGGGGACGACACCGGCCGGCGGCGTGACCACCGTCACAACCACCGGCCGGATCGTAAGATCGTTATACCGTCGAGCCGCGCTCACTCCGCCTTGGCGGCGGTGCTGTGCCCGGCGGTGGGCGAGCCGACCGCCGTCGACCCGCTGATGACCACCTCGGCGACCTCCTTCATGGTCATCCGCCGGTCCATCGAGGTCTTCTGGATCCAGCGGAAGGCCTCCGGCTCGGTCATGCCGTGCGCGGTCTGCAGGATCCCCTTGGCCCGGTCCACCAGCTTGCGCGTCTCCAGCCGGCTGGCCAGGTCCGCGACCTCGCCCTCCAACGCCTTCAGCTGGGTGTGCCGGGACACCGCGATCTCGATCGCGGGCACCAGCTTGTCCTTGGTGAACGGCTTGACCAGGTAGTTCATCACCCCGGCCTCGGCAGCCCGCTCCACCAGATCGCGCTGGGAGAAGGCGGTGAGGATCAGCACCGGCGCGATCCGCGCCTCGATCACCCGCTCGGCGGCGGTGATCCCGTCCAGCACCGGCATCTTCACATCGAAGATGCACAGGTCCGGCCGGAACTCCTCGGCCAGCCGCACCGCGGCCGCCCCGTCGGAGGCCTCGGCGACGACCTCGTAACCCTCCTCCTGAAGCATCTCCTTCAGGTCCAGGCGGATCAGCGCCTCGTCCTCGGCGATGATCACTCGGCGGGCGGGGGTGGACTCGGTGGCCATGGGATCCTCACTGGGCGGCGTGCCGGTGTTCTGTTTCGGTACGAGCCTACCTGCGGGGAAGGCGGTTGCGGGGGCCGGTGCCCAGTCCGGTATGCTGTGAAACGCTCGATGACCCCGAGCACAAGAAACAGATAATGCGCCCCAATAGCCCAACTGGCAGTAGGCAATGGTCTCAAACACCATACAGTGCGGGTTCGAATCCCGCTTGGGGCACGAAAAGGGAAATACCGCCCGTTCGCTTCGAGATTGAGCGAACGGGTTTTGGTTTTCCTGCGCGGCGCGCCCGCGCCGGACAGTCTGGGCATCATGCACAACCCCGACATCAGGGCGCGCAGTATCGCGATGTGTCGTGCCGGAGTCCCCAACGCCGAGATCGCCCGAAGCCTTGACGTGCCCAAAGGCACAGTCGGGTCCTGGAAGTTCGACGACCGGACCAGGAACCCCGACCTGTACCCGAAGACCAGAGCAGAGACGCCCTACTGCCCGCGGTGCGACGGCGCCGAGCTCGACCGGACTGCCTACTCGTACCTGCTCGGCCTCTACCTTGGTGACGGCTGCATTACCAAGGCTCCACAGCACCGGGTCCATACCCTCACCATCGCGTGCGGCGATGCTTGGCCCGGCCTCATCGAAGCGGCGTCCGAAGCACTGCGGGCGGTCGCGCCGCCGTGCGGCGTGACCAGGCTCCAACGCGTCGGCATGACCGAAGTGAAAATGTACTCCAGCCATTGGGTGTGCATGTTCCCGCAGCATGGTCCGGGCATGAAGCACACCCGCAAGATCGAGCTCGCTGATTGGCAGAGTGAGATCGTCGAGTCCCATCCCTGGGAGTTCATCCGCGGCTTGATCCACTCCGACGGGTGTCGCATCACCAACTGGACCGAGAAGGTCATCGCCGGAGAGCGCAAGCGCTACGAGTACACCCGCTACTTCTTCAGCAACGTCTCATCCGATATCCGCGATCTCTACTGCTGGGCGCTCGACGTGGTCGGCGTCGAGTGGCGTTACGCGAACTGGCGCAACATCTCCGTGGCCAAGAAGAACTCCATAGCCCTCATGGACCTTCACGTCGGTCCCAAGTTCTGACCATTGTCGCGGGCCCGACCGGCGAAAACGGCGTCGATCCGGATCCGGATCGACGCCGCAGCGCGCGAGAGTCAGTGCCCGACCAGTCCTCGTGAGACGGTCACGGCGATGAGAACCGCCTTACCGCCTGAGCCTTACCGCAGCTCGCGGTAAGCCGGTGCGGCGCCGCCGATGGCGTCGCCGACCCGGTGCACCCGCACCGCGTTCGTGGAGCCGGGGATGCCGGGGGGCGATCCGGCAATGATGACGACCGTGTCACCGGCCTTGCAGAGTTCCAGCTGCAGGAGCTCGGTGTCGACCTGGCGCACCATCTCGTCGGTGTGCTCGACCTCGGGGCTGCAGAAGGTGCGGATGCCCCAGCTCAGTGCGAGCTGGTTGCGGATCTCGTTGTGCGGGGTGAAGGCGATCAGCGGTGTCGGCGGGCGGTAGCGGGACAGCCGGCGCGCCGTGTCGCCGCTTTCGGTGAAGGCGATCAGGTACTTGGCGTACAGGTTCTCGCCGAGCTCGGCCGCCGCGCGGGCGACCGCGCCGCCCTTGGTGCGCGGCTTGCTCAGGGCCGGCTTCAGGCCGGCGGCCAGGGTCTCCTCCTCGGCCGCGGTGATGATCTTGGCCATGGTCTCCACGGTCTGCACCGCGTAGGCGCCGACCGAGGTCTCGGCGGAGAGCATCACCGCGTCGGTGCCGTCCAGGACCGCGTTGGCCACGTCGGAGACCTCGGCGCGGGTGGGCCGGGAGTTGGTGATCATCGAGTCCAGCATCTGGGTGGCCACGATGACCGGCTTGGCGTTGCGGCGGGACAGCGTGATGCAGCGCTTCTGCACCATCGGGACCTGCTCCAGCGGGAGCTCCACCCCCAGGTCGCCGCGGGCCACCATGATCGCGTCGAAGGCGTCGACGATGGCGTCCAGGTTGGCCACCGCCTGCGGCTTCTCGATCTTGGCGATCACCGGCACCCGGTGGCCGACCTCGTCCATGATCTCGTGGACGCGCTCGATGTCGACGGCGTCCCGGACGAAGGACAGCGCGATCATGTCGGCGCGCACACCCGGGTTGCCGTGCCCGGGCGCCGGCTTGCCCAGCGCCCAGCGCAGGTCCAGCTCGTCCTTCTCGGACAGCGCCGGGACCGACACGGACACGCCCGGCAGGTTGATGCCCTTGCTGTTGGAGATCGGGCCGCCCTCGATGACCCGGGTCACCACGTCGGTGTCGCTGACGCTCTCCACCTCAAGGCAGAGCTTGCCGTCGTCGACGAGGATCCGGTCCCCGGGCTTGCAGTCGCCGGGCAGCCCCTTGTAGGTGGTGCCGCAAATGGAGGCGTCCCCGGCGACGTCGCGCGTGGTGATGGTGAACTGCGCGCCGTTGGCCAGGACCTCCTTGCCGTTGGCGAAGGTGCCGAGCCGGATCTTGGGGCCCTGCAGGTCGACAAGGATGCCGATGGCCTGACCGCTGGTGGTCGCGACCTGCCGGACGTTGCGATATCGCTCTTCGTGGTCCTCATAGGAACCATGCGAGAGATTCAGACGGGCCACATTCATGCCGGCCGCCACCAGAGCGGTGAGCTGCTCCAGGGTTCCGGCAGACGGGCCCAGGGTACAAACGATTTTCGCGCGGCGCATGCCTACTACCTTATGTCCTACTCGTTAGTAGCTTTTTCGGGTCTGACAAGTTCCCACGGATCCGAACACAACTTTCGACCCCCGTTCACCGTGTGTCTGTATGGAATGAACCAGGTGTAACGGAGACAATTGGCCTCCATGACGACACCTCCTCCCCCGGAGCCCTCCGAGCCCGCGGAGACGGGGCCGGTACCGGGGCCGGACCGGTCGCCGGAAGAGCCGGCTCAGCCTCCTTCCTCGCCGATCGAGCCTCCCGTTTCGGCGGTGCACCTCGGCCGCGAGGGCCGCGAAGGACTCGAAGGCCACGAACCGGAGCGGGCGACGGAGCCCGGGACGGGACCTGGGCCGAGGCCGGAGCCGGAGCCAGGACCTGAGCCGCGCCCGGAGCCGCAGTACCCGGCTCCGGACCAGCAGTTCCCGCAGTACCCGGCCCCGCCGCCGCTCCCGCCGGAGGCCTATCCGACCTACAGCGGCGGCAGCGGCTACGAGTACGGCGGCTACGGCGCTCCCCCGGTCCGGCGCCGCAACGGCATGGGCGTCGCGGCGCTGGTGCTGGGGCTCGTCGGCTTCCTGATCGGCCCGTGCAGCATCCTGGCGATCGTCTTCGGGCGGATCGGGCTGAACCGCGTGGCCCGCGGCGAGGCCACCAACCGCGGCGTGGCGCAGGCCGGGTTCGTGCTCGGCATCGTCACGCTGCTGCTGTGGATCATGGGGATCATCCTGCTGGCGAATCAGCACTGAGTCATCTCGCCAGTTGCCGGGCCGAGGACGCCGGGGCCGACACCGACACCGACACGGCGCGGCCACCCGCAAAGCACTGCGATGCGGGTGGCCGCGCCGTCTCTCACACCGTCACCGGCCTGGCCGTCGGCGGGATCGGCTTGGGCAGCGTGGTCGAGCCGGACAGGTAGGCGTCCACCGAGCTGGCCGCCGAGCGGCCCTCGGCGATCGCCCACACGATCAGCGACTGCCCGCGGCCGGCGTCCCCGGCCACGAACACGCCCGGCACGTTGGTGGCGTACTCGCTGTCGCGCGCGATGTTGCCGCGCTCGTCCAGGGCCAGGCCGAGCTGGTCGATCAGGCCGTTGCCGCGCTCGGGGCCGACGAAGCCCATGGCCAGCAGCACCAGGTCCGCGGGGATCTCGCGCTCGGTGCCGGCCACCGGGACCGGACGCCCGCCCTCGAACCGCACCTCGACCAGGCGCAGGGCCCTGACCCGGCCGTTGTCGTCGCCCACGAACTCGGTGGTGGACACCGCGTAGACGCGCTCGCCGTTCTCCTCGTGCGCCGAGGAGACCCGGAAGATCATCGGATAGGTCGGCCACGGCTGGTTCGCCGGCCGCTCCTCGCCGGGCTGCGGCATGATCTCCAGCTGCGTGACCGACTCGGCGCCCTGGCGCGTGGCCGTGCCCAGGCAGTCCGCGCCGGTGTCGCCGCCGCCGATGACCACCACGTGCTTGCCGAACGCGTCGATCGGCGCGGTCAGGTAGTCGCCCTCGCAGGTCTTGTTCGCGTAGGGCAGGTAGTCCATCGCCTGGTGGATCCCGGCCAGGTCGCGGCCGGGCACGTCCAGCTCGCGCGCCTTGGTCGAGCCGACCGCGAGCACGATCGCGTCGTACCGGGCCAGCAGCGCGTCGCCCGTGAGGTCCACGCCGATGTGCATGCCGGGACGGAACTTGGTGCCTTCCGCGCGCATCTGCTCGATCCGCCGGTTCAGGTGGCGCTTCTCCATCTTGAACTCGGGGATGCCGTAGCGCAGCAGGCCGCCGATGCGGTCGGCGCGCTCGTAGACCGCGACGGTGTGCCCGGCCCGCGTGAGCTGCTGCGCGGCGGCCAGACCCGAAGGACCGGAGCCGATCACCGCGACCGTCCGGCCGGACAGGCGCTCGGGCGGCAGGGGCTTGACGGTCCCGTCCTCCCAGGCCCGGTCGATGATGGAGACCTCGACGTTCTTGATGGTCACCGGCGGCTGGTTGATCCCCAGCACACACGCGGTCTCGCACGGCGCCGGGCACAGCCGCCCGGTGAACTCCGGGAAGTTGTTGGTCGCGTGCAGCCGGTCGGAGGCACCCTCCCAGTCGCCCTTCCACACCAGGTCGTTCCACTCCGGGATGATGTTCCCGAGCGGACAGCCGTTGTGGCAGAAGGGGATGCCGCAGTCCATGCAGCGGCCGGCCTGCTTGCTGACGATCGGCAGCAGGCCCCCGGGCTTGTAGACCTCTTTCCAGTCCTGGACGCGCTCGGTGACCGGGCGGCGCTCCGGGTGCTGCTGCGGGGTGGTGAGGAAACCACGAGGGTCAGCCACGGGTGGCCTCCATGATCTTGTCGAGGGTCTGCTCTTCGTTCAGCCCGGCGGCCTGTGCCGCGGCACGGGCGGTGAGCACCCGCTTGTAGTCGACCGGCATGATCTTGGCGAAGCGCCCTACAGCACTGCCGCTCCAGTCGGCGAGCAGCGCCGCCGCGACGGCCGAGCCGGTCTCCTCCTGGTGGTCCTGGACCAGGGTGTGGAGCAGGGCTCGGTCCTCGGCGTCCAGGGCTTCGACGTTGACCATCTCGGAGTTCACCCGGGAGACCTTCAGGTCCAGGACGTAGGCGGTGCCGCCGCTCATGCCGGCGGCCAGGTTGCGGCCGTGCTCGCCGAGGATGACCACGGTGCCGCCGGTCATGTACTCGCAGGCGTGGTCGCCGACGCCCTCCACGACGGCGGTGGCGCCGGAGTTGCGGACGCAGAAGCGCTCGCCGACGGTACCGCGCAGGTGGATGCGGCCGCTGGTGGCGCCGTAGGCGATGACGTTGCCGGCGATCACGTTGCGCTCGGCGGCGTCGTTGATCGTCGCGGCGTCGCGGTGCGGGCGGACCACGATCCGGCCGCCGGACAGGCCCTTGCCGACGTAGTCGTTGGCGTCGCCCTCCAGGCGCAGGGTGATGCCGGGGGCCAGGAAGGCGCCGAAGGAGTTGCCGGCCGAGCCCACGAAGGTCAGGTCGATGGTGCCCTCGGCCAGGCCCTCGCCGCGGTGCACCTTCACCACCTCGTGCGAGAGCATCGTGCCGACGGTGCGGTTGACGTTGCGGATCTCGAACTGCGCGCGCACCGGCTCGCCGTCGCGGATCGCCGGCTGCGCGACCTCGATCAGCCGGTGGTCCAGGGCCTTGTCCAGGCCGTGGTCCTGCTGGCGGGTCTGGTGCAGCGGGGTGCCCTCGGGCAGCTCGGGGACGTGGAACAGCGGCGCCAGGTCCAGGCCGGAGGCCTTCCAGTGCGCCACGGCCGCGGCGGTGTCGAGCAGTTCGGCGTGGCCGACCGCCTCCTCCAGCGACCGGAAGCCGAGCGCGGCCAGGTGCTCGCGCACCTCCTCGGCCAGGTACTCGAAGAAGGTGACCACGAACTCGGGCCGGCCGCTGAACCGGGCGCGCAGCTCAGGGTTCTGCGTCGCGACGCCCACCGGGCAGGTGTCCAGGTGGCACACGCGCATCATGACGCAGCCGGAGACGACCAGCGGCGCGGTGGCGAAGCCGTACTCCTCGGCGCCGAGCAGCGCCGCGATGACCACGTCGCGGCCGGTCTTGAGCTGGCCGTCGGTCTGCACCACGATGCGGTCACGCAGGCCGTTGAGCAGCAGCGTCTGCTGGGTCTCGGCCAGGCCCAGCTCCCACGGCGCGCCGGCGTGCTTGAGCGAGGTCAGCGGGCTGGCGCCGGTGCCGCCGTCGTGCCCGGAGATCAGGACCACGTCGGCGTGCGCCTTGGACACCCCGGCCGCCACCGTGCCGACGCCGACCTCGGCGACCAGCTTGACGTGCACGCGCGCGTCGCGGTTGGCGTTCTTCAGGTCGTGGATCAGCTGCGCCAGGTCCTCGATCGAGTAGATGTCGTGGTGCGGCGGCGGGGAGATCAGGCCGACGCCCGGCGTGGAGTGCCGGGTCTTGGCCACCCACGGGTACACCTTGTGGCCGGGCAGCTGGCCGCCCTCGCCGGGCTTGGCGCCCTGGGCCATCTTGATCTGGATGTCCTCGGCCGCGGCCAGGTACTCGGCGGTGACGCCGAACCGGCCGGAGGCGACCTGCTTGATCTTGCTGCGGCGCTCCGGGTCGCGCAGCCGCTCGACGTCCTCGCCGCCCTCGCCGGTGTTGGACTTGGCGCCCAGCTGGTTCATGGCGATCGCGAGCGTCTGGTGCGCCTCATAAGAGATGGAGCCGTAAGACATGGCCCCGGTCGAGAAGCGCTTGACGATCTCGGAGACGGGCTCGACCTCTTCGATCGGGATGGAGGGACGCTCCCCGTCCTTGATCTTGAACAGGCCGCGCAGCGTCATCAGCCGCTCGGACTGCTCGTCGACGCGCGAGGTGTACTGCTTGAAGATGTCGTACCGCTTCTCACGCGTGGAGTGCTGGAGCCGGAAGACGGTGTCCGGGTCGAACAGGTGCGGCTCGCCCTCGCGGCGCCACTGGTACTCCCCGCCGATCTCCAGCCGGCGGTGCGCCAGGCGGGAGGTGCCGGACTGCTTGGGGTAGGCGCGGGCGTGCCGGCGCGCGGTCTCCTCGGCCAGCGTCTCCAGGCCCACGCCGCCGAGCTTGCTGGTCGTGCCGACGAAGTACTCGTCGACGACGTCCTGCGCCAGGCCGACGGCCTCGAAGATCTGCGCGCCGCGGTAGGAGGCGACCGTGGAGATGCCCATCTTGGACATCACCTTCAGCACGCCCTTGCCGAGGGCCTTGATCAGGTTCCTGATCGCCTGCTCGGGCTCGATCAGGCCGAGGTGGCCCGAGCCGGCCATCTCCTCGACCGACTCCATCGCCAGGTAGGGGTTCACCACCGCGGCGCCGTAGCCGATCAGCAGCGCGACGTGGTGCACCTCGCGCACGTCGCCGGCCTCGACGACCAGGCCGACGTGGGTGCGGGTCTTCTCGCGGATCAGGTGGTGGTGCACCGCCGAGGTGAGCAGCAGCGAGGGGATCGGGGCGTTCTCGGCGTCGGAGTGCCGGTCGGAGAGCACGATGATGCGCGCGCCGCCGGCGATGGCCTTGGAGACCTCCTCGCGGATCTCCTCCAGCCGGGCCCGCAGCGCCAGGCCGCCGCCGGCGACCCGGTAGAGCCCTGAGACGGTGACCGCGCGCAGGCCCGGTAGGTCGCCGTCGGCGTTGATGTGGATGAGCTTGGCCAGCTCGTCGTTGTCGATGACCGGGAAGGTCACCTCGACCTGGCGGCAGGCCGCGGCCGAGGGCTCCAGCAGGTTGGTCTCCGGGCCGATGGTGGTGGCCAGGCTGGTGACCAGCTCTTCCCGGATGGCGTCCAGCGGCGGGTTGGTGACCTGTGCGAACAGCTGGGAGAAGTAGTCGAAGACCAGGCGCGGCTTCTCGGAGAGCACCGCGACCGGGGAGTCCGAGCCCATGGAACCCAGCGGCTCGCCGCCGGTGCGGGCCATCGGGGCCAGCAGGACCCGCAGTTCCTCCTCGGTGTAGCCGAAGGTCTGCTGGCGGCGGGTGACCGAGGCCCGGGTGTGCACGATGTGCTCGCGCTCGGGGAGCTTGTCGAGCTTGATCCGGCCGGCGTGCAGCCATTCGGCGTACGGCTCGGCGGCGGCCAGCGCGGACTTGATCTCCTCGTCCTCGACGATGCGGCCGGCCGCGGTGTCGACCAGGAACATCTTGCCGGGCTGCAGGCGGCCCTTGCGGACCACGGTCGCCGGGTCGATGTCCAGGACGCCGAACTCGCTGGCCAGGACCACCAGGCCGTCGTCGGTGACCCAGTAGCGGGAGGGGCGCAGGCCGTTGCGGTCCAGGACCGCGCCGATCAGGGTGCCGTCGGAGAAGACCATGTCGGCCGGGCCGTCCCAGGGCTCCATGAAGGAGGAGTGGAACTGGTAGAAGGCGCGCCGGGCGGCGTCCATCTCGCCGTGGTTCTCCCACGCCTCGGGGATCATCATCAGCACGGCGTGCGGCAGGCTGCGGCCGGCCAGGTGCAGCAGCTCCAGGGCCTCGTCGAAGGAGGCGGAGTCGGAGGCGCCGGGCGTACAGATCGGGAACAGCCGGTTCAGGTCGCCGTGGATCAGGTCGGTGGCCAGGTCGGACTCGCGGGCCCGCATCCAGTTGCGGTTCCCGATGACCGTGTTGATCTCGCCGTTGTGCGCGACGAACCGGTAGGGGTGGGCCAGCGGCCAGGCCGGGAAGGTGTTGGTGCTGAAGCGGGAGTGCACCAGGCCGATGGCGCTGGCGAAGCGCTCGTCGAGCAGGTCCGGGAAGAAGGTCTCCAGCTGCGCGGTGGTGAGCATGCCCTTGTAGACCAGGGTGCGCGAGCTGAGCGAGGGGAAGTACACCTCGGCGTCGCGCTCGGCGCGCTTGCGCAGGGCGAAGGCCAGCCGGTCCAGCTCGATGCCGGCCTGCCCGGCGGTGCCGGTGACGAACAGCTGGCGGAACCGGGGCATGACAGAAAGCGCGCCGTTGCCCAGCCCTTCAGGGTTGGTGGGCAGGTCGCGCCAGCCGAGGACGGCCAGGTGCTCCTCGGCCGCGATGGCCTCGACGCGGGCCTCGGCCTCCCGTGCGGCGTCGTCGTCGGTGGGGAGGAAGGCCACTCCGACGGCGTAGTGCCCGGACGGCGGGAGGTCGAAACGTCCGTTCGGGTTTGCGTGTTCGGCCAGCACGGCGCGCAGGAACGCGTCCGGAACCTGCACCAGGATGCCGGCGCCGTCGCCGGTCGAGGGCTCGGCGCCGGAGGCTCCGCGGTGCTCCATGTTGACCAGCGCCTGCAGGGCCTGGTCGACGATGGAGTGGCTGGGCACGCCGGTGAGCGTCGCGACGAACGCGACGCCGCAGGAGTCCTTCTCCGCGCGCGGGTCGTACAGGCCCTGCGCCGGGGGCAGCGCCGAGAACAGCGGGGCGGCGCTGGTGGTGGCCGCGGCGGGCGCGGTCAGTGCGGCAGGTGTGGCGGGCGTGCTGGGCTCGGCCACGGCGTGGCTTTCGAGGCGGGAGGATCCGGGGCGACCGGTCGGTATGGCTGGGAATGCCATGAGGGCTGTCCTTCCGTCGTGTCAGTCTGGCACGGCGGGACGTCTTTGGCCCTTGCGCAATCCGATCAGGTGTAAGCAGAGGTTACAACATGGTGGGGCGGGTGGGGAGTGGACTATCTCACAGTGCGGGACGGACGATCCCGAGATGTGTTCCGGATGATGAGACTGGCGAAATTGATGTCGATCTTGAGCCGGGCGGAGTGCGCCGCAGGGGTCTGACGGGATGCCTCCCATCGCGGACGGTGCCGCTACAGGGGCGGTGACGAGCGGTGACGAACTCCGGCGCGGGACTTCGGCGGCTCGCACGCGATGCTTGTCCTTGTCCCTATTCCCCCGATGCGCCGTCCAACTCGGCGATGGCGGTGTGCAACCACTCACGTTCGGCCCGCGCCGTCGCGCGCGCGATCTGGCCCATGCCGCGCTGGAAGAGGGTCGGGGCGTCCTCGGCCTTGACCGGCTTGCCGTCCGCGCCGAAGAAGAACCCGGCCCCGGGCGCGTCGAGGAAGGCCAGGCGGCGGCGCAGGACGGCGGCCTGCGCGGCGGGGTCTTCGAGTCGGTGCAGGAACGCCAAGATCGTGAAGTAGCGGTTCCGGTCGGTGATCTCCACCTCGGTGGGCTCGCGCAGCCGCCGGGCCAACTCGGCGCGGCCGGCGTCGGTGAGGCCGAGGACCTGGCGGGTGGCGGCGCCGGCGCCGGGCTCGGGCCAGCGCTCCAGGCGGCCCTGCGACTCCAGGCGGCTGATGGCCGGGTAGAGGGCGCCGTCGCTGACCGGCTTGACGTGCCCGGTGAGGGCGGTGATGCGCTCCTTGAGCTGGTAGCCGTGGAGGGGGCCTTCGGCCAGGAAGCCGAGGATCGCCAGGGGGAGCATCGGGACTCCTGCATGGTCGGGCGGTTGCCAGAGCGGCGCGGCTCATGCTACCTCTTTTCGTGTTACCTCGATTCGAGGTACAGCGAAACGAGGTACGAGGGCGAGTCGGATGGGGGTGGGTCGCATGAGCATCGGAACAGCGGGGCATCGGCGCGCGATCGTGGCACTGGCGTGGCCGGTGTACGTGGAACTGCTGGCGGGAGTGGTCGCCGGCATCATCGACGTGGCCTGGGTCGCGCACCTGGGCCCGGCGCCCACGGCGGCGGTGGCGCTGGCCACGAACCTGGAGAACCTGGTCCTGGGCCTGCTGTACATCGCCGGCGCGGGCACGACGGTGCTGGTGGCGGCGCGTGCGACGGCGCAGGGACGGCACGCGGCGATCCGTGGCGGCGCGGCGCTGTCGGCGGTGATCACAGCGGTGGTGGTCGGCGGCGGGCTGGCGTTCCGGGGGCAGGTGGTGGGGCTGTTCTTCGGCGCCGGCGAGGGCGACGCGCGCCGGGCGGCGTTGAGCTACCTGGCGATCTCGATCCCGGGGCTGGCGGTGTACTTCGGCCAGATCACGGTGGACGCGGTGTTCAAAGGGCTCGGCGACACGCGCACCCCGATGCGGCTGGCGATGGGGACCAACGCACTGATCCTGGTGCTCGATCCGACGCTGATCTACGGGCTCGGGCTCGGTGTGCACGGCGCCGCGATCGCGACGGTGACGGGGCGCGGGGCGATGCTGGCGGTCGCGGCGGTGCTGGTTCGGCGGCGGGCTGTGGAGGACCGGCCCGCGCAAACTCCGAACACCAGCACAGTAAACACACCGCCCAGCCATGACTTCGCCAGCGCAGCAAGCAAGACCACGGTAGGCACCGCGCTCGAAGCCGCCGACCCGGCAGCCAAGCGCGCGCAGGTCACGCTCCGGCAAGCCGCCGACCCGGTACTCGCCACCTCAGCGAAGGCACCGCGAGCCAGCGGCCTCGCCAGCTCGGCAGCCGAGCTCCCGCAAGTCGCGCTGCTCGAAGCCGCCGCGCCCACCTCAGCGAAGGCACCGCTAGCCCCCGACGTCGCCGGCTCAGCAGGCAAGCTCGCGCCGGTCGTGCTGCTCGAAGCAGGTGATCGCGAATCGGCATCGCCGATCGGCAGCCCGGCCATCGCACCGAGCCAGCCCCCTGCCACCGTGCTCTCCCGCCCCGCCAGCGTCCGCGACCTCGCCCACTCAGCCCTCGAAGTCGCCCGAGCCGGCGCCCCGCTCGGCACCGACTTCATCGTCCGCATGGCCGGTGCGACCGCGCTCGCCGGTGTCGTCGCCACCTTCGGCGTCGCCGCCGTGGCCGCCTATGGCATCGGCACCAAGGCGATGTACTTCGCCTCCATGGCCTTCTACGCCGTCCGCCAGGCCGCGACCATCCACTCCGCGCGCAGCGCACCCGATCGCCGCATCGGGTCCGCGGTCCTCGGCGTCGGTGCCGTGCTGGGTCTGGGCGCCGCCGTGGTGTACGCCGCCACGGCGCCGTGGATCATGGCCGCGTTCACCGCGCGCCCCGACGTGGCAGGGGTCGGCGTGGTGTTCCTGCGGTGGCTGGCGCTGTACCTGGTGCCGACGGCGGTGGTGATCGGCCTGTCGGGGGTGCTCGCGACCGGGCGCGGCGGGCGGCGGTTGCTGCCGGTGACCGTCGTCGGGACGGTGCTGGCCGTGGTGCTGGCGCACGTGCTCAGCGGGCCGTTCGGGCTCGCCGGGGTCTGGGCCGCGATGGCGAGCAGCGCGGCACTTCAGTGTGCCGCGCTGCTGGTGGTGCTCCGGGGTGCTGTCAGCGCAGGTACACGGCCATGAAGTCCTTCGTGGAGTTCACGAAGAACTTGTTCGGGCCCTGCAGGAAGTCCTCGTACAGCTTCGAGGTGTCCGGGTTGCCGTCGCGGTTCGGGAAGTACTGGAAGTCCGCCCAGCGCAGGTTGATGTCCAGCTGCATCGCGCGGACGGCGCCGGCGTCCTTCAGCAGGCGGGCCAGGGAGGGCGCGGTCAGCTCGTTGCCGCCGACCCAGACGATGTCGCCGTCCGCCTTCACACCGACGCCGGAGCGCCACACCGCGGCCGAGCCGTGGTCGGCGCGGCCCCAGGTGGAGCTGTCGTCGATGTAGGAGACGACCTGGCCGTTGTCGACCATCAGCTTCAGGTTCTGGCGGACGCTGGCGATGTCGGCGTTCTTCTGGAAGCTGTAGTCACGGCCCCACATGCCGACCGCCATGTGGCCGTCCTTGAAGATGACCTCGCTGGCCGCGCCGTCGACCAGGGGGGCGGCGGTGACGCCGTGGTCGTAGTAGCCGCCGTGCGATTCGCTGATCTTGAAGCCGCCGTTGAACAGCGCGATCAGGTTGGGGCGGGCGTTGGCGTCGATCTGGTTCGGGACGTTGGTGATGATCGAGTTCAGCCCGCCCTCGTGCCCGGGGTGCAGCACGTAGCTGGAGTGCTTCTGGTCGATCACCGCGACGTCGGCGGTGACGCCGGTGTACGTCGCGTCCGGCCGGACCCGCGCGACCTGCACCACCGGCTGCCCGCTCGGGGTCTGCACCGCGACCTGGAACTCGCCCTCGCCGGACTCCAGCGTCAGCCCGGGCGGGGCCGGCAGGCGCGGCTGCATCGGGATCACGTCGGCCTGGCTGCTCGGCGCGCCGGGCTTGCTCGGGACGCCGTTCTTCGACGGCTTGGCCGACGGCGGCGCGTTCGTCGGGCCGAGGTCGGTGAACTGCTTGACGTCCACCGAACCGCCCTTGGACGGCGGGTTCAGGTCGTACTGCCACTGCTCCAGCGTCGTCACCACGCCGGCGAGGCCGTGGTCGTGGCCCCACTCGGCCAGCCGCGCCTGCACGGTGTCAGTGCCCGGCGAGGTCAGGGCACCGGTGATGGACCAGGCGATGGTGCCGAAGAAGACCAGCACGCAACCCCACAGCGAGCGCACCACGATCTTGCGGCGACGGCGTTGCTTCGGGTTCAGGCGCGCCTTGTGCTTCCACGGCAAGACCCGGACACCGCGTCCGTACAAAGGAGTGTGGCGCTTGCGCCGCGCCGGGAACGGAGCCTCGGCGTCCTCGTCGCCGGCCTCGGCGTGCGCGGCGGCCTCGTGGCCGGGACCGGAGTCCGGGCCGTGGTCGCGGCCGTGGTCGCGGCCGTCGGCGGAATCACCGCCGCCGGAGTCGCCGCCCCGGAAACCGCCGCCGCCACCGCCCGCGCCACCGGCAGAACCGGCGACGTCGCCGGAAGCCTCGGCGACGGCACGCGCCGTCTCGTCCGCGACGTCCTGCGGGACCGGCACCGGCACGACGTCGGTCACCGCGGGCCCGGTGGGCTCCTGGGTGATGTGCGTCGCGTCGAGCGGGGCGGTCGCAGCCTGCGGGCGTACCCGCATGTGGTCGTGGTCGCCGGCCGATGTCAACGAGACCGTCTCGGCCAGCGCGTCTCCCTGCTGGGGCGTCACCGCCGGCAGCGACACGGTCTCGTCCAGCGCGGCGCGCTCGGCACTGCCCGCGCCCGCACCCGCGGTGTCGGCATCGGCATCGGTATCAGAATCGACCACCCGGTCCCCGTGAACCGCCCCGACGTCGCCGTCGGTCGGCTCGCCGTCCCGCAGGCCTTCCAGCTCCTCGCTCTTCGCGGACACCAGCCGCACCTCTCCTCGCCCTGATCCGGCGCCGCCCGATCCCCGTCAGCGGCCCCGCGTCTGCCCGTATGCTCTACGTCTTCGACGCGAGCGGGGCACGACTGGTTGCCTCGAACCTCAATACCTGATCTCGCGAGTCATCTCCCACCGATCGACGCCCGCCGAACACCGCTTAGCCCAGATGATGTGATTTATACATCATTGGGACTCAGCCTAGGTGTCCGCCGATCAGCACGCCGAGTCCGAAGGTCACCACCGCGGCCGCCGCGCCGAACAGCAGCTGCCGCAGGCCGGAGAACCACCAGGAGCGGGAGGACACTCGCGACACTATCGCCCCGCAGGCGAACAGGCCGCCGAAAGCCAGCAGCATCGCCACCCACAGCTGGTTCAGACCCAGCAGGTAGGGCAGCAGCGGCAGCACCGCGCCGATCGCGAACGACCCGAAACTGGACACCGCGGCCACCACCGGGCTCGGCAGATCGGTCGGGTCGATCCCGAGCTCCTCCTGCACGTGCACGATCAGCGCCTGGTCCGGATCCCGGTGGATCTGCCGCGCCGCCTCCAGCGCGAGATCGGGGTCCAGCCCGCGCTCGGTGAGGAACTCGGCGAGCTCCTTCATCTCCGCGGCCGGCCGCCGGGCCAGCTCCAGCCGCTCCATCTCGATCTCGGCCTGGGTGACCTCGGTCTGGCTGGCCACCGAGATGAACTCCCCGGCGGCCATCGAGCACGCGCCGGCGACCAGCCCGGCCAGGCCGGTCAGCACGATGGTCTTGTGCGCCGCCGCCCCCCCGGCCATGCCGGCGATCAGCGAGAAGTTGGACACCAGGCCGTCGGTGACGCCGAAGACGGCCGGCCGCAGCCAGCCGCCGGTGACGTCCCGGTGGTGGTCCTTCGGGATGGAAGGGCCCTGGTGGGCCGGGTGTGAACGGTCGTCCGGGCCGGAGGGGCCGGAGCCGGAATCGTCGTCAGTGGTCGGATCGGGGACAAGGACGGAAGCGTCAGGGTGATTCATCGACTCGATCCTGGCAGGCGTTACGGGTTCGAGGACTCGCTCGCCTTGCCGGTCGGTGTCGACACCACGTCGGGTCCGCCGTCCTGGGCCGGGACCACTACGACTTCGGATTCCTCAGCAGCGACGGATGCATCCTCACCTGCTTCGGAAGCCTCGTCCGCGGCGGCGGGCTCGGAGTCCGCCTCCAGTTTCCCAGGTTCGCCAGCCTGTTCGCCAACAAGGGCAGCCTCAGTAAGGGCGTCCTCACCAGCGTCTTCAGGCGTTTCGGAGGTCTCCGCGGCGACCGCCGGGTAAGGGGTGGTCTCCCGCCCCGGGCACTTCTTCCGGGACCACACGAAGTACCCGACCGCGCCGGCGAACACGATGATCGCGGTCCAGTCGTTCAGCCGCATGCCCAGGAAGTGGTGCGCGTCGTCGATGCGCAGCGACTCGATCCAGAACCGGCCCACGGTGTACGCCGCGACGTAGACCGCGAACACCCGGCCGTAGCCGAGCTTGAACCGCCGGTCGGCCCACAGGCACAGCACCGCGACGCCGACGCACCAGATCGACTCGTACAGGAACGTCGGGTGGAACGGCCCGCCGGCGACCAGTTCGGCCTTGCCGTCCGGACCGATCACCGAGGTCTGCGTCGTGGTGTCCATGACGTGCACGTTCAGACCCCACGGCAGGCTGGTGTGGCTGCCGTAGAGCTCGTTGTTGAACCAGTTGCCCCACCGGCCCAGCGCCTGCGCCAGCACGATGCCCGGCGCCGCGGCGTCGGCGAACGTGCGCAGGCTCGCACCGCGCCGCCGGCAGCCGATGTACGCCCCGACGGCGCCCAGCGCGATGGCGCCCCAGATCCCCAGACCGCCCTGCCAGACGTAGAGCGCCTTGACCGGGTCCCCGTCCTTGCCGAAGTACGGGGCCGAGGTCGTGATGACGTGGTAAAGACGCCCGCCGACCAGGCCGAACGGCACCGCCCAGATGGCGATGTCGACGACCTCCTGCGGCTTGCCCCCGCGGGCCCGCCAGCGCTTGTCGCCGAGCCAGACGGCGACGAGGATCCCGGCCAGGATGCACATGGCGTACATCCGGATCGGGATCGGGCCCAGGTGGTACTGGGCCTTGGTCGGACTCGGGAGGTCCGCCAGGTACGTGGCGACCTGGTGCGCGCAGGTGTGGCTCATCGGGGGCGGGCGTCCTCGGGTGGTGGGGGTGGGCGCAGGTCAGACAGCGGTCGGGTCAGGACTTCGACGAGCTCGGGGTGGAACCGGACGTCGAGCCGGACGTCGAGCCGGACGTCGAGGACGACGAGCCGGACGTCGACGGCGCGCCCGACGTCGTGCCCGAGGACGACGGCGTCGACGGCGCGGAGGACGAGGCCCCGGACGACGGCGCCGAGCTGGGCGCGGTCGGCAGCGTGGCCTTGGTGCCGGCCTTGCCGCCGTCCTTCTGGAACGCGGCGTCGAGCTGCTGCTGGAAGTACTGCAGGATCGCGGCCGGGGTCTGCTGGGTGAAGGAGAGCTGCTGGCCGTCGACGAAGACCGTCGGCGTACCCGGCAGACCCAGCTTGTTGAAGTTGTCGGCGTTGGACTGCACCCAGCCGTTGTGCGTACCGCTGGTCACGCAGCTCTGGAAGGCGGTGCTGGCCTTCAGCGACGGGATCTGGTCGGCGATCGCCAGGATCGGGGTCTTGGAGGACCAGGGGTCGGTCGACTCGTTCGGCTGGTTCGCGTAGAGCAGGTCGTGCAGGGGCAGGAACTGGCCCTCGTCCTGCGCGCAGGCCGCGGCGTTGGCGCCGTTGAGCGACCCGGTGCCGTTGTCGTGGCTGTCGATGATGCGCGCCGGGTGGTAGGTGATCTGCAGCTTCCCGGCCTCGACGTACTGCCGGTAGGTCGGCTCGACCGCCTGCTCGACCGCCTGGCACACCGGGCAGCGGAAGTCCTCGAACACGTTCATCTTCACCGGGGCGTCGTCCGAGCCGACGTGGATGCCCGTGGCCTTGTCGGACTTGGCGACCGGGTCGACCACCGCCGCGACCGGGGCGGAGTAGGGCGCGCTGTTGTGCTTGGCCGCGGAGACCGCGATGCCGACGCCCGCCGCCACGCCGACGACCAGCACGACGACACCGCCGATGGTCATCTGCTTGCGGCGCCGCTCAGCCCGCTGGCGGGCGATCTTCTCCGCCAACACCCGCTCGCGAGCGTTCTGCTTCCCTACCCGGTTCGCCTGGCTCATCGTCGTTAACAGTCCCTGTCCGATGCCGTCTGGTATGGGCACACCACCGTTCCATCCCCGGGGCGCGCGCACCGCATCCTATGCGGTGACGACGTGGAAACGCACCGGAGGTGGCTCGGGTTGCGGCAAATCCTTCAGGAACTTTTAGGCCGCCGTCCGGCGGTGTCGGCGCGACACCGCCGGACGGCGCCCGGCGCGATCGGGCGAACACCCAGGCGGATCAGCCCTGCTTCGCGACGGCGGCGTCAAGCGCAGCCTTGTAGTCGGCGGTCTGCTGGGTGCCGGGCACGGCGTTCGGGTCCTTGAGCGTGAAGGAAGTTCCGTCGATGTAGATGTCCGGCGTGCCGACGCTGCCACCGAGCTTCTTGCTCAGCCAGTTGTAGTTGTCCTTGATCCACTGCGCGTACTTGCCACTGCGCGCGCACTCGTCGAACGTCGCACTGCGCAGGTTCGGGACCTGGCCCGCGAGGTTGAGCATGGTGTCCACCGAGCCGTAGGAGTCGTTGCTCTCATCCGGCTGGTTCTTGTAGATCAGGTCGTGGAAGGCGATGAACTCGGCCTGCCCGACATCCGCGGCGCAGGCCAGCGTGGCGCCGCCGACCAGCGAGCCCTGACCACCACCGTTGCGGTCGATGAGGTCGACGAGCCGGTAGTGGACCTGGATCTTGCCGGCGTCGGCGTACTCCTTATTGGTGGCGCCGAAGAAGGACTCGGCCTCCTTACAGAAGGGGCAGCGGACGTCCTCGTCCACCTCGACGGTGACCTTGGCACCGGCCTTGCCATAGACGATGGCGCCGGGATCGGAGGCAGTCCCGGGGCTCGGCACCACACCGGAGGGCGCAGCAAACGGCTGACCGGCGCCATAGGCATTGCGAGCGTTCTTATTACTGTTCGACTGGTTGTGCTGCACCAGCACGCCGATCAACACCGCGAGCGCGATCAGCGCCACCACCACGCCACCAACGATGAACTGCTTCCGCCGCCGCTCAGCCGCAGCCTGCTGGCGGCGCGCCTCAGCGGCCCGCTCCCGTCCGGTACGTCGCGGACCGCCGCCGCCAGAGCTCGTCATGACCCCATGGTGCAGGGGCCATGATCAAGCAACAATCGGACAGGTCAGATCGGGTCACCCAGCAGCGCCCGCTCCAGCGAGAGCTTAGACGCCGGCTTCCAGATCAACCACGCCGCCGGAACCATGTAGAGCAGGTCCCGCAGCACGTCCAGCGTGTAGCGCGTGTGCCCCTTGGGCACCAGCCCACCACTGCCACCACAACCGCAGCTGATGGCGATGCCCCGCGCACCCAGCGACATGATGCCGCCGATGTACACCAACAGCAGCAGCGCGGAGAAGACCGCCACCAGACGCGTCCCCAGCCCCAGGATCAGCAGCAGCCCCAGCGCCATCTCGAAGTACGGCTGCGCATACCCGAACGGCGTGACCAGCGACTCCGGCAGGATCTTGAAGTCACGCACACTCTGCGCATTGGTCTCCGGCGAACCCAGCTTGCCGATGCTGTAGTTGAGCCACATCGCCGCCAACAACAAGCGCATGACCAGGCTGATCCACTGCTGGTTGCGATCCACGAACCCACGGACACCACCGGACACCGGCGCACTCTTGTCCTTGGCAGCGGCCTTGGAAGCCATCGAAGTCATAACCTTCTGTCCTCGGACGGTGACGGTGCACACGCACCGCAAGTCTGGGCGGGCTTCACAAGTTACAGGCACTCCGGACCCCGGCGGGAGTGCCGCTCACTCCCGCGGGGGAACTTCCTAGCGGTTTCTCAGCTACAGTGGGTGACCGGCGCCGGCGGCACAGCAGGCGCGCCGGCGCGGCCAGGCCGCCGGTCCCGGCGAGAAGCGGGGCCTCGGCAGCTGCAGGTGGTGACGGGCCAGCACTGGCCGACCACGCGGTGAGGGGGTCCGAAGGACCATGTGGGGTGTTGGTTCTGGGTCCCTCGCCGCGTCGGCGGGCTCTGCCAACCTGGCCGGTTTGGCGGTGTCAAGCCGAACGAGGCTGTACCACAGCAGCAGGGGTGCGGCTTGATTCCGCCAAACCGGGCTGGTTCCGTTTACGGCGACGACGCGGCGAGGGACCCAGAACCTCGGCGACCACAAGCAGCGACCGCCAGCAAACAACGCGGCGCGACCCCGAGCGGATAGGAAGCCGACCAGTCGCGGGCCGCCAGCATGCAGCAGGTCGCGCGGGTCGCCCCCTCGCTGTAGAGCGCCCGCCGGAGGCCTCAAGGCGCCCACCACGCCCGACGATTGCCGCCTACGACATGCGCAGTGACTCGGACCGACGCGCGGTTGTGAACACGAAAACCGGCGGCCGCCGACGCAACCCAGTGTGCGAATCGGGCATGCTGGCATTTTGTTAGGGAATTATCGCCCCTTATACACAGGTATAGCACGCGCTACCAACACTGCCACGGCACCGCCAGCCGCCAGCGCGACCTGCGAGGCACAACCGAACTGCGTCCCCCTGCGAGGTCATCAACCCCTGCGCGAAGCCGTAAAAATCGCCGGTAAAACCACAGCCCAAGCGCCACTCGCCCCGAAACGGATGCAGATACAGATCATGCGGCCGAGCCCGAAGCCCAAGCCCAGCCGCATGACCGACCACACAGAGACCCCCCGAGCCCCCTACCGCCCCTTACTCCCCCGCCGCACGCCGTCGGCCAGCTCGGCGGCCAGCTCCCGCACCGCCTCGACCCCCTTGCGCGGGTCGCGGTTGTCCAGCAGCCGCCGCACGAACGCCGAGCCGACGATCACGCCGTCCGCGTACGCCGCGATCTCCGCGGCCTGGTCCCCAGTCGACACCCCGAGCCCGACGCACACCGCCTGCTCGGTGGCCTGCCTGGTCCGCTCGACGAGCGCCCGCGCAGCGTGCCCGACCTGCTCGCGCGCCCCAGTAACTCCCATCACCGCCCCCGCATACACGAACCCATCGCACGCCTGCGCCGTCAGCGCGATCCGCTCCGGCGTGGAGCTCGGCGCGACCAGGAACACCCGCTTGACGCCGTGCGCCTCAGTCGCAGCGATCCACGGCCCGGCCTCCTCAGGAATCAGATCCGGCGTGATCACCCCGCTCCCGCCAACCGCCGCGAGCTCGCCGGCGAATCGCTCCACGCCGTAGTGCTCGATCGGGTTCCAGTACGACATGATCAGCGCCGCAGCCCCGGTATCCGCCACCGCCCCCGCCGCGCGGATGACGTCCGGCGTGCCGACGCCGCGCGCCAGCGCCTGGTCGGCGGCGGCCTGGATGACCGGCCCGTCCATCGCCGGGTCGGAGTACGGCAGCCCGACCTCGATGATGTCGCAGCCGCCCTCGACCATGGCGCGCATGGCGTCGATGGAGCCGTCGACTGTCGGGTAGCCCGCCGGGAGGTAGCCGATGAGCACCGCGCGGTTCTCCGCCCGGGCGCTCTTGAGAACGTCCTGAAGCCGGTTCACAGCTCTCCCCCCTCGAATCCGAAGTACGCCGCCGCCGTGTGCATGTCCTTGTCGCCGCGACCGGAGAGGTTCACGACGATCACCGGCTCCCGCCCGAGTTCGGCCGCCAGCCGCGGCGCGATGCGCAGCGCCCCGGCCAGGGCGTGCGCGGACTCGATGGCCGGGATGATGCCCTCGGTCTCGCACAGCACGCGGAAGGCGTCCATCGCCTCGCTGTCGTCGACGGGCTCGTAGATCGCGCGGCCGGTGGCGTGCAGCCAGGCGTGCTCGGGGCCGACGGCCGGGTAGTCCAGGCCGGCGGAGATGCTGTGGCTCTCCTTGGTCTGGCCGTACTCGTCCTGGAGAAGGAAGGTGCGGGTGCCGTGCAGCACCCCCACAGAGCCGCCGGTGATCGAGGCCGCGTGCAGGCCGGTGGAGACGCCGGAGCCGCCGGCCTCGAAGCCGTAGAGCTTGACCGACTCGTCCGGCACGAAGGTGTGGAAGACGCCGATCGCGTTGGAGCCGCCGCCGACGCAGGCGGCGACGGCGTCCGGCAGCGCACCGGTAACCTCCAGCGTCTGCCGCCGCGCCTCCACCCCGATGATCCGTGCGAAGTCGCGCACCATAGCCGGGAACGGATGCGGACCAGCAGCGGTACCGAGCAGGTAATACGTCGTGTCAGCACTGGCGACCCAGTCGCGCAGCGCCTCGTTGATCGCGTCCTTCAACGTCTGCGACCCGATAGCCACCGGCACCACCTCGGCACCGAGCATCCGCATCCGCGCCACATTCAGCGCCTGCCGCTTGGTGTCCTCGGCGCCCATGTACACGACGCAGTCCAGCCCGAGCAGCGCCGCCGCGGTCGCGGTCGCCACCCCGTGCTGCCCGGCGCCGGTCTCGGCGATGACCCGGGTCTTGCCCATGCGCTTGGCGAGCAACGCCTGGCCCAGCACATTGTTGATCTTGTGCGACCCGGTGTGGTTCAGGTCCTCCCGCTTGAGCAGGATCCGGGCCCCAGCGCGCCGGGACAGGTTCCGCGCCTCGGTGAGCAGGCTCGGACGGTTGGCGTAGTGCAGCAGGAGGTCGGCGAACTCCTGGTGGAACGCCGGATCGGTCTTCGAGGTCTCATAAGCCTCGGTGACCTCTTTCAGCACGGCCATCAGCGCCTCTGGCATGAAGCGGCCGCCGAACAGGGCGTCGTCGGTCGGGAAGTGCCCGGTGCCGTCGGGCAGCGCGGCCGTGGCCGCGTACGCCGAGATGATCTCAGCGCGAGGATCTGTCTGGTCAGACATGGTGGATTCCCATGGATGGGTGATGTGTCGAGCTAGGACAGGAGCGAGTGACTACGCTTCCTGCCATCGCCGCGCCGCCGGGGCGTGCCGCCACCACGGTCGGCGGCGGGCCGCAGCCCTCGGCTTGGTCGACATCACGATCCTGGACTCTACCGTCTTCCGCCCTCGCGCGTGGCGCTCAGGAGCGACCGTTCCGCAGAGCGGGATGGGCACCGGCGGCCACCAGGTCGGCGACCGCGGCGCGCGGGTCCTTGCCGGTCACCAGCGACTCGCCGACCAGCACCGCGTCGGCGCCGGCGTTGGCGTAGGCGATGAGGTCGTGCGGGCCGCGCACGCCGGACTCGGCGACGCGCACGACGCCGTCCGGCACCAGCGGGGCCAGCCGCGCGAAGGTGTCGCGCTTGACTTCCAGGGTCTTCAGGTCGCGGGCGTTGACGCCGATCAGCCGCGCGCCGGCGTCCAACGCGCGCCGCACCTCTTCCTCGTCGTGCACCTCGACCAGCGGCGTCAGCCCGATGGAGACGGCGCGCTCGATCAGCGACTCCAGCGCCGGCTGCTCCAGCGCGGCGACGATCAGCAGGGCGAGGTCGGCGCCGTGCGCGCGGGCCTCCCACAGCTGGTAGCTGGTGACGATGAAGTCCTTGCGCAGGACCGCGATGTCGACCTTCTGGCGGACGTCGTCCAGGTCGGCGAGCGAGCCGCCGAAGCGGCGCTGCTCGGTCAGCACAGAGATGACGGTGGCGCCGCCGGCCTCGTAGTCGGCGGCCAGGCCCGCGGGGTCCGCGATGGCGGCGAGCGCGCCCTTGGACGGCGAGGAGCGCTTCACCTCGGCGATGACCTTCACGCCGTCGCCGCCGGCCCCGCCGCGGCGCAGCGCCTCGACGCCGTCGATCGCGCTGTCCATGCGGGCGACCTTGGCCTTCAGGTCGTCCAGGCTGATCTTCTCCTGGCGCTCGGCGAGGTCGAGGCGGACGCCTTCGATGATCTCGGCAAGTACGTTCACCGTCGTCAGCTCCCCTCGATCGCCTCACCAGGTGGACTTTGCCGTCCGCGGTATGGGCGGCGTGTCCGACGTCTCACTCTAGCGGCTCCGGAGGGGCTCCGAAGTCCAGTGATCTTCTGGTGGGACCATCGAACGCCCCGCGAAGCGCGCCGCCGGCCGGCCTCCGAGGCCGCGGATCCGCTGGTCCGCGGCCGGATGCGGCCGGTCGCCGCCGACGCGACAGCCGCGCCGCTACTTCGCGGCGGCGCCGAGGCCCATCGCGGACATGGCCTTGCCGACGATCGGCGAGATCACGGCGATCGCGCCGCCGACGATGGCCAGCGCCGGGATGCCGGTCACCAGGCCCGCGCCGCCGATCAGGAAGCCGATGATGCAGAGGAAGACAGCGGTCCAGGCGGCCGGGGTGCTGCCGTGGTCTTCGCCGTGGGATGACGACATGGTGCTCCTAGCACTTACAGGTGGTCTCAGTCGGTTCTATTGTCACCGATTCGGCCTAGTGCTCGGCGCGCGGGGTGGCTCCAGCCGGCTCGGCGGCCTCGGTGGGCTCGGCCGGCTCGGTGGGGTCCTCGCCGCGGTCGAGGGCGTCCCAGAGGTCCTTGGCGGTGCCGGTGTCTGCGGCGCGCGCGGCGGTCTTGGAAGCCGCGTTCTCATAGCGCGACGACATGCCCGGCCACGTCGCGCCGCGAACCACCGCCGCCACACCGGCCAGCGCCACCAGCACGCCGCCGAACGCCGCGAGGGCCCACCAGGACGCCATGTGCGCGTCCATGGAGTGGGTCGCATAGCCCTTCGCCGCGGCCTTGTCGGCCAGCACGCGGGAGGCATGGCTCGCACCGCGCTCGCCGAACGCGTAGACCGCCACCCCGACACCGGCCGCGATCAGCAGCACTCCGACCAGCCGCCGAGCCAGCCGCTGGGTGGCGAACAGCGCGAGAGCGCCGGCCAGCGCGGTGAGGCCGAGGGCGGTGACGCCGGCGGAGAGGTCGTCGCCGCTGGCCGTGACCTTGAGCGTGTTCGGAGCGACGCCGGCCAGGCCGGTGGCCCAGGGGCGGCCGGCCGAGGCCCAGGCGATGATGCCGCCGAGGAGGGCGATCAGGACCGTGGTGCTCAGTTCGCGGCGGCCTGCTCGGCGGGCGGCTTGGGCCGGGTCGGTGGGCCCGGTGGCCTGTGCGGGCACCGTTGCCGCAGCCTCCGGAATCTCCGCCGCGCCGCTGCTCGCCGCCTCGCCGGCGCCGGTCCCGCGAGCACTGTCGTGCTCGGCAGCAGTCCTCGCCGCAGCCCGGCCCGCCTCAGCTCCCGAACCAACTCCCGAATCAGCTCCCGAACTCACGCGACACCCTCCCCGACCGCCGACCGCATCGTCCCGGCGACCGCGACCGCCTTCAGCACCGCCATCGCCTTGTTCCGGCACTCCTGGTCCTCCGAGGCCGGGTCCGAGTCCGCGACGATCCCGGCGCCGGCCTGCACGTACGCCACGCCGTCGCGCATCAGCACCGTGCGGATCGCGATGGCGGTGTCGGCGTCGCCGGCGAAGTCCAGGTAGCCGACGATGCCGCCGTACAGGCCGCGCCGCGTCGGTTCGTTCTGCTCGATGATCTCCATCGCGCGGGGTTTCGGGGCGCCGGACAGGGTGCCGGCCGGGAAGGTCGCGGTCACCGCGTCGAAGGCGGTCCTGCCCGGCGCCAGGTCGCCGATCACCGTCGACACGATGTGCATCACGTGGCTGTAGCGCTCGACCGCCATGAAGTCCACGACCTCCACCGAGCCCGGACGGCTGATCCGCCCCAGGTCGTTGCGGCCGAGGTCGACCAGCATCAGGTGCTCGGCGCGCTCCTTGGGATCGGCCAGCAGGTCGGCGGCCAGCTGCGCGTCCTGCTCCGGGTCCGCGCCGCGGGGGCGCGTGCCGGCGATCGGGTGCAGCATCGCGCGGCCCTCGGTGACCTTCACCAGCGCCTCCGGGGAGGAGCCGACGATGTCGAAGCCGTCCTGCGCGCTCCCGTCCGGGCCCGGCACGCGCAGCAGGTACATGTACGGGCTCGGATTCGTCGCCCGCAGCACCCGGTAGACGTCCAGCGCCGAGGCCGACACCTCCGCCTCGAAGCGCTGGCTCACGACGATCTGGAAGGCCTCGCCGGACTTGATCTCCTCGATGCAGCGCAGCACCGTCTCGCGGTAGTCCTCGGGCGTGCGGTTCGCGGTGAACCGCGGCGCGACCGCCGGGTCGTACACCACCGGCGCGTTCACCACCGGGGCGTTCAGCGCGGCGGTCATCGCGTCCAGCCGCTCGACGGCGCGCGCGTACGCCGCGTCGACACCCGAGGGCAGGTTGTCGTGGTTCACCACGTTGGCGATGAGCCACACCGAGCCGTCGGCGTGGTCCAGCACCGCCAGGTCCAGGCTGAGCAGGAACGTCAGCTCCGGAATCCGCAGGTCGTCCTTGGCCAGCTCGGGCAGCCGCTCCAGGCGGCGCACCGCGTCGTACCCCATGTAGCCGACCAGGCCGCCGGTCAGCGGGGGCAGCCCCGGGAGCCGCGGCGTGTGCAGCAGCTCCAGCGTCTCGCGCAGCACGTCCAGCGGGTCGCCGGAGGTCGGCAGCCCGACCGGCGGCTCGCCGATCCAGTGCGCGACCCCGTCCTGCTCGCTCAGCGCGGCGCCGGTGCTGACTCCGACGAAGGAGTACCGCGACCAGATGCCGTGCTCGGCCGACTCCAGCAGGAAGGTGCCGGGCCGCTCCCCGGCGAGCTTGCGGTACAGCCCGACCGGCGTCTCGCCGTCGGCCAGCACGCGCCGCACCACCGGGATCACCCGGCGGTCGGCGGCCAGCTCGCGGAAGGTCGGCAGGTCCGGGGTGTCCACCCCTGGGGGGAAGGCCGTCATGCCGCCGATTCTCCCAGAGGCCCGCGCGCCGCCGACGGGGAGTCCGGAGATCCGTCCGTTGACACCCCCTCGTTCCCCTCGCCAGAGGCCTCCGCGGCCGCCCCCAGCGGCAGCGCCCCGGCGTCGAAGCACGTCCGGTCCCCGGTGTGGCACGCCCCGCCGCTCTGGTCCACCTTCAGCAGCACCGCGTCCCCGTCGCAGTCCAGCGCGGCGGCCTTGAGGATCTGCACGTTCCCGGACGTGTCCCCCTTGGTCCAGTACTCCCGCCGCGAGCGCGACCAGTACGTGACCCGGCCGCTGGTCAGCGTCCGCCGCAGCGCCTCGTCGTCCATCCAGGCCAGCATCAGCACCTCACCGGTGTCGTGCTGCTGCGCGATCGCGGCGAACAGGCCGTGCTCGTCGCGCTTGAGCCGGGAGGCGATCGCCGGGAGGAGGGCCGGGGTGGGGACTTCGTCGGTCATGCACCCATTGTCGCCCGGGCGCCGGCCGCTGGTTCAGGCGGGTTCAGCCCGCGGACGCCCCGGACCGGGTCCTGGATGCGCTTCGCCATCGCGGCGCTGGAGTAACTGGACGCGTAGCGCTGGAGTACCTCGACGCATAGTGCCGCCGACCGACGCCACTCAGGCGACGGCCGGCGACCCCCCGATCGGGCTCATCCCCGCGAACGACGCCCCCGGACATGCGCGACGTACGCGTTGGACGACGGCAGCCACAGCGCCACCACCATCAGCCCCGCGCACGCCATCTCGGCGACGTCGAACACGTGCAGCAGCCCCGGCGTCTGGTCGCGGGCGTCGATCGCCGCCATGGCCACGGCTACCACCGCGAGCAGCGTCGCGACGATCCGCAGCTTGCGCGCGCCGCGGGCGATCGGCCGGAACAGGGCCAGGTAACCCAGCGCGAGCACGATGCCTATGTACGCGCGCGCCTGGAGCGTTCCGTAGGCCTGGTTGACCGCGTCGTCGATCATCGAGCCGAGGTCCAGCCCGGCGGTCTGGCCGCCGGTCACCTGGTTCACGGCGTCGGTGGCCATGCCGTGCAGCAGGGATTTGCCGTCGGTCAGGGCCACCACCGCGTTGGCGAGGGTGGCGACGGCGGCCAGGGCCGCGAGTGCGGCGGCGGCCTTGATCGTGGCCGGCCGGGTGGGCGCGTCGGCATATGCGCGCCTGGCTGTCCGGTCACGGGTGTCTTGGATACTCACAACGGTCTTCCTCCTATGACGGCATGGCAAAGCAGCCGTCAGGCGGCTTGAGAAGGTGGGATTGGTGGTGCGCAGCGAGTCTGCTACGGCCGCCGCGCGCCGGTAAACACTTCGCGGCTGTCATCGCGAACAGTTCGCAGGTAACTGAGATCAGTTCCCTGTCACCTGATCCGGTGGACACCGCGCTCTTGTGCTGTACTGCCGTGATGGACCGCGCCGACCTGCCGAGCCCGTTGCTGGACGCCACGTTCGACCAACTCCGTACCCTGACGGTGGTGTACGAGACCGGGTCGGCGCTGCGGGCGGCGCGGGCGCTGGAGCGCGAGCAGTCCAGCGTGCAGAAGCAGTTGGACACGCTGAACCGGATGTTCCAGCGGATGTGCGGGGAGCAGCTGGTGCTGCGGGCCGGGCGCGGCAAGGACTTCCTGTTCACCCCGACCGGCGAGGCGGTGGTGGAACTGAGCCGCCGCACGCTGGAGGACTGGACGCGCGGGGTGCACGGGGCGCGGCGGCGGCTGGGCCGGCGGGTCACGGTCGGCACCACGGAGCTGATGCTGCCGTTCCTGGCCGGGGCCCGGGAACGGATCGCCGAGGCGCTGGCCGGGCTGGGCGTACAGCTGCACGTCGTCCACATCCGCACCCGGGATCTGGCGCGCACGCTGGAGGCGAACGAGGTCGACGTGGTGTGCGGCTCCATGGTGGTCCCGGCCGGCGGCACCGAGCACCGCGAGCGCTACGACGTCGTCGAGCGCTACCGCAGCCGGCTCGCGCTGCTCACGAACCTGGCGCCGATCGACCTGCCGGACGCGCCGGTGGACGGCGCGCAGCTGGCGAAGCTGCCGCTGGCGCTGCCCACGGACGGCCTGATCACCGAGTTCACGGCGCGCTGGTACGGCCCCGGCTACCGTGACCGGCTGACGGTCGCCGCCGACATCAGCGATCTGACATACGGCTTCTCGCTCCTGATCTCGGGCCTGGTCGCCGGCTGCATGCTGGTCACCGAGGGCATCGCGCACGCCGCGGCGACCGGCTCGCTGGCGACCGCGGCGGGCTTGCGCCGGGTGCCGCTCGGCGCCGGCTTCACCCCGGATCTGGAGTTGCTCACCGGCGCGTTCGCGCTGCGCGGGGAACGGTCCCGGGTCCCGCCGGGACATCCGCTGGCGCTGTTGTGGGAGGCGTTCGAGGCGGAGGTCGAGGCCCACACGCCGGGGGTGCTGGCGCTGGAGGGCCGGGACGAGCGGTCGGCGGCGGTCTAGCCGAATCCGCGCTGGGGTCGGGTGCCCGTTTGCGATATAACGTGAAGGTAATCGCGACCACGTGGAAGGGACCTGCGGATGTCGAGCGAGCCGGCCAAGTCACCCGCGCTGCGCGCCTCCGACGCGGACCGCGACCGGGTCATCGACGCGCTGCGCGCCGCGGTCACGGACGGCCGGCTCGATCCGGCGGAGTACGACGAGCGGGTCGAGACGGCACTGTCGGCGCGCACCTTCGAGGCGCTGGCGCCGCTGACGGCCGACCTGGGTTCGGGTCCGGGCGCCGGGGTCGCTGTGCCGCCGTCGGCAGCGACGGCGAAGGCCGGGGCCAAGCGGCTCGTCGTCAGGCAGAAGCACGGGTTCGTGCGCCGCGACGGCGACTGGACGCTGCCGGAGCACCTGGTGGTGCGCACCCGGTGGTCCGCGGTCGAGCTGGACCTGACGCAGGCCGTGCGCACCGGGCCGGAGCTGGTCGTGGACATGCGGGTGGTCGGCGGCGGGGTGACGCTGTTCCTCGCGCCGGGCATGGTGGTGGACGCCAACGACCTGGCGGTGAAGTTCGGCGGGACGACGATCACCCGGGACTCCGGCGACGGCGCGCCGACGACGCTGCGGATCCGGATCGCGGGCCGGTTGAAGCACGGCGGGATCGAGACGCGCTGGGTGCGGCCCGGCGAGGACAAGCCCGGCCCCGGCGAGAAGAACCAGCCGAGCGACGGCGACGGCAAGACCGAGGCCACCGCCTGACCGACGCGCCGAGCCGCTGACCGGCCAGTCGGCCCCGCGACGAAAGCGCGCCGCCCGGAAAAACCATCCCGGCCGGCGCGCGCCCCGTCACAGCCCCCTGCTCCACAGCCCCCTGCTACGACGACTGCTGCCGCGCCCAGCTCTCGTACAGCCCCGAGTACACCCCGCCGGCGCCCACGAGTTCCCGGTGCGGCCCGCGCTCCACGATCTGCCCGGCGTCGAACACGAACACCTCGTCGGCGGCCTCGGCCGTGGACAGCCGGTGCGCGATGGCGATCGACGTCCGGCCGCGCGTCAGCCCGTCCAGCGCCCGCGTGATCCGCACCTCGGTGGCCGGGTCCACGGCCGAGGTGGCCTCGTCCAGCACCAGCAGGTCCGGGTCGGCGATGTAGGCCCGGGCCAGCGCGACCAGCTGCCGCTCCCCCGCCGACAGCGACTCGCCGCGCTGCCCGACCCGGGTGTCGAGCCCGTCGGGCAGGCCGTCGAGCCAGTCGGTCAGGCCCAGGTCCTCGAACGCGCGGCGCACCTCGGCGTCGGTGGCGCCGGGCTTTCCATAGCGCACGTTGTCCCCGACGGTCATGTCGAACAGGAAGCCGTCCTGCGGCACCATGACCATGCGGGAGCGCAGTGTCTCGAAGTCCACGTCCTTCAACGGCACGCCGTTGAGCAGGATCCGGCCGGAGCTCGGGTCCATCAGCCGGGTCAGCAGCTTGGCGAACGTCGTCTTGCCCGAGCCGGTCTCGCCGACCACCGCCACGCGCGTGCGCGGCGTGATCTGCGTGCTGAGCGAATGCAGCACCGGGGCTCCGCCGGGGTAGGCGAACACGACGTCCTCGAATCCGACGCCCAGCGGCCCGTCCGGCGGCGTGACGCCCGCGGGGCCCGGGTCCACCACGTCCGGCGGCTGCTCCAGCAGCCCGACGATGCGGCGCCAGCCGGCGATCGCGTTCTGCGCCTCGTTCAGCTGCTCGGTGGCGAACTGCACCGGCGAGATGAACAGGTTCACCAGGAACAGCATCGCCGTCAGGTCGCCGGCGGACAGGTGGCCGCCGACCCCGATCATCACCCCGACGACCACGATCGCGGCGTTGACCAGCCCGGCGACCAGCTCGCCCATGGAGAACGTGACGACGATCAGCCGCTGGGTCCGCACCTGCGAGTCGCGGGTGCCCTCCACGGCCGCGCCGATCCGGCGGCCGGCGCGGTCCTCGATGCCGTAGGCGCGCAGCACGTCGGCGCCGACCAGCGCCTCGGAGACCTCGCCGAGCATCTTCCCGTAGCGCCGCCGCACCTTGCGGTACGCGCGGCCGGTGCGGCCCTGGATCTTGCGCATGACCAGGAACATCGGCACGAAGCAGACCCAGACCAGGATGGTCAGCTGCCAGGAGAACACGGCCATCACGATCGTGACGACCACGACCTGCGCGACGGCCACGAACAGTTGCATGCCGCCCTGCTGGATGAACACCGTGACCGTGTCGATGTCGCTGGTGACCCGGCTGACCAGGGCGCCGCGCTGCTCGGCCTGCTGGTGCAGCAGCGACAGGTCGTGGACGTGCCGGAAGGCCTTGGTGCGCACCTCGGCCAGCCCGCGCTCGCTGGAGGTGTAGAGCCGGAAGTTCATCAGGTACGCCGACACCGCGGTGATCAGCACGGCCACGGCGCTGAGCGCGACCATGGTGCGCACCTCGCCGTAGTCGGGGCCGCCCTTGGCGAGGATCCCGTGGTCCAGCGTCTGCTGCACGGTCAGCGGGATCACGACCCGGCCGACGGTGGCGATCAGGGCCAGGGCCAGCGTCCAGCCCAGGCCCTTGGTGAAGGCCGGAGCCAGGCGGACGCCGCGGCGCAGGACGGCGTAGCCGCCGTCGAGGGCTTCGGGGAGCTGGTAGCCGCCGGTGGCGACGGTGTTCTCTTCGGTGCCGAGGTCGTCGTCGAGATCGGTGTCGGCGTTCTTGGCATCGGCGTTCTCGGCGCCGGACTTCCTGGCACCGGCTTTGTCGGCGCCGGACCTCGCGTCAGCGGTCGCGGTGCTCATCGGCCGGCCTCCTGCAGCTCGCTGTCGCGCTTCTCGCTGTCCTGCTTCTCGCTGTCCTGCTGTTCCTTCTCGTGCGCCGCGTCGCGCTCCTCGTGGTCGCGCTCGTAGGCGGTGATCAGGTCGCGGTACCCCTCGCACCGCTCGACCAGCTCCAGGTGCGGGCCGCGGTCCACGATCCGGCCGTGCTCCACGTACACCACCTCGTCGGCCAGCGCGATCGTGGCCTTGCGGTAGGCGACCACCAGGACCGTGGAGGCCAGCGCGCCCCGGCCGGCGGCGTCCCGCAGGCCGCCCAGGATCGCGGCCTCGACCTGCGGGTCCACGCTGGCCGTGCAGTCGTCCAGGATCAGCAGCCGGGGCCGGCGGATCAGCGCCCTGGCCAGCGCCAGCCGCTGCCGCTGGCCGCCGGACAGCGTCGCGCCGCGCTCGCCGAGACCTGCGTCCAGGCCCTCGGGCAGGCGCTGGACGAACCGGTCGGCCTGCGCCAGCCGCAGCGCGGCCCAGACCTGCTCGTCGTCGGCGTCGCCGTCCAGCCGGATGTTGTCGCGGATGCTGTCGGCGAACAGGAACGTCTGCTGCGGGACCAGCGAGACCTGCGCCGGGATCTGGCCGCGGGCGAAGTCACGGACGTCGGTGCCGTCCAGCCGGACGGTGCCGCTGTCGGGGTCGGCGAGCCGGGCCAGCAGGCCGGTGAGGGTGGACTTGCCGGCGCCGGTCGGGCCGACCAGGGCCACGGTCGAGCCGGGCCGCAGGGTCAGGTCGACGTCGCGCAGGATCGCCTGGCCGTCGTAGCCGAAGCTGACGTGCTCCAGGTGGACCTCGGCCGCGCCGCCGGAAGGTGCCTGCCGGGTGCCGTACTCCATGTCGCCCTGGGCTTGCAGCACAGCCTTGACCCGGCTGTAGCCGACCACCGAGCGCGGCAGTTCGCCCAGGACCCAGCCGATGGCGCGCAGCGGGAAGGCCAGCAGCGTGATCAGGTAGGCGACCTGCACGACCTGCCCGGCCTGGATCGCGCCGGAGGCCACCCGGGAGGTGCCGACCAGCAGCGCGACCAGCACGCCGAGGTTCGGGACCGCCTCCAGCGCCGGGTCGAAGAACGCGCGGGCCCGGCCGGCGGCGATGTTCGCGTCCCGCAGCCGGTCGGCGGCCTCGGCGAAGCGCCCGGTCTCCACGTCCTCACGGCCCAGGGTCTTCACGACCAGGCCGCCGTCGAACGACTCGTGCGCGATCTCCGCGACGCCGGCCCGCATCTCCTGGGCGGCGGCCAGCCGAGGCGCGGCGAAGCGCTGGTAGACGGTGTTCAGCACGATGATCGCCGGAAACAGCAGGAACCCGATGATCGCCAGCACGGGGTCGGTGAGCACCATCGACACCAGGGCCGCGACCATCATGATCAGCACGCCCAGGGACATCGGCAGCGGGGCGATGAACTGCCAGGTCATGTCCACGTCGGAGCCGGCGTTGGAGAGCAGCTGGCCGGTGGGGTGCCGACGGTGCCAGGACAGCGGCAGCTGCAGGTAGCGGTCGGAGACCGCGCGCCGGTACCGCGACTGGAGGCGGAACTGCATCACGCCGGCGAGCAGGCGCCGGCCGATGATGCCCAGCACCTTGGCCACCGCCACGCCCAGGATCAGCAGCCCGGCGGTCAGCGTGGCTCCGACCGGCACCTTCCCGGCCTTGAACGCCGGCAGCACCGCGTGGTCGGTGGCCCAGCCCACGGCCCAGGCCGCGCCGACGGTCATGATCCCGTACACCGCGCTGCCGGTGACCGCCGCGGCGAAGACCCGCGGCTCGGTCCGGATCGCCACCCCGAGCAACCCGAACCCTCTTCTGAGGATGGACTGCTGCGCGCGCGCAGTTGTCTGTAAACTCTCCGTGCTCAACTCATCCCACCCATGTCACGACGGCTGCCTGCCCAGGCACCACTGTGGCGGACAACACCGGGCCGGGTAAAACCCATTCCGGATGCGCAGGTATTACTCCCGATTTGCTTCGGTCACCGACACACCGGGGGCATCCTGCGAATACACCGATGGCATCTTGCAACCAAATCGGTGTACGCAAGTGTTTATAAGAAGACGGTCAGCACGAAGCCGTCGTTCGAGAGGTTCACGCCCCGGCCCGCCGGGGCGCGCACCATCTGCGCCCGGGTAGCGCCGCCCGGTGCCGGGCTTGTCCTGGCCGGAATGTTCGTGCGGCCGGTCAGTGGGGACGGCGCGGTGTTACTCGCACTGGTGTGCGGGTAACACCAACTCCTGAGGTGAGCCGCGGCCAACGTCGATCGCGGCTGGTGACGGAACGGGGGAGACATGGGCGGGGATGAGCCGCGCGATGTCATGGTGCAAGAGGCCGTCAAAGGCCTGGCGGAGAATCCGGCGCTGCCGCCGGACATGGTGTTCCGGCTGCTCGCGTGGCCGGGCGAGCTGCGGGCGGTGGCCGAACGGCCGGACCTGAGCGACGCGATGGTCGCCGAGATCATCGCGCGCGACGATCGCTGGCAGGTGCACGCGCTGGCGCTGAATCCGTGGCTGTGCCACAAGTTCCGGATGCTGCTGGCGCGCCACGCCGATCCCGGGATCCGGGCCGCGGTCGTGGTCGGCGGCGAGGTCGGCGCGGCCTGCCCGGATCAGCGGCCTGACCAGCGGCCCGATCGGCCGCGCGATCAGCGCCGGGAGCTGTTCGAGGCGCTGATCGACGACGACTCGCGCGAGGTCCGCGAGACCCTGGCGCGCACCGAAGGCGTCCCGGCGGACCTGCGCGCCCGGCTGGCCGCCGACCCGGACCCGCAGATCCGGGTCATGCTCGCGCAGTGGTGGTCCGGGGCCCCGGAGAACGTGCGCGAGGCGCTGCTCGGCGACCCGGACGAGAAGGTCCGCTCGGCGGCCTTCTCCGCCTACTTCCGCTATCTGGTCCTCGACGACGCCCTGATCGACCTGCTGGCCCGGGACCCGGAGAGCGCGGTGCGGGCGCAGCTGGCCGCGCGCCCGGACCTGCCGGAGGAGATGCTCAGCGTCCTTACTCGGGATCCCAGTCCGGTGGTGCGGCTGGCCGTGTTCGCCCGCCCCGACACCCCCGATGCGGTCCGGGCGGCCGTGCACTCGGACATCACCGACAACGCCCCGACCCTGGACGACCTGATCGCCGCCGACGACGAGTACGGCCTGGTCTTCGAGTACTTACAGGCCGACTCGGCCCTGGGCATGTTGCGGCCGGCCTGGGTCACCGCCGAGGCCGAGCGCCACGTCGACTCGCCGTACCCCTGCTTCCGCGCCGCCGCCGCGCTCAGCACGAAGCTGCCGATCGAAGCCGTGCGGCGGCTGCTGGACGACGAGGACGAACAGGTCCGGATGACGATGGTGCGCACCGCGCCACACCTGGTCGACCCGGCGCGCGCCGAACGGATCGAGCGCCTGCACCGGTGGGACGGCCTGACGATGTGGTGGGAGTACGAACCGGTGCTGACGCATCCGGAGGAGACGATGGAGCGCTTCGCCGTCGACCCGGAGCCGCGACTGCGGGCCCTGGCCTCCGGGCATCCGGACCTGCCGGCGGATCTGGCCGTGCGGCTGGCGTCCGATCCGGAGGCCTCGGTGCGCGCGGCCGCGGCCGGCCACCGGAACCTGCCGACCGCGAACCTGGTGGCTCTAATCGCCGACACCTCCGAGCGCGTGGTCCACGCCGCCGCGGCCTCGCCGTACCTGCCGCTGGAGGAGATGGACCGGCTACTTGTCCGTGCCGGGCTGTGAGCCGGCGGCGACGAGGCCGACCTCGTAGGCGAACACCACGGCCTGGACCCGGTCGCGCAGCTCCAGCTTCGGCAGGATCCGGCTGACGTGGGTCTTCACCGTGGCCTCGGACAGGCCCAGGGTCTCGGCGATCTCGGCGTTGGACCGGCCGCGGGCGATCTCGACCAGGACCTCGCGTTCGCGGTCGGTGAGCCGCTCCAGGCGCTCGTCGGCCCGCGGGCCGGCGCCGGCCGGGTCGCTCTGGCGCGCGAAGGCCTCGATGAGCTGGCGGGTGATGCGCGGAGCGACGACGCCGTCGCCTGCGGCCACGGTGCGGATGCCGGCGATGAGGTCGGCGGGGTGCGCGTTCTTCAGCAGGAAGCCGGCGGCCCCGGCGCGCAGCGCGGCGAAGGCGTACTCGTCGAGGTCGAACGTGGTGAGGATGAGGACCCGGGAGGGCAGGTCGGCGGCGGTGATGCGGGCGGTGGCCTCGATGCCGTCCACGCCGGGCATGCGCACGTCCATCAGCACCACGTCGGGCTTGAGCCGGGCGGCCAGCGCGACGGCCTCGGCGCCGTCGCCGGCCTCGCCGACCACCGCGACGTCGGGCTGCGCCTCCAGCACCATGCGGAAGCCCATGCGCAGCAGCGGGGCGTCGTCCACCAGCAGGACGTCGATCACGCGGGCTCCCCGGGCACGACCGTGACCGGCACCCGCGCGTGGACCCGCCAGCCGCGGCCGATGTTGCGCGGCCCGGCTTCCAGCTCGCCGCCGAAGGCCGCGACGCGCTCCTTCATGCCGGCGATGCCGTGGCCGCCGTTTTCGGCGCCGAGGTCGCTGACGTCGCCGAGCCTTTTGATGCCGCTGATCCCGCTGATCCGGCCGGTTCCGCCGATCCCGCTGCCGGGCGCCGCGGCCGCGTTCGCCGCGACGTTGCCGTCGTCGAGCACCGTCACTTCTATGGCCTCCTGGCCGAAGTCCAGCCGGACCCGCGCCGACGCGCCGGGTTCGGCGTGCTTGCGGGTGTTGGTCAGGGCCTCCTGCACCACCCGGAACACCGCGAGCTCCACGCCCGAGGACAGGTCCGGCCGCACACCGCTGACCACCAGTTCCACCGGCAGCCCGGCGACCCGCACCTCGGCCAGCAGCGTGTCCAGCTGCGCGAGCCCGGGCTGCGGGTGCAGTTCGGCCATGGTGGCGCCGGCCGAGCCGCGCAGGACGCCGAGCACGCGCTGCATGTCGGTGATCGCCTGGCGTCCGACCTCCGAGGCCTTGGCGACGGCCTCGGCCGCGCGGTCCGGGGAGGTGTGCACGACGTAGGAGGCGCCGTCGGTCAGCGCGACCATCACCGACAGGCTGTGTGTGACGACGTCGTGGACCTCCCGCGCGATCGACGCGCGCTCGGAGGCCGCGGCGATCTGCGCCTGCTGGTCGCGTTCGAACTCCAGCCGCCGCGCGCGCTCCTCCAGCGTCGCGAAGTAGGCGCGCCGGGTGCGGGTGTTGACGCCGAGCACCGCCGCGGCCGTGACCATGCCGGAGACGAAGACGAAGACGCGCAGCGCGCCGTTCCCGCTCGCCCAGGACGCGGCGACCATCACCGCGCCGATCTCCATCACGCCGATGGCGGCCAGCGTGCGGCGGATCGGGGCGTGCGCGGCGACCGAGTAGAGCGCGATCAGCGGCGCGAAGTCGACCTGGGGCATCAGCATGTCGAAGGCCCACTGCCCGAAGGCGAACGCCGCCACGACCGCGAACACGCCGGTCGGGAAGCGTCGGCGCAGCACCAGCGGCAGGAAGAAGCCGAACATCAGGATCCAGCCCAGGACGGGTTGGTGCGCCGGACGCAGGTACAGGTGACCGCTGAACGGCACCAACACCGCCGCCACGGACAGGGCGTCCACCGTCGTGGGATGCGCGGCGGCCCACTGCTGGGCCCGCCGCAGGGCGTTCTCCAGGCCCGCGGCCTGCAGGAATCGCTTCATCCCCGGCGAGCTCAGCCACGCCGACACCGTGGTCGGCGCGTCCACGACGGCCCGAAGACCCCGGCGGCTGCCGGGGTCTTCGGGGACTGTCGCAGAGCTCACGCGTCTCGTTTCTTCAGCAAGACGGCCGCCGCGGCCATCGCCACCACAGCGTAACCAACGAACAGCGCGAACCCGGCCCACGGCTTCATGTCCGGGGAGGTGGTGGTCAGCGCCATCACCCGCTGTCCGGCGTTGCTCGGCAGGTACGGGTTGATGTGGTCGCCCCAGGAGGTGAGGTTCAGGACCTCGCCCAGGACCGGCAGCACCAGCAGGATCCCGAACAGCGAGGCGATGGCGCCGGCGGTGCTCCGGATGATCGCGCCGAGAGCCACGCCGAGCAGCCCGACCACCGTCAGGTACAGGCCCTCGCCGAACACCGCGCGCAGCACGCCGGGGTCGGAGATGCTCTTCTGGATGTGGATCGAGGAGAAGATCGACTGCGCCAGGAAGAAGCAGACGAAGGAGGTGATCGTCATGACGACCCAGGCGACGACGGTGAACACCAGCGCCTTGGCCCACAGCACCGGCAGCCGCTTGGGCGCGGCGGCCAGCGAGGCCCGGATCATGCCGGTGGTGTACTCACCGGTGATCATCATGACCCCGAGCACCCCGACCGCGAGCTGCCCGAGGAACACCCCGCGCATCGGGTCGGCGACCGGGTCGACCTCCTTCTGCCGGGCCGCGCTCATGTGCGGGTAGTGGCTCTTCATCGCCAGGCTGAACAGCAGCGCGATGGCGATCATCGCCCCGACGCCGGCGACCAGCGACCAGCGCGAGGAGCGCAGGGTGCGGAACTTGATCCACTCGCTCTTGATGATCCGGCCCTGCGTCACCTTGCCGGTGTGGACGCGGACCGGCGGGGGGGTCGTGGGGCTCGTGGGGCTCTGTGCGACGGCGGTCACGCGTTCACCTCGACATCAGTGGTGGCCGCCTCGCCGGCGGTCTTCGGCACCGGGGCGCGGTACTCCACGGCGTCGCCGGTGAGCTCCATGAACGCCTCCTCCAGCGAGGCCTCATGCGGAGCGAGCTCGAACAGCGTGATCCGGTTCTCGGCCGCGATGGTGCCGATCCGGTCGCTGGTCAGGCCCTGGACCTGCAGCTCGCCCTCGACCGAGGAGGAGACGGTGACGTCCGGACCGGCCAGCAGCTCCCGCAGCTTGGCGGCGTCGGGCGTCCGCACCTTGACGCTGCCGGTGGAGGCGCGCGAGATGAATTCGGCCACCGACGTGTCGGCGATGAGCTTGCCCTGCCCGATCACGATCAGGTGCTCGGCGGTGAGCGCCATCTCGGACATGAGGTGGCTGGAGACGAAGATCGTGCGGCCCTCGGAGGCCAGGCTCTTGAGCAGGTTCCGGATCCAGAGGATGCCCTCGGGGTCGAGCCCGTTGACGGGCTCGTCCAGGATCAGCGTGTCAGGGTCGCCGAGCAGCGCGCTGGCGATGCCCAGGCGCTGCCCCATGCCGAGGGAGAACCCGCCGGCGCGCTTCTTCGCGACGTCGCGGAGGCCTACGAGGTCGATGACCTCGTCGACGCGCGACCGCTCGATGCCGGTGGTGGCGGCGAGGGCGAGGAGGTGGTTGTAGGCGGTGCGCCCGGTGTGGATGGCCTTGGCCTCCAGGAGGGCGCCCACCTCGTGGAGGGGCGCGGCGTGCTCGGCGTAGGGCTTGCCGTTGACGGTCACAGCGCCGGAGGTGGGCCGGTCCAGCCCGAGGATCATGCGCATGGTGGTGGACTTGCCGGCGCCGTTCGGGCCGAGGAAGCCGGTCACCACGCCGGGGCGGACGGTGAAGGACAAGTCGGAGACGGCGGTCTTTTCGCCGTAGCGTTTGGTTAGGCTGCGTGCCTCGATCATGGGGCAACGGTATGGGGTGGGGGGTGGGGGGGTCGTCAGACCGGATGGGGATGTTGGTGGGGGGTGGGCTGCATCTTGGGATGTAGGGGGGGTGCATAGCGGGATGGAGGATGGGGGTGGGGGTGGGGGTCGGGGTCGGGTTCGGCGGCAGGTTCGGTGCAGGTTCGGGTTCTGGGGGGGGTGGGGGTGGGGGGTCGCGGTGCGGTAGGTACGTGGGCTGGTTGCGGTTGGTTTGTTGGTTTACAGGCGATTTTTACGGCTTCGCGCATGGTTTGATGACCTCGCAGGGGGACGCAGTTCGGTTGTGCCCCGCATGTTGCGCTGGCGGCCGGCGGTTTTGGTGTTGGTGTTGGTGTCGGCGGCGCGTGCTATATCTGTCTATAAGGGGCGATAATTTCCTAACAAAATGCTGGCATGCCCGACTCGCACACTGGGTCACGTCGGCGGCTGCCGGTTTCCGTGTCCACAACCGCGCACAGGTCCGAGTCACTGCGCACGCGTTGCGTTGGCGGCAATCGTCGTGCGTGGTGGGCACCTCAAGGCCTCCGGCGGGCGCTCTACAGCGAGGGGGCGACCCGCGCGTCCTGCTGTCTGGCGGCGGTCCGGGACTGGTCGGCTCCCTATCCGCTGTTGCCTGCGTTGCGCTGGTCGGCGGCGGTCGCTGCTTGTGGTCACCGAGGTTCTGGGCCCCTCGCCACGTCGTCGCCTTACGGAACCAGCCCGGTTCGGTGGCGTCAAGCCGCATCACTGTTGCTGTGGTCCGGCTCCGTCCGGCTGGACACCACCAAACCGGCCAGGTTGGCTTCGCCCGCCGACGCGGCGAGGGACCCAGAACCAACACCCCGCATGGTCCGGTCGGACACGGCCACCGCGTCGCCGGCTGCGCTGTCCGCGCGGCTACCGCACCGCGAAGCCAGCCTCGCGCAGCGATCCCTTGACCTCGCCGATCGTCACATCTCCGAAGTGGAACACCGATGCTGCCAGCACCGCGTCCGCGCCCGCCGCGACGGCGGGGGCGAAGTGCTCCGTCGCGCCGGCGCCGCCGGAGGCGATCAGGGGGACTGTCACTGCGGCGCGGACTGCGGCCAGCATCTGTAGGTCGAAGCCCTGCTTCATGCCGTCGGCGTCGATCGAGTTCAGTAGGATCTCGCCTGCGCCGAGCTCCGCCGCGCGCGCGGCCCAGGCCACGGCGTCGATGCCGGTGGAGTGGCGGCCGCCGTGGGTGGTGACTTCGAAGCCGGATTCCGTGCTTACGCCCTGCGGGCAGCGGCGTGCGTCGACCGACAGGACCAGTACCTGGTTCCCGAAGCGGTCGGCGATCTCGGCGATCAGCTCTGGGCGGGTCACCGCTGCTGTGTTCACGCCGACCTTGTCTGCTCCCGCGCGCAGCAGGCGGTCCACGTCCTGGACCGAGCGCACTCCGCCGCCGACTGTGAGTGGGATGAAGACCTGGTCCGCGGTGCGGCCTACCACGTCGTAGACCGTCTCGCGGGCGTCGCTGGATGCTGTGACGTCCAGGAACGTCAGCTCGTCGGCGCCGGCTGCGTCATAAGCCCGCGCCAGCTCCACCGGGTCGCCCGCGTCGCGCAGGTTCTCGAAGTTCACGCCCTTGACCACGCGGCCGGCGTTGACGTCCAGGCACGGGATGACGCGGACGGCCAGCTGGCCGAGGGCGGCGGTGCTCACTTGCTGCTCCTTCTCGGAAGTCTGAATATCGGGGCTCTGCTATGCAGCTCCGGCCCGATAAGCGTCCAAATCCACTTCGACCAGCATCCCGGGGTCCGTCAGCCCCGACACCACCAGGGCGGTGGCAGCGGGTCGGTACTCCGCAAAAACCTCGCCATGCGCCCGGCCCACCTCGGCGACGTCCCGCGCATGCACCACGTACCACCGGGTCCGTACCACGTCCTGCAGTGCGAACCCGACCTCTTCCAACGCCTTGCGAGCGGTCTCCAGCGCGACCTTCATCTGGGCGTACGGATCGCCGTTGCCCTGCACCCTGCCGTCGACGGTGGCGGTGCATCCCGCGACCCACGCGTGCGGCCCGGCGACGACCACCCGTGAGTAGCCGTACTCGCTCTCCCATTGCCCTCCGGAGCTGATCCGCTGGATGCTGCTCATATATCTCACGCGCTCCTGGTGAGTTCGAGGGCTTCTTCAAGTGTGAACGCGCCCGCGTAGAGCGCCTTGCCGACGATAGCGCCCTCCACGCCGATCGGCACCAGCGTCGCCAGAGCCTCCAGGTCCGCCAGCGACGACACCCCGCCGCTGGCCACGACCGGCTTGTCGGTGGCCGCGCAGACGTCGCGCAGCAGGTCCAGGTTCGGGCCGGTCAGGGTGCCGTCGCGGTTGACGTCGGTGACGACGTAGCGGGCGCAGCCGTCGGCGTCCAGGCGCTGCAGCACCTCGAACAGCTGGCCGCCCTCCTGCGTCCAGCCGCGTGCGGCCAGCGTGGTGCCGCGCACGTCCAGTCCGACCGCGATCTTGTCGCCGTGCTCGGCGATCACCTCGCCGACCCACTCCGGGCGCTCCAGGGCGGCGGTTCCGAGGTTGACGCGCGTGCAGCCGGTGGCCAGGGCGCGCTTGAGCGACACGCTGTCTCGGATGCCGCCGGACAGTTCGACCTTCACGTCCACCGAGCCGATCACGACGGCCAGCAGGTCGGCGTTGGTGCCGCGGCCGAAGGCGGCGTCGAGGTCCACCAGGTGGATCCACTCGGCGCCGGCCTCCTGCCAGGCCAGCGCGGCGGCGAGCGGGTCGCCGTAGGAGGTCTCGGAGCCGGCGGCGCCCTGCACGAGACGGACGGCCTGGCCGTCGGCGACGTCGACGGCGGGCAGGAGTTCGAGGTAGCCGGACATCAGATCCCTGTTCTTCGAGTGTTGATTGATGGTGCTCGGTTCAGGACAGCTGCTTGAGCCAGTTCTCCAGCACGTGCAGACCGGCGTCGCCGGACTTCTCCGGATGGAACTGCGTAGCCGACAACGGACCGTTCTCCACCGCGGCGACGAACGGCTCGCCGTGCGTGGCCCACGTCACCAACGGCGCGGCCATCCGCCCGGTGTCGGTCAGCTCCCACTTGCGCACCCCATATGAGTGAACGAAGTAGAAGCGCGTGTCGGCGTCGAGCCCGGCGAACAACCGCGAGCCCTCGGCCACGTCCAGCGTGTTCCACCCCATGTGCGGGATGATCGGCGCGTCCAGCCGCTCCACGGTTCCGGGCCACTCGTGGCACCCGGCGGTCTCCACGCCGTGCTCCACCCCGCGCTCGAACAGGATCTGCATCCCGACACAGATCCCCAGCACCGGCCGGCCGCCGGCCAGGCGTCGCCCGATGATCCGGTCGCCTTTGACCGCCTTGAGCCCGGCCATGCACGCCGCATAAGCCCCCACCCCGGGCACGAACAGCCCGTCGGCGTTCAGCGCGGCCTCGACGTCCGCCGTGACGCTGACCTGCGCGCCGGCCCGCTCCAGCGCCCGCTCGGCGGAGCGGATGTTCCCGGAGCCGTAGTCCAGGACCACGACGGAGGGCTTGCTCACCAGCGCATCACCCCGCCGGCGATCGCCATGCCGGCGCACAGCACCAGCAGTATCGACATCACTCGCATGTTGCTGTTGCCGGAGGCCTGCCGGAACAGCGAGAAGGCCCCTCCGAAGAGGAAAAGGCCGAGGAACACCAGTCCCGCGGCCGCGTAACTGCCGGTCATCTCTAAAGGACACCCTTCGTGCTCGGAATACCGTTCACTCTAGGGTCCGGCGTGCAGGCCTCCCTCAGCGCCCTGGCCAGCGCCTTGAACTGGGCCTCGACCACGTGGTGCGCGATCCGGCCGTAGGGGACGCGGATGTGCAGGCAGATCTGCGCCTGCGCCACGAACGACTCGAAGATGTGCCGGGTCAGCTCGGTGTCGAAGTCCCCGATCATCGGCGCCAGGTGCTCGGGCATCTCGTGCACCAGGTACGGCCGCCCCGACAGGTCCACGACCACCTCGGCCAGGGTCTCGTCCAGCGGCACCCGGGCGTCGGCGAACCGGCGCAGGCCCGCCTTGGTGCCCAGGGCCTCGCGGAAGGCGGCGCCGAGCGCCAGCGAGGTGTCCTCGACGGTGTGGTGGCCGTCGATGTGCAGGTCGCCCTCGGTCTTCACGGTGAGGTCGAACAGGCCGTGCTTGGCCAGCTGGTGCAGCATGTGGTCGAAGAAGCCCACGCCGGTGGAGATCTCGGCCTCGCCGGTGCCGTCGAGGTCGATCTCCACCAGGACGCCGGTCTCGCCGGTCGTCCGCTCCACCCTGCCCACGCGGCTCACGATTCTCCATCCAACACAGCGAGGCTCTCCTTCAAGGCGTCCAGGAACGCCGTCGTCTCAGACTCGGTCCCGGCGGTGACCCGCAGCATGCCGGGGATGCCCACATCACGGATCAGGACGCCGTGGTCGAGGATCTTCTGCCACAGCGTCTTCTGGTCCCCGCCCGGCACGCCGAAGAACACGAAGTTGGCGTCGGAGGGGACCACGTGCAGCCCGAGCGCGGTGAGCTCGGCGACGACGCGGTCCCGCTGCGCCTTCACCGCGTCCACGGTGCCGAGCAGCGCCGCGACGTGCTTCAGCGCGGTGCGCGCGGCGGCCTGCGTGAGCGCCGAGAGGTGGTACGGCAGGCGCACCAGCAGCAGCGCGTCGATCACCGCCGGGTCGGCGGCGAGGTAGCCGACGCGCGCCCCAGCCATGGCGAAGGCCTTCGACATGGTGCGGGTGACGATCAGCCGAGGGTTCTCCGGCAACAATGTCAGCGCCGAGGGCGTGCCGGGCCGTGCGAACTCGAAGTACGCCTCGTCGACCACCACCATCGCGCCGACCTGGTCCGCGGCCTTGACCACGGCCCGGATCACGTCCAGCTCCATCGCCGTCCCGGTCGGGTTGTTCGGCGAGGTCAGGAACACGATGTTCGGCTGGTGCCGCTCGATCGCCGCGACGGCCTTGGCGGCGTCGAGCGTGTAGTCGCCCTCGCGCAGGCCGGAGATCCACTCGGTGGCGGTCGCCAGCGCGATCAGGCGGTGCATCGAGTAGGAGGGCTCGAAGCCGATGGCGCTGCGGCCGGGGCCGCCGAAGACCTGGAGGATCTGCTGCAGGACCTCGTTGGAGCCGTTGGCGGCCCAGACGTTGCGGACGGTCAGACCGTGGTCGAGGTAGTCGGCCAGGTCCTTGCGCAGGTCGGTGGCGTCGCGGTCGGGGTAGCGGTTGAGCGTGGTCGCCGCGTCGGTGACGGCTTTCGCGAGGTCCGCCACGAGTTCGGCCGGCGGACCGTAAGGATTCTCATTCGTGTTCAGCGGATACGGCACGTCGATCTGGGGCGCGCCGTACGGCGTCAGCTCCCGCAGATCGTCGCGGATCGGCAGGTCGCGGTAGTCCACCGTCAGCCCCGATCCTCGAAGCGGGCCGTCACGGCCTCGCCGTGCGCGGGCAGGTCCTCGGCGTTGGCCAGGGCCACGACCAGGCCGGAGGCCTCGGCCAGGGCCTCGCGGGTGTACTCGACGACATGGATGCCGCGCAGGAAGCTCTGGACCGACAGCCCCGAGCTGTGGCAGGCGCAGCCGCCGGTCGGCAGCACGTGGTTGGAGCCGGCCAGGTAGTCGCCGAGGCTCACCGGCGCGAAGGAGCCGACGAACACCGCGCCGGCGTTGCGCACCTTGGCCGCGTCGGCGGCCGCGTCGCGGGTCTGGATCTCCAGGTGCTCGGCGGCGTAGCCGTTGGCCACGATCAGCGCCGCGTCGACGTCGTCGACCAGCACGATCGCCGACTGCCGCCCCGCCAGGGACTCGCGGATGCGCTCGGTGTGCTTGGTCGCCGCTACTCGGGTCTCCAGCTCCTTGACGACCTGGTCGGCCAGCTCCTCGGAGTCGGTGACCAGCACCGCGGCGGCCAGCGGGTCGTGCTCGGCCTGGCTGATCAGGTCGGCGGCGACGACACCGGCGTCGGCGGAGTCGTCGGCGACCACCATGATCTCGGTCGGGCCGGCCTCGGCGTCGATGCCGATGACGCCCTTGAGCAGCCGCTTGGCCGCGGCGACGTAGATGTTGCCGGGGCCGGTGACCAGGTCGGCGCGGCGGCAGACGATGGCGCCGTCCGCGTCCTGGTAGCCGTAGGCGAACATCGCGATGGCCTGCGAGCCGCCGACGGCGTAGACCTCGTCCACGCCGAGCAGCGCGCACGCGGCCAGGATCGTGGGGTGCGGCAGCCCGCCGAACTCCTTCTGCGGCGGCGAGGCGACGGCCAGCGAGCCGACCCCGGCCTCCTGCGCCGGCACCACGTTCATCACCACGGAGGACGGATACACGGCCCGGCCGCCGGGCACGTACAGCCCGACGCGGTCCACCGGCACCCAGCGCTCGCTGACGGTGCCGCCGGGGACGACCTGCGTGGTCGTGGTCTGGCGGCGCTGGTCCCGGTGCACCTTGCGGGCCCGGCGGATCGACTCCTCCAACGCGGCCTTGACCTGCGGATCCAGCTGCGCCACGGCCTCGGCGAGCGCCGAGGGGGCAACCTTCACCTGCTGCAGCTCGACCCCGTCGAACTTGGCCCCGTACTCGATCAGCGCCGCCTCGCCGCGATGGTGCACGTCCTCGACGATCGGCCGGACGACGGCCAGGGCCGCCTCCACATCCAGCTCGGCCCTGGGCACCAGGGCGCGGGGATCCGACGGCATTCCCCCAAAAACCGCCGCCGTGTCCAGAGCGCGACCGCGCAGGTCGATTCGAGTGATCACGTCACGATTCTAGTTCGGCGAGGAACGCCGGTCCGGCGCGTCCGCAGAGTGGGCACCCCGCGCCGGGGAGCGACTAGATTGAGTGCGTGACGACAGAGCTACCGCTGTTCCCCCTCGGAAGCGTGCTCTTCCCGGGCGTCGTACTCCCCCTGCACATTTTCGAACACCGCTACCGGCAGCTGGTCAGGGACCTGTCGGCGCTGCCCGAGGGCGCGCCGCGCCGGTTCGGCGTGCTCGCCGTCAAGGACGGGCACGAGGTGGGGCACGGCAACGTCACGGCGCTGTACGACGTGGGCTGCACCGCCGAGATCGACTCGATCGTGGAGTACGAGGACGGCCGCTTCGACATCACCACCACCGGCGTCCACCGCTTCCGGCTGGAGGCCTTCGACGACGAGGGGCCCTACGCGCGCGGCGAGGTCGAGCTGCTCGACGAGGTGGCCGGGCCGGAGGCGGAGGTGCTGGCTCCGGGGCTGACGGCGCTGTTCCGCAAGTACCAGGCCGCGCTGTCGGAGCTGCGGGGCGTACAGGTCGGGTCGATTCCGGAGCTGCCGGAGGACCCGACGGTGCTGTCGTACCTGATCGGCGCGGCGACGGTGCTGGACACGTACGAGAAGCAGCGGCTGCTCACCACGGAGACGACCGTGGACCGGCTGCGCGCCGAGGCGAAGATCCTGCGGCGGGAGACCGGGATCTTGAAGAACCTGCCGTCCCTGCCGGCGGTGGACCTGCTGCGGCGGCGAAGCCGGTAGGGCGCGCCGCAGGTCGCCGCTCGCTGCTTGCCGCCCCTGATCGCGAAACGCCGCCGCGCGACGGAAGGTCGGCGGCGGCGCGTGCGAGAACGACGGCGGCTTGTCCGGTATCAGCCCAGGGAGTTGTCCGCCTGCGGCGCGCCCGAGGTGGCGCCGGGTGCGGGTCCCGATCCGTTGTCGGATCCCGGCTGATGCTGCGGCTGCGGCTGCGGCTGCCCTTGCGGTTGCGGCTGTCCCTGCGGCTGCGGCTCCTGCTGACCGGCCGGCAACCCATAAGGATTCGCCGCCGTGAAGTACCCCTGCGCCTGCGCCGGGCCCTGCCACGCCGGCGGCGACGGCTTCGTGAAAGCCCACGTCAGCGCCAGGAACAGCACCGTCCCCAGGAGCGGCGCGGCCAGGTAGAGCCCTTGCGCGTGCAGCGCGACCGGCGCGTGGAAGTTGTGTCCGGCGGCGATGATGTGCAGCACGGTCAGCGGGTCGGGCAACGACACCCAGCGTCCCAGCGCCGCCGTGATCGTCGAGGCCGCCAGCCCGCCGAGCAGCACGCCGACCCACGCCCCGATCGCCGCACCCTCCCGGTTGCCCTCACGGTCGAGCCCTGCGAACAGGCCGCGCCGCGCCAGCACGAACCCGAGGATGCCCAGCAACAGGCCGACGATCGCGGTGAAGACGAAGTAGTACCCGTCGACGCTCGCGATGCCCTTCGCCTCGGGCGACACCAGCAGCTGGGACTGGTCGACGCCGGAGGTCACCTGCGGGACCGCGTTGGCCGGCAGCGTCAGCCACACCGTCGGCGCGAACCGGTACCAGGCCAGCGCGGACAGCACGCCGAGCACTGCCCCGGTGACCAGCAGGATCGCCGCGGCCAGCAGGTCGGGACGCCAGAGCAGCAGCAGTTCCCGCAGCGACCGCCCGGGCCGGCCCGACGCACCCGGAGCGACCGGTCCGCCGGGTCCGGTCGGCGCGAGGTTCGGCACCTTCGGCAGGCCCTGGGCACTCTGCGGTTCCTCGAAGGGGTTCCGCCACGGCGAGGAACCCTGGCTCTGCCCATCGGCAGTCGGCGAAGTCTGGTCGTTCATCGTCCATCAGCTTTTCATGCCGCGCCCCATCCTGGCAGCCGGGAGTGGCGGTTGGTGCCGAACCAGGACGCCGCGACGCCCGCGACGCCCGTGCCGACGGCGTTCCTGGCACCATTGCCGCATGGCAGCGAAGAACCGGCAGGCGAGCGGAACCCCGGCCACCGCCCTGCTCAGCAAGGAAGGTGTGGAGTTCACCGTCCATACCTATGACCACGACCCGAGCGCGGCGTCCTACGGCCAGGAGGCGGCGGACGCGATGGGCGTCGAGCCCGACCGCGTCTTCAAAACCCTGGTCGCGGACGTGGACGGCGACCTGGTCGTGGCCGTCGTCCCGGTCTCCGGCGCCCTGGACCTGAAGGCCCTGGCGACAGCGGTCGGCGGCAAGAAGGCGGCGATGGCCGACCCGGCCGCCGTCACCCGCACCACCGGCTACGTCCTCGGCGGCGTCTCCCCGCTGGGCCAGCGCAAACCGCTGCCGACCGTGGTCGACGAAACCGCACAACTGTTCGACACCATGTTCTGCTCGGCCGGCAAGCGCGGGATGGAGATCGAGCTGGCCCCCGGCGACCTGGTGCGGCTGACCGACGCGGTGGTGGCCGAGATCGGGCGACAGGGGTAGCTCCTACCGCCCCGCCTCCGCCGCCACCTCGACCTTGGTCCCCCGCAGCACCGCGTAGACCATCGAGAACGCCACGATCGCCTCGGCCCACAGGAACACCGTGTAGTCCAGCAGGCAGCCGATCGGCGGCTGCCCCGGCGCGGTGTTCCGGTACCCGGCCAGTGCGAACAGCGAGGCCGCCATCCAGCCCAGGCCCGGCCAGACCATGCCCAGGCGGCGGTGGCCCATCACCAGCGCGCCGACCAGGACCGACAGGGCCAGGGCCCACATGATCACGTACATCAGCCACACCATCACGAACGTGCCGCGGGTCCGGCGCAGCTGGAGGTCGAAGCCGGGCTCGGTCTCGTCGCCGCTCACGGTCGCGCGGGTCACGAAGCCGGGGTCGGAGTCGACGATCTCGACGGCGGTCGGGGCCGGCTGGCCGCCGACGGTCGCGGCGAACGCGAGCGTGGTCGAGTAACGGTCGAACGGGTAGTCGGCGATGTCGCCGCCGGGCAGGTCCATCAGCATGTCCTTGGACACGATGCGCTTGCCGGCCGGGTACGTGAGCTCGCCGGAGGACAGCGACGAGGTCTCGACGGTCAGGTCCTGCGTCGGGAAGACGTTGTCGCCGCCCTTGGCGTACTTGCCGACGACGGTCACGAACACCCGCACCTGCGCGTCGTTGCGCGCGGCCTCGACCCGGTTGATGGTCGCCACGATGTCGACGCGGTCCGGCGCGCCGGTGGCGCCCGCGCCGAAGCCGCTGTGCCGGCCGCCCCGGTCCAGGTGGGACAGGTAGACGCCGACCCCTGTAGCCAGCGCCACCAGCAGGACCGCACCGACCATCGACGCCCAGGTGCGCGGATGCGCCGGGGGCCACCACCAATCCGTTCTCTGCACGAGTCCAGTGAACCGCCAAGATCCCCCGGCGCCCCGCAGCAACGCCGCAGGGCTCGATGAAACGGGTGCCGAATCAGCTCTCGGCGGCGATGAGGTCCAGCGCGCGCTGCAGGTCGTCCGGGTACTGACTCTCGAACTGCACCCACTCCCCCGTGCCGGGATGCTCGAAGCCCAGGCTCACCGCGTGCAGCCACTGCCGCGTCAGCCCCAGCCGCTCCCCGAGCTTCGGGTCCGCGCCGTACTGCAGGTCGCCGACGCAGGGGTGCCGCAGCGCCGCCATGTGCACGCGGATCTGGTGCGTCCGGCCGGTCTCCAGCTTGATCGCCAGCAGCGTCGCCGCGCGGTAGGCCTCGATCGTCTCGTAGTGCGTGACGCTGTCCTTGCCGTCCCGGACCACCGCGAACTTGTAGTCGTGGTGCGGATGCCGGCCGATCGGCGCGTCCACGGTCCCGCGCATCGGGTCCGGATGCCCCTGCACCAGCGTGTGGTAGCGCTTGTCCACGGTCCGGTCCCGGAACGCCTGCTTGAGCAGCGTGTAGGCGCGCTCGGACTTCGCCACGACCATCAGGCCGGAAGTCCCGACGTCCAGCCGGTGCACGACGCCCTGGCGCTCGGCGGACCCGGACGTCGAGATCCGGTACCCGGCCGCGGCCAGCCCGCCGATGACGGTCGTCCCCAGCCACCCCACGCTCGGGTGCGCCGCGACCCCGACCGGCTTGTCGATGACCACGATGTCCTCGTCGTCGTGCACGATCCGCATGCCCTCGACGGCCTCGGCCTTCACCGCCACCGGATCGGCAGCCGGCGGCAGCTCGATCTCCAGCCACGACCCGCCGCGCACCCGGTCGGACTTCCCGGCCTCCGCGCCGTCCACCCGCACCCGGCCGTCCGCGGCCAGCTCGGCGGCACGGGTCCGCGACAGACCGAACATGCGGGCCAGCGCGGCGTCGAGGCGTTCGCCTTCGAGGCCGTCCGGGATGGGGAGGCTGCGGAGATCAGACATGGCCACCATTATCCGGCAGCGCGGAGGCAGCCCCGGACTACTCGTCCTCGGCGGAGGAATCCTCGGGCTTCCCGTCCTGCGACGAGTACGGCGACGGCACCGCCACAGCCTCGGCCTCGGCCTCGGGCTTCCCGTCCTTGTGCCGCGACCCGTCCGGCTGCATGCCGAGGAACGACAGCAGCACCATGAGGCAGCCGCCGACCACGATCGAGGAGTCGGCGAGGTTGAACACCGGGAAGTCGTAGTGCACCAGCGGGAACGTCGGGAACTGCAGGAAGTCCACGACATCGCCGCGCCCGATCCCCGGCGCCCGGAAGAGCCGGTCGCTCAGGTTCCCCAGCGCGCCGCCGAGCAGCAGCCCCAGCGCGATGGCCCAGGGCAGCGAGCGCAGATTGCGCGAGACCCGCAGGATCACGAACACCACGCACGCCGCGATGAAGGTGAACACCCAGGTCTGGCCCTCGCCGATGGAGAAGGCCGCCCCGGAGTTGCGGATCAGGGTGAGGTTCAGGAAGCCGCCGGGCACGTGCACCGGACCGCGGTCCTGGAGGTTCGCCACCACCAGCGCCTTGCTGACCGTGTCGATGGCCAGGGCGAGCGCCGCGAAGATCAGCACGATGCCGATGCGGCGCTTGCGCTGCGGTGCGGCTTCGGCGGTGCCTTCCGCACCGGTGGCCTCGGAGTCGGTCTCGGACTCGGCCTCAGGCTCGGTCCCGGCCTCGGCCCTCAAAGAATCCGACTCGGAAACATCGGACGCACTGGCATCCCCAGCACCCCCGGCAGTCTCGTCGACGATCCCGACCACGTCCTCGGCCACCTCTGAATCCGCACGTACTTCTGAAGCCACGCGCACACCCTACCTTCGCGGCGCCGGAGACGAAGCGCGATCACGCCAGGAAGATCCACGGCCCGGCGCCTGGCGCCGGGCCGGATCCGTGCCTCAGCGGCGTTCCTGCTTCTGCTTGCAGCTCATGCACAGCGTGGCCCGCGGGAACGCCTGCAGCCGGTACTTGCCGACCGGCTCGCCGCAGGACTCGCAGACGCCGTAGGTCCCGGCCGCCAGCCGGGCCAGCGCGCGCTCGGTCTGCTGGAGCATCTCCCGGGCGTTGTTCGCTATGGCCATCTCGTGCTCGCGCTCGAAGTTCTTGGTCCCGGCGTCGGCCTGGTCGTCGCCGGCCCCCTCGCCGGAGTCCCGCAGCAGGTCGGCGATGCCGGTCTCGGCGGTGCTGATCTCCCGGCGCAGCCGCGCCGCGTCGCCTTCGAGCTCGGCCTGGAGCTCGCCGACCTCGTCCGGGGTCCAGGGGTCCTCGCCGGTCCGGTACGGCGGCAGGCCGCCGACCCCGGCCACGGCCTCGGTGATCTGCGTGACCGTCATGGGAGTCTCCTTGTCCGCGGGAACCTCTGCCGAGGTGGTGGTCGTCGACGGCTTCGTGGCCGTCTTCGTCGTGGCTTCGGCCGTGCTCTGGGCCGTGTTCTGGGCCGTGTTCTTGGCCGAAACCGAAGCGGTCGGCCCGGTCGCCGACCGCCGCGCCTCACCGGCACCGGGGCGGCGGGTCGGCGGCGAGGCCTTGGCCCCGGTCGCGGCCCGAGTCGGCTTGGGCACCGCCTTGCCGGCCGCCGCCTTCGTCACGCCGCCCTTAGTGGACACAGCGCCCTTGCTGGACACCGTCGCGCCGTGCGTGGCCCCCGTGGCCGCCTCTGATGCCTTCGTCCTGCTCGTCGTCACGGCCGTCATCCTCGCTCTCTGACGTGGCGGCGCAGTGCGCTCTCACTGAGCACGCTGTACACCCTCACCGGGCCCGTCCGCCCCCAACTCACACGCGACGTGTAGCGTGCCCACGTCGGGCCCCCGCTAATCACGCTTCGTGAGGGGAGAAACGTCCCAAGCCGCCCACCAGTTCCCGTCGAACACTTGCGCACCAAACATTCACTCGTTCGGGCTAAGTGGCCTGCGGGGCCGGTACGGCCGGGTGTTCCCGCGGTTTCCGCCCGGTTCAGCCGAGCAGCTCCCGCACCAGCTCGCGCAGGGTTTCGGGGTCTTCCGAAGAAACACCTAAGACTTTGTCGCGCGACGTGGCTCCAGTGATCAACATGACGGTCCGGCGCGGCATTCCCAGCGCCTCAGCGACCGCCCGGAGGGCCGCTTCGGTCGCCGCGCCGTCGATCGCCTTCGCCGTGACGGCCACGATGAGTGACCGATCTCCGTGCCGTCCGCCGACCCGGGTCCGGGAGCTCCCGGGCTTCACGCGAATTGGAATTCGGAGCTCCTCCATACCGCTTACAATGACACGAGTACCCGAGCAGGCAGCGACGGGACGAGTAGCGCGGCGGGAAAGCCTCAGCGATCCGGGGACGGTGCGAGCCCGGAGGCGGACGCCGCGCGAAAATCACCCCCGAGCCGCCGGAAGAAAGGGCCGCGAGGCCCGAGTAGAACCGGCCGGATACGCAATGAAGTGGACATATCGTTGACCACGGTGTGTCAAGGAGGGTGGTACCGCGGTACCGGCGCTTTATATGGAGAGCGCCAGTGTCGTCCCTTCGTCGGTTCGGCTCCTACGACGAAGGAAGGCACCGCGCATGACTGCGCCTGATCCGAGGCTGTACCGCCCCGTCAACGCCCAGCTCGATCTCCCGGCGATGGACGCTGAGATCATCGACTTCTGGCGCGGCGCCGCCATCTTCGACAAGAGCCTGAAGGCCACCGAGGGTGCCCCGCGCTGGACCTTCTACGAGGGCCCGCCGACCGCGAACGGCCGCCCCGGCACCCACCATGTGGAAGCCCGCGTCTTCAAGGACGTCTTCCCGCGGTTCAAGACCATGCAGGGCCACCGCGTGGACCGCAAGGCCGGCTGGGACTGCCACGGGCTGCCGGTGGAGCTGGCCGTGGAGGCCGAGCTCGGCTTCACGAACAAGCAGGACATCGAGGCCTACGGCATCGCGGAGTTCAACGCCAAGTGCCGCGAGTCGGTGCGCCGGCACGTGGACGCCTTCGAGAAGCTCACCGAGCGCATGGGCTACTGGGTCAACACCGACGAGGCGTACTGGACGATGAACCCGTCCTACGTCGAGTCGGTCTGGTGGTCGCTGAAGCAGATCTTCGACAAGGGCCTGCTGGTCCAGGACCACCGGGTCGCGCCCTACTGCCCGCGCTGCGGCACCGGCCTGTCCGACCACGAGCTGGCGCAGGGCTATGAGACCGTCGTGGACCCCTCGGTCTACGTCCGCTTCCCGCTGACCTCCGGTCCGCTGGCCGGCAGCACCTCGCTGCTGGTCTGGACGACCACGCCCTGGACCCTGGTGTCGAACACCGCGGTCGCGGCGCACCCGGAGGTCACCTACGTGGTGGTCACCGACGGCGCCGAGCGCCTGGTCGTCGCCGAGCCGCTGGTCGCCAAGGCGCTCGGCGAGGGCTGGGAGCCCACCGGCGAGACCTACACCGGCGCCGAGATGGAGCGCTGGACCTACCAGCGCCCCTTCGAGCTCGTCGACGTCCCGGACGCGCACTTCGTGGTGCTGGCCGACTACGTCACCACCGAGGACGGCACCGGCCTGGTGCACCAGGCCCCGGCCTTCGGCGCCGACGACCTGGCCGTCTGCAAGAAGTACGGCCTGCCGGTGGTGAACCCGATCCGCGGCGACGGCACCTTCGAGGAGTCGGTGCCGATGGTCGGCGGCGTGTTCTTCAAGAAGGCCGACGAGGTCCTGACCTCGGACCTGCGCGAGCGCGGCGTGCTGTTCAAGCACCTGGAGTACGAGCACAGCTACCCGCACTGCTGGCGCTGCCACACCGCGCTGCTCTACTACGCGCAGCCGGCCTGGTACATCCGCACCACCGCGTTGAAGGACGCGATGATGCGCGAGAACGACGCGACCAACTGGTTCCCGGACAACGTCAAGTACGGCCGCTTCGGCGACTGGCTGAACAACAACATCGACTGGTCGCTGTCGCGCAAGCGCTACTGGGGCACGCCGCTGCCGCTGTGGGTGTGCGAGGACAACCACGTGACCGCCGTCGGCTCGCTGAAGGAGCTCGGCGAGCTGTCCGGGCAGGACGTGTCCGAGCTGGACCCGCACCGGCCGTTCGTGGACGACGTCACGATGCCCTGCCCGCAGTGTTCGAAGACGGCCACCCGCGTGCCGGAGGTCATCGACGGCTGGTACGACTCCGGCTCGATGCCGTTCGCGCAGCACGGCTACCCCTATGCCGAGGGCTCGGTCGCGGCCTTCGAGAACGCCTACCCGGCGGACTTCATCGCCGAGGCCATCGACCAGACCCGCGGCTGGTTCTACTCGCTGCTGGCGGTCGGCACGCTGGTCTTCGACAAGTCCTCGTACAAGAACGTCCTGTGCCTGGGCCACATCCTGGCCGAGGACGGCCGCAAGATGTCCAAGCACCTGGGCAACATCCTGGAGCCGATCCCGCTGATGGACCAGCACGGCGCCGACGCCGTCCGCTGGTTCATGCTGGCCGGCGGCTCGCCGTGGTCGGCCCGCCGGGTCGGGCACGCGACGATCCAGGAAGTCGTCCGCAAGACCCTGCTGACGTACTGGAACACGGTCTCCTTCCAGGCCCTCTACGGCCGCACCGGCGGCTGGGCGCCGTCGGAGGCGGACCCGAAGCCGAGCGAGCGGCCCGCCCTGGACCGCTGGGTGCTGTCGGAGCTCAACGTCCTGATCCGCGAAGTCACCGCGGCCATGGACGAGTTCGACACCCTGAAGGTCGGCAAGCTCCTGTCGGCGTTCGTGGACGACCTGTCCAACTGGTACGTCCGCCGCGCCCGCCGCCGCTTCTGGAACGCCGAGCCCGCCGCCATGGCCACCCTGCACGAGGCGCTGGAGACGGTGACGAAGCTGATGGCGCCGATGGTCCCGTTCATCACCGAGCGGGTCTGGCAGGACCTGGTCCGCCCGGTGTCGGACGAGGCGCCGGAGTCCGTGCACCTGGCGACCTGGCCGGTGGCGGACGACACGCTGATCGACGCCGACCTGGCCGAGCAGATGGCCCTCACCCGCCGCCTGGTCGAGCTGGGCCGCGCCACCCGCGCGGACTCCGGCGTGAAGACCCGCCAGCCGCTGTCGCGAGCCCTGGTCGGAGCCCCGGGCTGGGCCGCGCTCAGCGAGGAGCTGCGCTCGCAGCTGCTGGAGGAGCTGAACGTCGTGACGACGTCACCGCTGGCGGACGCCGGCGGCGAGCTGATCGACTACAGCGCGAAGGGCAACTTCCGCACGCTGGGCGCACGCTTCGCGAAGCGGACGCCGCTGGTCGCCGCCGCCATCGCCGCCGCCGACGCCGGGGCGCTGGCCACGGCGCTGCGCTCGCAGGGCGCGGCGACGGTCGTCGTGGAGGGCGAGGAGGTGACGGTGTCTCCGGAGGAGGTGATCGTCACCGAGACCCCGCGCGAAGGCTGGGCCGTGGCCACCGCGGGCGGCGAGACCGTCGCGCTGGACCTGCACGTCACGCCGGAGCTGCGCCGCGCGGGGCTGGCACGCGACGTGGTGCGGTTCCTGCAGGAGACGCGGAAGGCCACGGGCTTGGACGTGGCGGACCGGATCCGGCTGACATGGGAACTGCTGCCGGAGGCGGAGACCGGCACCGAGACGGCCGAGGCAGTGCGCGAGCACGCGGCGATGATCGCCGACGAGGTACTGGCCGTGGAGTTCGCCGAGGGCGAGGTCGCGACCGACGAGGACCCGGCCGAGCTGGCGAAGCTGCAGGCCGCGATCGCCGGGGACGCGGATCTGGGGCTCCGGTTCCGGATCGCCAAGGCGATCTGAGCTGCGGGGGCCGGCTGGGCTTGGGCGGTCTCCGCCAAACCCAGCCGGCCCCGAGCTGTCTCTTCAGTTGATCGGAATATCCCGCACCAAAATGATCCCCGCCATGATCCCGTTCACCCCGACGGCCTGCGTCCAGTAGGCGTTGACCGTCGACCCCGACGCCGGCGCGTCCACCACGAAGTCGCCGACCAACGGCTGGCCCGGGTCGATGTTGCCGTCCGAACTCCCGCTTCCGAGGGTCCACAGCGGGTCGAAGTTCTCTGCCTTCAGCGTGTTGCCCTGCGCGTCGACCACCACGCCGCCGGTGAAGACCCCCTCGTTCATGCTGACCTGCTGGCCGCTCTGGTTGTCGGCGTAGAGGTGGATCACGATCTTCGCCCCGTTGCGCGCGGCCCTGAGTTTGATCGTCAGCGCGTGGCCCGCCGGTGCGCCCTTCGGCCAGGTCGCCGTCACCGACTTGTCGGAGTTCAGCGCGACGGTGATCGGTTGCGGGTCGGCCAGCTGGCCTTGGGGCGTCCAGTTGCCGGCGGCGGGCGGCGGCGACACGGGCACCGAAGAAGACGCCGATGAAGAAGTCTCCGAAGAATCAGTCGCAGAAGGCGAAGAAGACCCCGTCGCCCCAGTGGGTCCTGCCGTCGTCGCCGCCGTAGTCGAGGAACCCGCCGCCACCCCGCTCGGGCCGCCGCTCGCCGCCGCGACCGACCCGCTACTGGCGCACCCCTGAAGCCCCACCCCCGTGATCATCACAACGCATATGCCTGCCATATTCCGCATTCGCCGACGCCCAGCCAAGAACTGAGTCATCATCCCCCCGAGTCTTCGCATGTCGCCGATTCTGCCGTCAGCAGGCTTATTCCGTAAACCCGCCTCCCAGCCGGTCTGTCGTGTTGCCACCTTCCACGACCATGTGACACTTTTACCCAATGGATCGCTGTGCCGTCTTGGTCGACGCCGGATATGTACTAGCCGCCGCCGCCAACGTGGTGAGCGGTGATCCCGGCCGCCCCGGAATCGATGTCGACTACCCGGGCCTGGTGACCGCGCTGACCGAGCGCGCCGCGCTTGAGACCGGCCTGCCGGTCCTGCGGGTGTACTGGTACGACGCCGCGCCGGCCACCGGGCCGACCCGGGACCAGCGCCTGCTCCGCGTCCTGGACGGGGTCAAGCTGCGGCTGGGCAAGCTCGTGCGGCGCGACGACGGCAAGTTCGAACAAAAGGGCGTCGACACCTTCCTGCACGCCGACCTCACCGGCCTGGCCCGCAAGCGCGCGGTCGCCGACGTGGTCCTGGTCAGCGGGGACGAGGACCTCCTCCACGCGGTCGAGGAGGCGCAGGAGTACGGCACCCGCATCCACCTGTGGGGCGCCGCCTCGGACTACAACCAGTCCCTGGAGCTCATCGCCGCCGTGGACAAGTCGATGACGCTGTCCGAGGAGTGGCTCAAGCCCTACGTCTGGGTGAAACCCCAGCCCGGCATGGGCGACAACGCCGGCTGCGAGCCGACCAAGACCGGCCCCGGCGAGCACGCCAAGCCCGCGCACAAGGTGTTCCCCTCGCCGCTGGACATGCCACCACGCGTACTGCACCCCACCGAGTCCCCCAAAACCCCGCTGGCCAACAGCCGCTTCCCCAAGCTCTGGCAGGTCACGTCCCCGACCCAGCGCTTCCTGGACGCCGAGGAGAACAAGAGCTTCGGCCGCGCGGACCCCATCGACGTCGGCCGGGCCTACGTCGCCCGCTGGATGGCCCGCGCCACCGAGGCCGAGCGCCGCCGGCTCACCGACTGGACCGCGACCTGGACCTGGGTCCCGCACGACCTGGACCCGGACCTGCTCCGCTTCGCCAACGACCTGGGCATCGACACCTGGGAGGCGGAGCTGGAACCGATCAAGCACGAGTTGCGCGCCGGGTTCCTCGACGGGCTGAAGAAGTGGCGCGACCAGCACGACGGCGACGCGCCGGGGATGATGCCGGGGACCGCGCACGCTCCGACGGCGACCACAACGGAACCCGCAGCTCCCGCAGCTCCGCCGGCCGCCAGCTCAGCACCGACCGAGCCGGCCGCATCACCGGCCGAAGCGACACCACCCACCGTCCCCGCGCCCCAACCCCCGCCCGCCCCGCCTACCGAGGCCGGTCCCCCAGAATCGCAGCACGCTCCATCACCCGGCGCTGCGGGAAATAGTCACTGACCGCATAGTGCTGCACGGCCCGGTTGTCCCAGAACGCGATCGAACCGGCCGCCCACTTGAACCGCACCTGGAACTCCGGCACCGCGGCCTGCCGGAACAGCGCCTTCAGCAGTTCCTCGCTCTCGTCGTCGTCCAGCCCGACGATGTGCGTCGTGAAGATCGCGTTGACGAACAGCGTCCGCCGTCCGGTCCGCGGATGGATCCGCACGACCGGATGCTCCACCGCCGGGTACTTCTCCTGCATCTCCCTGAGCTTGTCCGCATCCATGCCGAGCCCGAACGGCAGCGTGAAGTCGTGCACCGCGACCCGCCCCTCGATCCGGGCCTTGACCTGCTCGGGCAGGAAGTCGTACGCGGCGGCCATGTCCGCGAAGCAGGTGTCGCCCCCGGCCTCGGGCACGTCCAGGGCCCGCAGCACCGAGCCGAGCGCGGGCCGCTCACGCCAGGTGACGTCGGCGTGCCACACGTTCTCCACCCCCGCGTTCTCCGCCCCCTTCTCAAAACGCACGATCTCCGGAACATCGCCCTGCGGCAGGAAGGGGTGGATCTCCAATTCGCCCCACATTCCTGCGAAATCACGATGCCCGGCCCCGGTGAGCCGGTTCTGGTCCCGGAAAAACAGGACCTTGAATTCCAGCAGCGCCCGGTCCAGCTCGGCGAAAACCTCGGGCGCGATCGGTTCGCTGAGATCGATATCCGAAATCTCGGCACCGATCAGTTGGGTGCACGGCGTGACGGTGATGAACTCGTATGGGTGAGATTCTTCGCCTTCCGGCAGGCGTCGCAGGCCCCTGCGCGGGCCGGCGTGGACTTCGCGGCCGGTGAGGAGGGCTTGGAGGGTGGCGTAGGGGGCCATGGGCTCACTCCTTGTGCGTCGGGTGCATTGGGTCCGCCGGATGTGTCGGATCGGAAAGAATCGCGGCGCCGGCGGCGACCAACGTCTCGGTCCCGACGCCGGCGCCCGGATGCCGCTCACGATCGGCGAGCGAGGTGATGACCAGCAGCGCCACCAACCGCATCCGTTCGGCGTACACGCCGGGCGGCAGGCGCAGCTGGCCAGTAGCTGCCTGGAGTCCGGATATCAGAGCCCGAATGCTCGAACCCTCCGGACGCTCCAAGGCGAGCGAGGCCGGGTCGTACTCCGGATACCGCATCGCCTCAGCGAGAAAGCGCAGATACCACGACGGCCGCCCGGCCTTCTCGGCATCGGTCAGCGTCTCGGCCAGCGGTTCCACCAGAGCCCTGACATATGTTCGAACATCACGACCGGCCTGCGCGGCCAAGAACTCCAGCCGCCGCGCGTTGATCGGCCCCATCCGATGCTCGTACAACGCGCCGACCAACGCGTCCCGCGTCCCGAAGTGATACGCGACCGCCGACGTGTTCCGCTGCCCGGAGTCCGCCGCGATCTGACGCAGCGACACCGCCTCGATGCCGTCCTCGGCGAACCGCCGCTCGGCCGCCTCCAGGATCCTGATACGTGCGCTCACGCGGCGCACGTTAACGCGATTGCGTTAAAAGCGGAAGAGCGAACCTCAGTCCATCAGGGTGCGTAGCCACTCCAACCCCGCCGCGCTGAAAGCCGCCTGGAACGGCCGCAACGTCGGCAGTCCCGGCGGCGCCGGCTTGCGGCTCGCGCACGTGATCACGCCGACGACCCCGACCGCGAAGGCCCGCACCGCCTCCGGATCCGCCCCCGCGAGCAGCGGATGCGCGGTGACGATCCCCGCCAGCTCCGGGCCGCCGTACATCCACACGTTCGGCACGAAGAGCGCCATGTCCAGCCACGCCGCACCCCGCGAGGCCCACGGCCAGTCCACGACGTACACGCGGTCGTCGGTGATCAGGATGTTGTCGGCGCGCACGTCGAAATTGACGAGCGTGTCGCCCTCGCACAGCGCCGCCACGCCCTCCTCGATCGCGGCCAGCCGATCCAGCCGCCCGAGCGCCCACGCGTCGAGCCACGCCAGGTCGTCCTCGCCGGCCGCACAAGCCTTCGCGAGACTGCGCCAGCCGGTGAATCCGACCAGTTGCTCGAACACCGGCGGCACGTCGTCGATCGGCGACGGCGTCAGCGACTCGGCCAACTCTCCGAGCGCGTCCACCGTCCTGCGCAGCTCGTCCACGTCCCAGTCGGGGCCCGGGTTCCGGCCGTCGATCTCCTCGAAGACCAGGACCACCCAGCCGTCCTCGTCCAGCGAGCCCAGCAGCTTCGGCACCGGCGCGTGCTCCGGCATCTGCGCGGAGTACTTCGCCTCCCGGCGGTGCATGTCCGGCGAATCAGGGTTCGTCTCCACGCTGACCGCCTTGACGAACGCCCGCCGTCCGGTCGACGTCCGCAGCCGCACCGCCGGCCCCGGCGAGAATCCGCCCGTTTGCGACACGGCCTCGACCACCGCTCCCCCGCCCAGGATGTCCAGGACGCGGGCTCTGAGGTGTTCCGGCACGGCGGTCCACGGCGCGCGCACACCGCTGGCCGCGGGGATCGGTCGTCTCGTCATTCAGGCATGATGCCGGTGATGCCCGGCAGGCGTCATCCCGATTACCTCGAACGGGCCGGTCACCGCCGGTGCCGATGGCCGTGACCGTCCCCGGCGCCCGTTACGCTGGTGCGCGTGCTGACCGTCTCCACCGTCAACGTCAACGGCATCCGTGCCGCCGCCGCCAAGGGCTTCACCGAGTGGCTGAACGCCACCCCGGCGGAGGTCGTGTGCCTGCAAGAGGTCCGGGCCGAACCGGACCAGTTCCCGGCGCACCTGCGCGCCCCCGACGGCTGGCACACGCTCATCGCCCCGGCCGCCGCCAAGGGCCGCGCCGGCGTCGCCCTCTACAGCCGCATCGCCCCGACCAGCAGCCGCATCGGCTTCGGCGACCCCGAATTCGACACTTCCGGCCGCTATGCCGAGATGCAGCTCCCCACCCTCACCGTCGGCAGCCTCTACCTGCCCGCAGGCGAGGTCGGCACTGAGCGCCAGGCGGAGAAGGAACGCTTCATGAAGGCCTTCCACGCCCACCTGACCGCCCTGAACACCGAGGCCGCCGCGACCGGCCGCGCCGTCCTGATCTGCGGCGACTGGAACATCGCCCACCAGGAAGCCGACATCAAGAACTGGAAGGCCAACCAAAAGAACTCCGGCTTCCTCCCCGAGGAACGCGAGTGGCTCACCAGCGTGATGACGGACGCCGGCTACGTGGACGTGGTCCGCACCCTGCACCCCGGCGTCGAGGGCCCGTACTCGTGGTGGAGCTTCCGGGGCAAGGCGTTCGACAACGACAGCGGGTGGCGGATCGACTACCAGATGGCGTCGGCGAACCTCGCGACGGTCGCGTCTTCGGCCGTGACGGAGCGCGCCGCGAGCTATGGGGAACGCTGGTCGGACCACGCTCCGGTGACGTGCGCCTACGACTGGGACCTCGCGGCGGTGCCGGCTCCGCGGGCTCCGATCGAGGGCGTCGCCGCCACCGCCGTCGACTGACCGACTAGATCAGCCCGGTCCGTCGCCGACGCCACCTGCGCCACCGGCATCGCCGCCATCCCCACCCACCCCAGGATGCCGCCCCGCCAACCACACCACGGACCGGGCCCCAACCGTCACCCGCGCCGACGCCGCCTCACCCGACGACGGCTCAGCGTCCGCCACCACCACTCCAAGGTTGCCCGAGCCTGAGCCGCCGTAGATGCTCGCGTCAGTATTGAGCACCTCGCGCCAGGTTCCGGGCCAGGGCATAGCGATCCGGTAGTCGCGGAGCTCTCCTCCGGAGAAGTTGGCGACGCACACGAGCGCGGAGCCGTCGTCGTAGCTCCCGAACCTGGCGAAGGCCAGGAGGTTCGCGCCGGGGTCCGACACCAGCCAGTACGTCGCGTGCGCGTCGGCGTCGCGGGTCCACAATGCCGGGGTCTCGCGGTAGCGGGTGTTGACGTCGGCCAGCAGCCGGGCGAGACCGCCATCCTCCGAGTCGTGCGTCGGCCAGTCCAGCCCGCGTTCCTCGCTCCACTCGGCCCGCTGCCCGAACTCGCCGCCCATGAACAGCAGCTTCTTGCCGGGGAACGCCCACTGATACGCCAGCAGCCCGCGCAGGCCGCCCACCTGATCCTCCCGCGTACCGGGCTGCTTGCTCGCCAGCGACTGTTTGCCGTGCACCACCTCGTCGTGCGACAGCGGCAACAAGTAGTTCTCACTGAACGCGTACGTCGAGGGCTGTGTCAGATCACTGTGATGATGACTGCGGTGCACAGGGTCACGCACCACGTAGCGGAGCGTGTCGTTCATCCACCCCATGTTCCACTTCAGGTCGAACCCGAGCCCGCCCTCACTCGTCGGCCGCGTCACCCCCGGCCACGCCGCCGACTCCTCGGCGATCGTCACCACGCCGGGGTGTCGGCTGTGGATCGCCTCGTTGAGGCTCCGCAGCAGGGAGGTGGCGTCCAGGTTCTCCGTGCCGCCGAACATGTTCGGCTCCCACTGCCCCGGTCCCCGCGAGTAGTCCAGGTGCAGCATCGAGGAGACCGCGTCCACGCGGAGTCCGTCGGCGTGGAACTCCTCGATCCAGTACAGCGCCGAGGCGACGAGGAAGTCGCGCACCTCCCACCGCGCGAAGTCGAAGACCAGGCTTCCCCAGTCGGGATGCTCGCCGCGCCGGGGATCAGGGTGCTCATACATGGCGGTGCCGTCGAAGCGCGCCAGGGCCCAGTCGTCCCGGGCGAAATGCGCCGGGACCCAGTCGAACAGCACCCCGATCTCCGCCTGATGCAGCCGGTCCACCAGGTACCGCAGGTCGTCGGGATGCCCCAGCCGCGAGGTCGGGGCGAAGAAGCCGGTCGTCTGATAGCCCCAGGACCCGCCGTAGGGGTGCTCCATCACCGGCAGGAACTCCACGTGCGTGAACCCGTGCCGCTGCACGTGATCCACCAGCTCCGACGCCAGGTCCCAGTAGGTCCGTCCGCGCCGCCACGACGGCAGGTGCACCTCGTACACCGACATCGGCTGCGAAGCCGGCCCGACGGCCGCCTCGTGCCGCGCCTTCAGCCAGTCAGTGTCCTGCCATTCGTACGACGAGGCGAAGATCCGCGAAGCACTGGCCGGCGGCGTCTCCGTATGAAACGCCACGGGATCAGCCTTCAGCCGCCACACCCCGTCGGCGCCCAGCACCCGGTACTTGTACCGGTCCCACTGTCCGGCGCCCTCGGCGAAGCCGTGCCAGCAGCCGGTCCAGTCGTCGCGGTTCAGCTCGGCGGCACGGTTCGGGTCCCAGCCGTTGAAGTCCCCGGCCACCTGCACCCGCCGCGCGTTCGGCGCCCACACCGCGAAGCGGGTGCCACCCGGCTCCGGGTGGGCGCCGAACCGGTCCCAAAAACGAGGCTCGCCGCTCAAGCCGCCAACCCCGCCGACGCCAACAGGTTGCCCTCCGGTATGACGATCTGCCGCTCCCGCGAGCGCCACAGCTCCTCCGGCTCGGCCGGAGCCGACGGCGCCGCGTCGACGGCCCGCGTGTACGCCGCCGCGGTCTGCTCGCCGACCGTCGGCCAGCCGTAGCGCCGGCGCACCATCGCCTTGGCCGTGGCCACCATCCGGCGCGCGCCGGGCCGGTCCTCCAGCAGCGTGGACACCGAGCGCGCGAGCGCGTCCTCGTCGCGTGCCGGGAAGGTCACGCCGGTGACCCCGGGCTCGACGATCTCGGCCAGCCCGCCGGTGGCCGACACGGCCAGCGGGGCGCCGGCCGCGGCGGCTTCCAGGGCCACCATGCCGAACGGCTCGTACAGGCTCGGCACGACCATCGCGTCGGTGGCGGCCATCGTCGCCGACAGGTGCGAGCCGACGAAGCCGCCGAAGCTGACCGCGTGCTGAAGCCCCAGGCGGTGGGTCAGGTCCTCCAGCTCGCCGCGGTTCGGGCCGTCGCCGCAGATGACGGCGCGTAGCCCGGGGTGCGCGCGGCGCAGTTCGGGCAGCGCGTGCAGCAGGTGCTGCACGCCCTTCTCGTGGACCAGCCGGCCGGCGAAGCCGACCAGCGGCCCGCTACCGGCGTATTTCGCGCGGGCCAGACCGACCTGCTTGGGTTCGGCGCGCCAGCGGGGCATGTCCACCCCGTTGGGGATGGCGTCGATCTTGGCCGCCGGCACGTCCAGCAGCACCGACACCTCACGCCGCATGTACTGGGAGCAGACCAGCACCCGGGAGGCCTCCTGGGCCAGCCAGCACTCGATGGAGTGGATGCCGCGGTTCAGGTCGCCGGGCAGCCAGCCCTGGTGCCGGCCGGCCTCGGTGGCGTGGATGGTGGCCACCAGCGGGATGCCCAGATGGTCCTTGACCGTGACGGCGGCATGGGTGACGAGCCAGTCGTGGGCGTGGACGAGTTCGTAGTCCTGGCCGCGGGCGGCGTGCAGGGCGGTGCGGGTCAAGGTGTGGTTGAAGGCGACGGCCCAGGCCAGCAAGTGGTCGGTGTCCAGGGGGATGACCGGCGGGTCCTGCGGGGCCCGCACCACGCGCACCCCGTCCACGACCTCGTCCAGCGGTGCGCCGGGGGCGTGGCGGGTGGCGACGGTCACATCGTGCCCGGCCCGGGCCAGGGTGGTGGCCAGGGCGTGCACATGCCGTCCGAGGCCGCCGACCATGACCGGCGGGTACTCCCAGGAAAGCATGAGGAGCTTCCTTTTGCGGAACGCGGTCGTAGCGGTCATCGTCGCCTCCTCGTCAGGGATCACGGATGCCGTCCGCTCAAGGCGTGTTTCGGCGGTGCGACAAGCATCGCCGCAGGACATTGCGCGCACGTTGCGGCAGTGAGGCCATCGTGTTCGCGTTCGGCGCCCATGGGTTTTCCGGAAACAGACCGAAACCATCAGGGTCCACACTGGCCCCATGGAAGACGCCGAGCGGATCCGCCTGAACGCCGCCGACGCCGAGGGGCACGCGCACGTACCCTGGCGCAGATGGGGCCCCTACCTGGCCGAACGCGCGTGGGGCACGGTCCGCGAGGACTATTCCGAGGGCGGCACGGCCTGGGACTACTTCCCGCACGATCACGCGAGATCCCGCGCGTACCGCTGGAACGAGGACGGGCTCGGCGGGATCTGCGACGACCAGCAGCGGTTCTGTTTCGCGCTCGCCTTCTGGAACGGCGCGGACCCGATCCTGAAGGAGCGGCTGTTCGGCGTCGGCGGCCACGAGGGCAACCACGGCGAGGACGTCAAGGAATACTGGTGGTTCCTGGACTCCACCCCCACGCACTCCTGGATGCGCTGGCGGTACCACTACCCGCAGCAGGAGTTCCCGTACCACGACCTGCTGGACACCACGCGGAGCCGGGGCGGCGCGGATCCCGAGTACGAGCTCGCGGACACCGGGATCTTCGACGAGGACCGCTACTGGGCCATCACCGCCGACTACGCGAAGGCCGGACCGCACGACCTGTGCATCCGGGTGCGCGTGGAGAACATGGGGCTGGAGCCGGCGACCCTGCACGTACTGCCGACCCTGTGGTTCCGCAACACCTGGTCCTGGGGCATGCCGGGGCGCGACGCCATGCCCCGGATCACGGCCAGCGGCGCGCGGCTGGTCGGCGAGCACGAGCATCTCAGGCCCCTGTCACTGATCGGCGAGGGCAGCCCGGAGGTGCTGGTGTGCGACAACGAGACCAACAGCGAGCGGTTGTGGGGCTACGGCGGCTACAGCGACTTCCCCAAGGACGGGATCAACGACTACGTCGTCAACGGCGCGCAGACCGTCAACCCCGAGCGCGTGGGCACCAAGGCCGCGCTGCGCTACGTGCTGACCGTCCCGGCCTGGAAGTCGGCGGAGATCCGGCTGCGGCTGCGAATGGCCGGCCCCGACGTCCCCCCGCAGACCCGCGCGATCCTTCTGGGCAGCGGCTTCGAGAAGGTGATGGAGGAGCGCGAGCAGGAGGCCGACGAGTTCTTCGACGCACTCACCCCCGGCTCCTGCTCCGACGACGAGGCCATGGTGCTGCGGCAAGCCGTCGGCGGCCTGATGTGGTCCAAGCAGTTCTACCACTACAACGTGCCGCGCTGGCTGGACCACGACCCCGGGCACTCGGCGCCGATCGGCGGCGGCGCACGGCGCAACGCGCACTGGTGGCACATGTCGGCGCGCGACGTCATCGCCATGCCGGACACCTGGGAGTACCCGTGGTTCGCGGCCTGGGACCTGGCCTTCCACGCCGTCGCCCTGGCCCGCGTCGATCCCGGCTTCGCCAAGCAGCAACTGCAACTCCTGCTGCGCGACTGGTACCTGCACCCCAGCGGCCAGATGCCGGCCTACGAGTGGAACTTCGGCGACGTGAACCCGCCGGTCCACGCCTGGGCCGCACTCCAGGTCTTCGCCGCGGACGGCAGCCGGGACTTCGGTTTCCTCAAGCGCGTCTTCCACCGCCTACTGCTGAACTTCACGTGGTGGATCAACCGCCTGGACGCCGAGGGCAAGAACGTCTTCGAGGGCGGCTTCCTCGGGCTGGACAACATAGGGCCCTTCGACCGCAGCGCCGGCGTCCCGGCCGGCGGCGCGCTGGAGCAGAGCGACGGCACGGCGTGGATGGCCCTGTTCACGCTCACGATGATGGACATGGCACTGATCCTGGCGACGCAGGACAAGGCCTACGGCGAGCTGGTCACCAAGTTCTTCGAGCACTTCGCCCTGATCGTCGAGGCGGCCAACACCCAGGGCCTGTGGAACGAGGAGGACGGGTTCTACTACGACGTGGTCCGCGTCCCGGGGCAGGAGGGCGTCCCGCTGCGCGTCCGCTCAGTGGTCGGCCTACTCCCGCTGAGCGCCACCGCCACGGTGTCCTCGGCCGCCCTGGCCGCCGTCCCGGAGCTGGAGCAGCGCGTGGCCTGGTACCGGACGAACAAGCCGCACTACGCCGACGTCCTGGCGGGCCGCATGATGCCGGCCAGCGACCTGCGGCTGCTGACCATGGTCCGCCACGACCAGTTCCCCCGGCTGCTCCAGCGCATGCTCGACGAGAACGAGTTCCTGTCCCCCCACGGCCTACGAGCACTGTCCCGCGCGCACCTCGCGGAGCCGTTCACGGTGCACCTCGGCGAGGCCGACTACAGCGTCGGCTACGAACCGGCCGAATCGCGCTCAACCCTGTTCGGCGGCAACTCCAACTGGCGCGGGCCGATCTGGTTCCCGGTGAACTACATGCTCATCGACGCCCTCGACCGCCACCACCGCTTCTTCGGGGACCGACTGCGGGTGCCGTATCCGACGCCCGCACCTGTCACACCCGACGCCTCGACCGGCGACGCCCCGACTGGCAGCGCCCCGACCCACGAGGCGACCCTGGGCGAGATCGCCGACGACCTCTCCCGCCGCCTGGTCTCCCTGTTCCTCAACGACGCCGACGGCCGCCGCCCGGTGTTCGGCGAGAACGAGCTGTTCCAAAAGAACCCGGACTGGCACGACCTCATCCCCTTCCACGAGTACTTCCACGGCGACACAGGAGCGGGCCTCGGCGCCTCCCACCAGACCGGCTGGACGGCCCTGGTGATCAACCTGATCCTGCGGCGCTCGGGGTGAGATGGTCAGCACGCTGCCCGAGTGCGGTCAGGCTGGGGTTTTAGAGGCTTTTTACGGCTTCGCGCAGGGGTTGATGACCTCGCGGGGGGACGCAGTTCGGTTGAGCGATGTGGGTTGCGTTGGCGGCCGGCGGTTTTGATGAGCACGAGCGCGCAGCGGCTGGAGTCGACGTATGGTGCGCTGGCGGGCGGCGGTCTTCGCGGGCACGAGCGCGCGGCGGCTGGAGTCGGCGCGTGCTGCGCTGGCGGGCGGCGGTCATCGCGGGCACGAGCGCGCGGCGGCTGGAGTCGGCGCGTGCTGCGCTGGCGGGCGGCGGTCATCGCGGGCACGAGCGCGCAGCGGCTGGAGCCGGCGCATGCTGCGCTGGCGGGCGGCGGTCATCGCGGGCACGAGCGCGCAGCGGCTGGAGCCGGCGCATGCTGCGCTGGCGGGCGGCGGTTTTCGCGGGCACGAGCGCACGGCGGCTGGAGTCGACGCAGACTGCGCTGGCGGCCGGCGGTCTTCGCGGACACGAGCACGCGGCGGCTGAAGTCGACGCATGTCGCGTTGGCGGCCGGCGGTCTTCGCGGGCACGAGCGCGCACGGGTCCGAGTCACTGCGCATGCGTTGCGTAGGCGGCAATCGTCGTGCGTGGTGGGCACCTTGAGGCCTCCGGCGGGCGCTCTACAGCGAGGGGGCGACCCGCGCGTCCGGCGGTCCGGCGGCGGCCCGCGACTGCTCGGCTTTCTATCCGCTGTTGCCTGCGTTGCGCTGGTCGGCGGCGGTGTTGCTTGTGGTCACCAGGGTTCTGTGCCCCTCGCCGCGTCGTCGCCGTAAACGGAACCAGCCCGGTTTGGCGGAATCAAGCCGCATCGCTGTTGCTGTGGTACAGCCTCGTCCGGCTTGACACCGCCAAACCGGGCAGGTTGGCAGAGCCCGCCGACGCGGCGAGGGACCCAGAACCAACACCCCGCATGGTCCTTCGGACCCCCTAACGACATCGCCGGCCGGGCTGGCCCGCGCCGGGCTGCTTGCCGCCACGCCCGCGCGAAACGCAATGGTGCCGTAACACTCAACGCCCGCCCCCGCCCCGTCGCCATCCGCCGCAGACCCCTCACGCAGCCGCCCCACCCCCAGCGCCCCCACCAGCTCCAGCTCAGCGGACTGATCTTCAGTCTGCTGCCACAGTTGCCAAAACCATCCCCACGGGTTGGCAAAACCCCGCCCTTCTGTCGAAGTCTTGACGGAACTGCGCCACACCCCAAAGGTGTGTCACATCCACCCCCGACATAAGAGGGTTACATGCAACGCAGGGTCCAGCCGACAAGCGAAGCGGTCCGCGCAGCGAACCGCGCCCGCGTCGTGGACATCCTGCGCCGCTCCGGAAGCGCCACGCGCGCCGAGTTGGTCAGCGGTACCGGCCTCTCCCGCGCCACCGTCTCCAGCCTGGTCGGCGAGCTCGCCGATCGCGGCCTGGTCTCAGAGCTCCCCCAACCCGCCGCCGACGCCCCCGGACGCCCGCCGACCCGCCTCGCCCTCAACCGTGCCGCCGGCCTCGCCATCGCGGTCGACGTGGGCGTCCGGCACGTCGCCGTCGCCGTCGGCGACCTCTCGCGCAGCGTCCTCGCCGAGCGCTGGGTGTCGCTGCCGCAGGGCCACTCCGCCGAGCGCGGCACGCACATCGTCATGCGCAGCATCGAGACCACGCTCGCCGAGGCCGAGGCGGACCGCGACCAGATCGTCGGCGCGGCCATCAGCATCGCCGCCCCGATCGCGCCGGACAGCGGGCGCTTCCTCGTCCCCGGCGTCCTGCCCGGCTGGAACGGGTCGGAGCTCGCCGAGCAGATCGGCCGGACGTGGGGTATCCCGGCCGCCGTCGAGAACGACGCCAACCTCGGCGCGCTCGGCGAGTCGGTCGTCGCCGCGCCGCTCGGCGGGGACCCGCACGGCCAGGACCTCCTCTACGTCAAGCTCGCGAGCCGCGTCGGCCTCGGCATCGCCTTCGGCTCCCGTAGTGCCTTCGGCTCGCGCATCCACCGCGGCCACGACGGCTACGCCGGCGAGCTCGGCCACGTCACCGCCGACCCCGACGGCCCGGCCTGCTGGTGCGGACGCCGCGGCTGCCTGGAGCTCTACGCCGGCGCCGAGGGCATGCTGGCACGCCTGGCCGCGCGCGGCATCCGCCTCGGCGACGTCAACGAGCTGATCCGCCGCGCCGAGGCCGGGGACGCCGACGTCCTGGCCGTGATCGACGACGGCACCCGCCGCCTGGCCCGCTCGCTCGGCGCCCTCGCGCTGGTCCTGAACCCCTCGGTCATCACCCTCGGCGGCGAGCTGACCGCACTCGGCCCACTGCTGCTCGACCCCGTCCACGCCGAGCTCGCCGCCGTCCCGTTCGGCGCGCCGGTCGCCGTCCGAACCTCCACGCTGGGCCCGCGCGCCTCGCTGATGGGCGCCCTGGCGCTCGTCCTGTCCGAGTCCAGCCGCTTCACGGATCAGTCCTCTGCTCCGGTCGCCGCGAACCCCGGGAGGATGACCGCGTCCGCCGCGGCCCCGTCCCGGTCACCGCACAGTCCCTCTCCCTCCTCTCATCAGTCCCTCTAACCCCCTCTAAGCCCCCGGTTTCCCTCCGAAGGAGCTTCCCGATGCTTCTCCGTCCCCCTCGAAGAGCGCGCCGGCGCGCGGCCACCGCAGCCGCCACCGCCGGCCTGGTCCTGGCCGGTTCCCTGACCGCCGCGGTATCGGTATCAGCCACCCAGGCCTCGGCCGCCACCCCGTCAACCGCCTCGAAGCACGCCGTCACCTCCGGCAACGCCCGCTTCGAAGTCCTCTCGCCAACCCTCATCCGCACCGAGTACGCCGGAAACGGCGTCTTCGAGAACGACCCCACGTTCAACGCCGTCGGCCGCGACGGCTTCACCCCCACCCACTTCACCCAAAGGGTCGCGAACGGCTGGCTCACCATCGACACCGGCCAGGAACAGCTCCGCTACAAGGTCGGCAGCGGCCCCTTCGGCGCGGACAACCTGAGCATCACCGAGCGCGCCGGCAAGCAGCCCGTCACCGCCGACCCCTGGGCCCCGAAGCCGGTGCCGTCGTGCCAGTTCGGGGTCCTGTGCGAGGCCGAAGGCCTGGACCTCAACGGCGTCTCGGTCGCCAGCGACCACAGCGGCTACACCGGAACCGGCTTCGCCGCCGGCTTCCAGAACACCGGCAACTCGCTGTCGTTCCAGATCACCGCGGCGACAGCCGGCACCTACGAACTCGCCACCCGCTACGCCAACAGCACCGGCGGCGACGGCCAGAACGTCACCCGCACCCTCAGCGTCACCGCCGGAAGCGGCGCCGCCGCGAAGCTGACGCTTCCGACCACCGCCGACTGGAACACCTGGGCCGTCGCCACCGTCCCGGTGACCCTGACCGCCGGGTCCAACACCGTCACCATCACGCGCGCAGCGTCCGACTCGGGCAACGTCAACATCGACAGCCTCGCCGTCGTGACGCCGGGCTCGGCCTACCCCGGCCCGGGTGCGCCGCAGAGCCAGCCCTGCGCCTTCGGCACGATCTGCGAGGCCGAGTCCGGCGCCCTCCTCGGCGGCGCCTCCCTCCAGAACAACCACAACGACTACTCCGGCTCAGGCTTCGTCGGCGGTCTCAGCACGACCACGGCTGCCGACGCCGTCGCCGTGACCGGCGTGCCGCGCGCGGGCAGCTACCAGCTCCAGCTGCGCTACGCCAACTGGCAGACCGACTTCAGCCAGACCGGAGCCGCCGCCCCGCGCACGATCTCGGTCGCCGTCGGCTCCGGAGCCGCGGCCACCACCGCGCTCGCGCCGACCAGCAGCTGGGACAGCTGGCGCACCGTCTCGATCCCGGTCACCCTCGCCGCCGGGGACAACACGGTGACGCTCGGCTGCCCCACCGCCGACGCCTGCCACGTCAACCTCGACACCGTCGCGGTCGTCAAGAACGGCACGCCACTGCTGGCCCCGCACGCCCCGCTCGGCGGCTACCGCCGCGGCCTGGACGGCCAGAACGGCGAGGTCCTGAGCACCCCCGGCCTGCTCTACCAGGACGGCTGGTCGCTGCTGAACGACACCGCCTCGGCGATCTTCAACTCCGCGACGCACCAGGTGACGCCGCGTCCGTCGGCCGGCGGCCAGCCGTATCAGGACGGCTACGTCTTCGGCTACGGCCAGGACTACCAGCAGGGACTCAAGGACCTCGCGACCCTGACCGGCCCGTCGGAGCTGCTCCCGCGCTGGGCCTACGGCGTCTGGTACTCCGAGTACTACAACCACACCGCCGCCGACTACGAGAACACCATCCTGCCGACCTTCCGGTCGCAGGGCACTCCGCTGGACGTCCTGGTCACCGACACCGACTTCAAGGCCGTCAGCACCTGGGACGGCTGGGAGATGGATCCGTCCAAGTTCCCCGACCCGAGCGCCTACTTCGCGTGGGCACACTCGCAAGGGCTGCACACCACGCTCAACATCCACCCGAGCGTCCAGCAGAGCGACCCGCAGTACTCTGCGGCGCTCGCGGCGGCCGGCGGCACCCTGCCCTCGTGCGGCTCCGGGCAGTACTGCTTCGACTGGGGCACCCCGGCGCAGCTGTCGGCGTACTTCGGGCTGCACCAGCAGATCCAGAACCAGGGCAACGACTTCTGGTGGCTGGACTGGTGCTGTGACAGCTCCACCTCGTCGCTGGCCGGGGTCGCGCCGGACTCGTGGATCAACCAGAACTACGCCTGGGACACCGACTCCACGGTCGGCCGGGGCTTCGCGTTCTCCCGGGCCTACTCCTCCCTCGACGCCGGCGGCTACAGCGGTTCGGTGGGCCTGGCGACCGGGCCGTGGGCCGACAAGCGCACAACTGTCCACTTCACCGGCGACACGACTTCGACCTGGGCCACCCTGGCCATGGAAGTCGGGTACACGCCCGGGGAGTCGGCCGCGACCGGCCTGTCCGCGGTCAGCCACGACATCGGCGGCTTCAACAACGCCGGCGACCAGACCACCGGTGCCGAGCCGGGCAGCACCAAGCTGCCGGACGACCTGTACGCACGCTGGGTACAGCTGGGCGCCTTCCAGCCCATCGACCGGCTGCACGGCAACCACAGCGACCGGCTGCCGTGGCAGTACGGGACGGCGGCCAAGGACTCCGCGGAGAAGTTCCTGAACCTGCGGGAGAACCTGGTTCCGTACACCTACACGCTGGCCCACCAGGCCGCCGCCACCGGCGTGCCGGTGACCCGGCCGACCTACCTGCAGTACCCGGACCAGCAGGACGCGTACGCCTTCGACGGCAGCGAGTACTTCTACGGTCCGGACGTGCTGGTCGCGCCGGTGACGACCTCGGGCGACTCGGCGACGACGCAGGTGTGGTTCCCGGCCGGGAGCTCCTGGACGGACTACTTCACCGGCAAGACGTACCAGGGCGGCACCGTGCAGAGCGTCGCGACCAGCCTGGACACCATGCCGGTGTTCATCAAGTCCGGCGGGATCATGGCGACCCGCTCCGGCGACGTCACCAATGACGACCAGAACCCGCTCACCGCCGCCACGGTGACGGTCGCCGAGGGCGCGCCGGGGTCCTTCTCTCTATATGAGGACAACGGCACGACCACGAACACCGCCCAGAGCTCGACGACCGCGATCAGCTACGCCGACCACAAGGTGACGATCGCTCCCGCGAAGGGCACGTTCCCCGGCCAGGTGCGGCAACGGTCGTGGACCGTCACGTTCCAGAACGCGGCCCACGCGCCGACCTCGGTGTCGGTCAACGGCGCCAAGGTCGCGGCCGCCGCGTGGACGTGGGACAGCACCTCGCACACCATCACCGTCCGCGCCCCGGCGCAGTCGGTGAACCAGCGGCTGGTGGTGAGCTACAAGTAGCCGCCACCCGCTGAGCCGTCGGCCCCGCCCGGATCACCTTCCGGGGCGGGGCCGACATATTCTTCGGACGTGTCAGACGCGAATATGTGGAGTCCCGAGAACGGGCCCGGTTCCGAGGCCACTGTCGTCGAGGTCTTCTCGGCATGGCTTGTCGAGCAGGGCTGGGAGTGCGCGGAACTCCCCCGGCACGGAGACCGCCCGGACATCGACGCGAGGCATCCCGACGGCCGGCGGCTCATCGTGGAGGCGAAGGGGTTCACGCGCGATGCGGGCACCGACCTCGACACCGGCTATGGACAGCTGCTGCGGCGGATGAAGGGCGAACCGAACACCGCTTACGCGTTGGTGGCGGCCAAGTCGGTCGTGCGGTTCGCGCAGCGGGTCCCCTCCGAGGTGCGGAACAAGCTGGGGATCGCGCTCTACACGGTCGATTCCAGCGGCAAGGTAGAACTGGTAGACGGCGCACCGCTCACGACCTCTGCAAGCTGATCGAGTACGGCATCGTCTTCGCATTATCGGCCCACACCAGAATCTGCTCCGCGGCCCCGGGCGAGACCGGGTGCGCGTAGCCGAAGCACAACTGGCCCGGAGAAAGCACGCTCGGCTGCGGACCGTCGTCGGCGTATCCGTAGGTCGGGCCGCTGTCACAGGCCGTCGTACTGGCGACCTGCACCGCCGTGACGTCGGCCGGCGGGGTGAACCGGTAGACGTCGACCCGGCCCGGCACGTCGAGATCGGCGGACAGCGCCGGGGCGCCGACGTCGATCGGGACGGTGCGGGGCTTGATGGTCACGTAGCGGAAGGAGTACTTCCCCGGGCCGCTCGGCATCGAGACGCGCAGCTTGGCCTGGCCGTTCGCGGCCACCGCGAACTGGAACGGGCCGGGCAGCATCGGCGTCGCCGACGGGGCGTCCGGCACGATCGCGCTCATCCCCTCGGTGACGTCGGCCAGCTCGAACTGCTGGTTCGCGGCCAGGTTCAGGCCGTAGTCCACGGTGCCGCCGGCCTGGTCGATGCTGCCGGTGACGACGTCGCCGTCCTGCAGGATCGCGCCGGGCTTGGGGCCCTTGTCCGGGGTGGGGGCGCCGACCGGGCCGGTCGGCGCCGATCCGCCGGTTCCGGTGCCCAGCCTGGCCTGGTCCTGCGCGTAGGCGGTCGCGAACGCCGGGTCGCCGGTGCGCGCGACGTCCAGGACGCAGGCGTCGAGCAACGTCGCGTCGGTGACGTGCGCGGCCTTGCACATCGCCGTCGCCTGGTCCCGGACGGACTGCGGCAGGCTCGCCACGGTCGCCGGCTTGTCGGGGAACGCACGGTCGGTGAACGTCGCGGTGGACTGGCCGGGACCGTATTCGAGCAGCGACTCGCTCTGGCTCACGCGCCAGCTGTCGCCGAAGACGTGGTAGAGGTCGTCGTAACCGGGCTGGTCCGGGATCGTCTTGCCGTCCCGGCTGACCAGGTCCCCGGCCGCCTTCCCGTCGAAGTTGCCGAGCAGCCCGGTGAAGGTGCCCTTGCGCTCGGCCGCGGGCGTGACGTTGACCATCAGCCCTTCGGAGCCGACCGGGTCGACGGCGACCCGCGAGCCGTCGGGCCAGAGCACGTCGTAGCCGTCGCCGCCGTAGTCGTAGACGCCGCTGCGGCGGGTGAGCGTGCCGCCGCCGGGCAGCTTGACGGAGCCCTTCTGCAGGGTCACGACCTTGCCGCCGCGGTGGACCTGGATGTCGCCGCCGACGTCGGAGAAGCCGACGACGTCGGAGCTGGCGCGCACCGCGGCCGAGGTGACGACCGAGATCGTGCGGTCCGCCGGGTCCAGCGGGGCCTGCCGCACCTGGACCTCGAAGTCGTCACGGCTCTTGGCCAGCTCGAACTCGCCGACGGCTTGGAAGTCGTAGTAGAGGTGGTCCATGGTGCCGACGTGCGGGTCGCCGGTGATCCAGGCGAGGAACCTGTCGAAGAGGCTGGGGAGCGGGTCGATCGGGGTCGGGCTGCACGCGTTCATGGCCGCCTGGACCTGGTCGGTGGGGGAGTCGTTCTTGGCGCTGTCCGGGACCGGCGGGACCGGCTCCCCGACCATGCCCGGATTCGGGTCCAGCGGCCCGGCGAGGTTGTCGTCCCGGGAGTCGTGGCGAGTCCGGAGGCCGAGATGCTTGGAGAGCCGGTACTGGTTCTCCCATTCGATCGTGCGCACTTCGTCCATGTTGTTGAACGATTGCTTCTGGGTCGCGTGCGGAAAGCCACCCAGGTAGCACGTGGTACCCAGGTTGGCGCTACCGTCCGCGAACCCCTCCGAGTGGATCATTTCGTGGAGCAGCCTGGTACAGGGCATGTTCGGGGCGCCGGAATCGTCGTTGAAGAGATTGTCGGTGACCGGGTCCCAGCGGATGACGACGTTGTACGGCGGCTTGTCGCCGGTAAACGTTCCGGGCGCCCAGTTCGTGTTGTCGCCCCATTGAGGTGCTGGAACGATCTTGAGCTGTCCAGACTCGCGCATCTTCTTGATCTTGTCCATGAGGCCGGGCTCGATGCCGGGGCCGGTGAAGCCGGCCACGCAGTTGTCGGCCGCGGCGTCGATGCCGCCGTCGGCGTGCGCCGGAAGCGGCCGCGCCGCCTGCACGCCGGTGGCGGTGAACAGCACCAGCAGCGCGAAGGCCGCGGCGGCCGGAGCACCGCGGCGCTCACGCCGCCGTCGGCGGCTGCGGCGCACAGCCATGATGAACAGCACAATCAGCACCAGCAGCGCCAGGGCGACGAGGAGCAGCCACCACGGGAAGCCCTTGTGCCCGGCGCCGACGGTGAAAGCGACCGTGGCCACGTTCGTGGCACCGGCGCAGATCTGCTGCGTGCTGTCGGGTACGTCAGGAGTCTTGTACCGCGCGGACACCACGTAGCGGCCGGCGGCGTCCAGGTTCCACACCGAAGACAGGCCGACGCCGGTCGGCAGCATGCTCATGGTCTGCAACGGCTGGGTCGCGGCATCGGGTCCGGTGGCGGCGTGCACGGCGACGTCCACGGAGGCTCCGGGCTGGACCGTGACGAGTCCGCCGGCCAGGACCGCGCCGTAGTCGACGTTGTACTCCTCCCGCGAGACGCCCCACGGCTGCGAGGCGCCGTCGCGCGTCACCGAGGCGATCAGCACCTCGCCGTCGGCGATGGTGCCGACCTGGCACGCGGTCGGGGCGTGGTTCGTGACGCGGAAGGTGAGGGTGACTGGCTGGCCGGGTTTGTATGTGCCCTGACTCGACGTGATGTCGAGCCCCAGCCCGGATTGCGGCTGCGCCTGCTGCTGCGGTTGTTGCTGCTGCTGGTCGGCGTGCGCCGCGCCGGGCGCGAGCATCAGCGCCACTGCCGCGAGCACGGCCAGGCCGGCCCGCACGATTCTGACCACTATGGCCCCCGATAGAACAGATGAACGAACGACGGTCTGCCTGCCAGATGCCAGGAGGCTGCGATCCGCCGACCGCTACCCCCGGCGGCAGCAGCGCAACGCTATGAAGGATCGACGCGGCGCGAACCCGTGGAACTACGCGTTTCGCGGCGGGGGCGCCTGCGCGTTGTTGTAGCGCGACGAACTCCGCCGAAGATCGTTAACCAATGTATGGACAAAGCCATTGCTCACCGCCGACTGTTCGTACTGGCCTCGGCCTGCGCCCTGGTACTCGTTCCGTCGAGCGCCGGCAACGCCCAGGCCACCGCAGGCACCAGAGCCGCCACAGCCGGCCACCCCTGCCCGACCGGCGAGATCTTCGCCACGAACAACACGGCGACCATCACCGACCCGGCCGACCCCCGCCTCCAGACCCACCTGCACCGCTTCGACCACGAGGTCCGCGCCACCATCCGCGCCAACGGCGCTCGGCCGGGCGCCTCAACACTGCTGAACGGCGTCTTCTGGTCCAGCGACCCGAAGCAGACGACCTACGAACGCTCCCGCGAATTCGACGTCACCAAGGTCAGCCCCGAAGGCCTGCACCACATCGCCGCCCTCATCGCCAAGCAGTACCACCAGGAGTCAGTCCTGACCTTCCGCTGCCTGCCGAGCACCTCCCCGCAGACCGACGCAGTCGAGATCCAGGCCCCAGGCGTCACCGTCACCCACCTCCACGACGCCCTCCTGGCCGCCCCCGAAGCCCGCGACACCCTCGAAGGCGGCTCAGTAACCCTCGACGGCCACCTCATCCTCATCGCCCCACTCACGAACCTGCCCCTGGCCCAGAAGTTCGCGAAGAGCCTCGGCGTCGACTGGAACGCGGCCGTGGTGCGCTACGGGGCGGACGAGTTCGTGAGCTGATTCGGGGTCAGCGCCAGATGGCAGCTGCGATGCCGTCGCTGAAGGACTCGGGCGAGCCGGGGAGAGATCGCGCGAGTCCGTCCCGCACGCGGGTCGCGGTCCAGGCCGCGACCGCCGCGTCCAGAACGTCGTCGACTCCGGCGCGCGCCCCGACCGGCCCCACGTCGGAGGGCAGCACGACGCCGGCCGCTGCCAGCAGGTTCCGTCGCAGCTCCGCACCGGCCCAGGTCGACTTGGCGTACGCCAACGGCTCTCGCGCCAGTTCGGCGAAGCTGACCTCTGGATGTACCTCGACGACCCGGCACGCGGCGGTCGGCAACCAGGCGTCCACTTCGCGAATCTTCATCCGCAGCGCGAACGCCTGCTTCGTCAGGCCCACCCCGGTGAGCTCTCGGTGCGCCTGCGCGGACAACTCGTACGCGTCGAGTTCGACCGCGGCACGCACAGGCGTGGAAAACACCGATGACGACCTCGGACCGACGAACCGCCGGGCCAGCACGTCGGCCTGCCGCACCCCGGAGTCCGGAAGCCCGATCGGCATATCGACCGCGATCACCGCGATCTCGCCGAGCTTACGGGCATCGGCTTCGAGCTCGCCGATGGTCGGCGCGAACAATCCCGCCACGCGATCGCCGACCAACGCGATACCGACCCACCCCTGCGAACATCCGTCCACACCCATCACCGGATCGCCCATGCCGACAGCATGCCGCACCGGGGTCCGGGCTGAGGCCGGCCGCAGGCAAAACCCTTACGCGCCAGCGCCCGGCCCGACCCACCGCCTCAAGACCGATGGTCCGCCAGCCGCGAGCCCGGCGTCGCGTCGGCGGCGATGACCGTCCAGCCCTTGGCCGTGGGGCCGTCGAGGCGGAGGTCGAAGGCGAAGGTGACCGGCCGGCGCTTGTGCGCGTCGCCGAGGAGGACTTCCTCGGTGCGGCGGTCCACTTCGTAGTAGAAGCCCTCTGCCGCGACCATGACGCGGACGACGATCGGCTCGCGGGAGAGCAGGGAGCGGACCTCGACCGAGGCGACGGTGGCGTCGCGCATGACCGTGCGGTTGGGGGTGCGGACCGCCGTGAAGTCGAGGCTGCCGTCGTTCATGGCCCACTCTTCGAGGAACTGCTCGACCGCGACCTCCAGGACCGCCTTGTCGAAGCGGCCGTCCAGCACGCTCAGGTCGCCCGCGGCGGCGTCGGCGTCGGTGCTCCAGGAGATGTTGGTCAGCGCCAGGATGTCGCCGGCGCCCTGGACCGAGACGTTCTCGGCCACTTCCAGCACGGCGTCCCGGGCGACCGCCTTCTGGTCCCAGGCGTCCGTCTCGATTGCGTCGGTCAGGTGGTGCGCGCCCTCGGCCGCCTGCTCCACCGAGGACACGATCCATACGCCGGCGTCGTTCTTGCGCAGCGTCCAGTACTCGACCGGGCGCGTCGAGCCGTCCTTGCGCACCGCACGCGTGCCGTCCACGCGGCGCACGCTGTCGTCGATCGTCGCGGTGATACGGAACGTCACCGTGTCGTTCGTCTCCCCGGCCCGGTTCGCGATGTTGACCATCTCGACCGTCGGCCCGGAGATCACCCGCACGATGTTCACCTCGCCGCGCGACTCGTAGTCGCTCAGCTCCTCGTTCCACTTCACGTAGAGCACCGGCGACAGGATCTGCTTCAGCACGGCGCGATCGCGATCGGTCCACGCGCGCTGGGCGGTCGTGTACAGCCAGGCGGCGCGCGCCTTCAGTGCGTCGGGCGCGAACGTCGGGTCCGTGTCCGCGATCGCCGCGACCCGCGCCTCGATCTGCGTGGCACGCTGCCGTGCCGTGTCGTCCGTGCGGTGGGCCGTACGGTCCGACCCGGTGTTGAGGCCGCTCTTGCCGCCACGCCCCTTCCGAAGCCGGGAGACGATCACCAGGATCAGGATGATCAAAACGATGACCGCGAACCCGCCGAGTGACCCGCCGCCGAGACCGATGAACCCCACCCCGTGGATGCCGCCGCCGCTGTGGCCGCCGCCCCCGCCACCGCCTCCGCCGAACCCGTGGCCACCGCCCCCACCCCGGGCCTGCGCCACCGCCGGGCTGGTCAGCGCAGCGAACGCTGCGATCGCGAGTATCCGCCGCCCGATACGCACCTGGGTCCCCCTTTGAGAATCAGAAACACCTCACACCCAAGGTACGGCAATAATGCCTGGTGCCGACGCCGCGCGGGCCCGCAATCCGTCGCGCTCCACCGGCTGGGCTGACGCTTCCCCCATGCCTGTCGGCCGCACGCGCTTCCCGCCACGCGCGGCCGACAGGTCTTCCACTTCCCAGCAAGCCCGACTCGCCGGCCTGCCGACGACGCCAGCCTGCCGACGACATACCGATCCAGCCCCGGATCAGCCCGCCATCATGGCCTGGAACTCGGCCAGGCTGAGCGTCCCGTCCTTGTCGGTGTCACCGGTGCTGATCCGCTCGGCGGCGTCCTCGACGGTGACGTCCTCACCGAGCTCGGCGAGCGCGTTCTTGAGCTCCTCGGCCGTGATCAGGCCGTCGCCGTCCAGGTCGAACAACTGGAACACCTTCTCCACGTCCTCGGGTGCTTTCCGATGCTGTCCCACAGGCCTGCCTCCCATGATCGTTCCCAGGTCGATGTCCGGACACGATATCGCGTGACGTTGACAGCCCACCCAACAGACACGGTCGGCGCCCTACTCCCCCTCGCGGCTCCAGATGCCCTCGATCGCCGGCGCGTACAGGTCGTTCTTCGTCAGGCTCGGCAGGCCGAGCGCCGCCTCGATCGTGCGCAGCACGCTGTAGTGCGTGTACCGATCGCCGGTCGTCGAGCCGGGCTTCACGCCCTGCGAGCCCAGCACCAGCGTGGGGATGCTCTGCAGCTGCTGCTGGCCGTCCGCGGCGTCCTCGTCGAAGGTGACGATCAGCAGGGAGCGCTGGGTCTTCCACGCCGGGGAGTCGAAGATGGCCGGGAGCGTCTTGCCGAGCCAGCTGTCGCCGGCCTGGACGCCGCAGCCCTCCATGTCGTCGCAGTCGTCGGCGCTGAGCCAGGCGAAGGTCGGCGTGGTGGCCGTGGACTTCAGGTCGGTGGCCATCTGCGTCAGCGGCAGCAGGTGCGCCGCGCAGTTGACCGGGTTGTTCTTGACGTCGTTGAAGAAGTAGAACGGCAGGTCGTCGATGGTGTACGCGCCATGCGAGGAGGTGTCGCAGGGCTGCGCGGCGTTCTCCATGTAGCCGCGCCAGCTGCCGCCGCTGTTGTCGACGAGGTCGCCGATGTGCTGGGCGTTGACGGTGCTGCTGAACGGCGTGTTGTCGGTGACGCCGAACAGGCTGCCGCCGGCCAGCGCGACGTAGTTCGGGTCCGACGGGTGCGTCTCGGCGACCGCGCCGGTGAGGTTCGCGCCCTTGGGGATCAGGCTGTTGATGTACGGGGCCTGCGCCTTGTTGCCGACGATGCCCTTGTAGTCCTGGTTCTCCAGCATCACCACGAACACGTGGTCGTAGCCGGGGACCTTCGCGACCGGCGGCTTGGGCGCGCCCGGCGCCGCGATCGGGGCCGAGATGCGCAGCGAGAGGTCGTCGGCGAAGCCGAGGCCGTGGCCGGTGCGGTCGGTGGGACGGTTGCCGGTGACGGTCAGCACGGTCCGGATCGAGCGCGTCCCGGCCGGGATCTCGCCCAGCGACTGCTCGGGGACCAGCCCGGTGGCGTTGCCGCGCATCGCCGGGGTGACCGGTGCGAGCGCGGTGGTGCCGAGCGTGCGGCCGCGCTCGTCGAGGAAGGTGCTCACCACTCCGGCGGTGTCCGCGACGCTGCCGGAGCCGCCGAGCCACGCGGTCAGGTTGTAGGTGACCTTCCCGGTGTCGATCTGCCGGGCCGCGGCCTTCACGTCGGCGTACTGCGTGCCGGTGCTGACGCCGCCGCCACCGCCGGCGAAGAAGTTCTGGCCGCGGTCGACCGGGCCGGGCGAGGTCAGGCTCGGGTAGCCGGAGACACCCTCGCCGCCGGTGGCACCGTAGGCGACGGAGTTCAGCAGGCCCTGGACCTTCCAGCCCGGAACCGTGTTGGTGTCGACACCGTCCAGCGTGCCCTCGCCCTGCTCGGCGCCGCTGTTGAGGATGAGGTTCGGTCCCGTGCCGGTGTCCGGCTGCGGCGGCACCACGACCGGCGGCGCGGCCGGCGTCACGACCAGGGTCAGCGGCCCGGCCAGGACGGTGTAGCCGTCGTTGGCGAACAGGTAGACCTTCCAGTTCCCGGCGGCCAACGCGTGGGTGTCGAAGGTCGCCGTGCCCGCGGCGGCGGTGACGTACTGCCAGCTCGTCGAGCTCTGCGTCCCGGGCGTGTCGGTCGGCTTGTAGACGCCGATCCAGTTCTTCGCGCTCACGCTCGCCGCCGGCACGCTGTAGGCGAAGCTGACCGGCGCGCCCTGCTGGACCGCGCCGACGGTGGTCTGGGTCAGCGTCGAGGCGTCGGCGGTGGTCGAGGCGCCGGCTGCGAGGGCAGGCGCGGAGACGGAGAAGGCGGCGTCGGCACCCACGCCGAGCGCGGCGACGGCGGCGGTGACGACCGCGCCGGAGCGGAGGGTCCTGCGGAAAGTGCCCTGGGGCTTGGAAGACATGCCTGGACAGTGGCCCGCAGCCGTGACTCCCCGCCCTCAGCCCGGCAGATCAGGCGTGACACGCCAGTGAAAAGTTGTGTAGACAACTTGTGGCCCGGGGCATATCGCCGGCATACCGAAAACCGGATACGTGCTGGTAACGCCGTGTCTCCTTGACTGAATGCGTGGCTACCTCCGAACAAGCGCGAAAAGCGTCGCCCCGTAACCGATCCAAGATCACTGCCTCCCTTGGAGTCCTCGGCGCCGTGCTGATCGGTGTGTCCGGTTGCCATTCGGCGGCGGCCGACGGCGCGCAGGGCAGGCCGCATTCCGCACCGTCTTCCTTCCTCTCCGGCGCCTCGGGCGCTCCAGGCGCCCCAAGCACTCCGGGTTCCTCGGACGCCTCCGAACGCCGAAGCGCCCCCGACCAGGCCAACGCCCAAGCCCTCCCCAGCACGGTCTGGCCCGCCCACGGCCAGGCCGCGTTCATCGAGTCCGGCCAGTCGCAGGTCCAGGTCGGCCCGAACCAGCACGCCGCGCCGATCGCCAGCGTCACCAAGGTGATGACGGCCTACCTCGTCCTCCGCGACCACCCCTTGCAGCCCGGCCAGGACGGCCCCACGCTCACGCTCTCCGCGTCCGACGTCGCCGACACCGCACACCGGCGCGCGCTCGGACAATCAGTCGTGTCGATAGCCGCCGGCGAACAGCTGACCGAACGGCAAGCCCTGCAAGCGCTGTTGCTCCCGTCGGCGAACAACATCGCGGCGGTGCTGGCCACATGGGACGCCGGCTCGACAGACCAGTTCGTCTCCCAGATGAACGCCGCCGCGCAGTCGCTCGGCATGAACGACACCCGCTACACCGACCCGAGCGGCTTCGCGCAGAGCACGGTCTCGACCGCCGCGGACCAGGTACGGATCGTCCAGCAGGCGATGAGCCTGCCGGTGTTCGCGAGCATCGTCGCCATGCCGAGCGTGACACTGCCGGTCGCCGGGACCGTGGCCAACACCGACACGCTGCTCGGCCACGACGGGTTTGTCGGTGTGAAGACCGGATCCGACACCGCGGCAGGCGGCTGCTTCGCGTTCCAAGCCGTCCGCACGATCGGCGGCAAGCAGACGACCATCACCGGGGTCGTGCTGGGCCAGCCCGGCGCCGACCAGATCGCGGCCGGGCTCATGGGGGCGAAGGCCATGGTCGACCGGATCGCAGGCCAGTAGCGATCCACAGCAATCCACTCGGTTGTGGCCAGTAGCGCTCAGACGTGCGCGCTGTCGAGCAGCAGTTTCTCAGTGGCCTCCCACAGCCGCCCCTCGCGCTCCCGATCCTGAGCGATCGGCTTCACCTCGGTCACCTTGTCCCGCACGACGAACGCGCCGTCACGCAGCTGCGCCCACTTCGCGTCGAGCGCCACCGAGGCCAACGCCGGCCCAGAGCGCTCAGGCGTGGCAACGCCAGGGAGATGTCCGAGCCCACGTCCCATCGCCCGCGCCGCCGCCGGCATCCCCCGGCCCAGGTCGGTGCCGGGCATCCAGCCAGGCTCGAACACGACCACGTTGACGCCCGGCGCCACCTGACGCTGGAGTTCGTGGGCGTAGTAGAGGATCGCGAGCTTGGTGTTCGAATAGGCGACACCGCTGGCCTTGAAGCTGGGCTTCGTCTCGGCGGTCGCGGGACGCGCGATCTCCAGCGGATCACGCCAGTCGGCCGCAGGCACTCCCATCAGGCGCCGATAGATGTTGGCGTGATACGTGTTCGAGCCGAGCATCACGACGCGCGCCGGAGCGCTGAGCAGGTCACGCAGGTCGGCGATGAGCTGTGCGTGCGCGAGATACCCGACGGCGAAGGTGAGCTCGTAGCCGTCAGCGGAGGCCTGCCGGGTGTCGGCCGACATGGCGCCGGCGTTGGCGATCAGCGCGCGCAGCGGCCGAACAGCTCCGCTCTCCAGCGACTCGCGCGCAGCAGCGGCCGCTTTCCGCACGTCAGCGAGCCGCGACAGGTCACAGCCGATGGTGTGTACGGTCGCACCGCGAGAGCGCGCCGCTTGTGCGACGTCTTCGAGCGCCTTTCCGGGCCGGCCCACCAGGAGCAGGTCCGGGCGTTCGCCGTCGGGGCGGGCGGCCAGGGCCAGGGCTGTGGCGCGGCCCAGGCCCCGGGTCGGGCCGGTGATGAGGACGGTTCCGGGTTCCGTGGCGGTCATGTCGCTACCTCTTGCTGCTTCGGGGTTTTGCTGGTTTGGGGGCTTGCTGCTTCGGGGGCTTGCTGCTTCGGGGGCTTGCTTCGTTCCGAGTCTCGGCGCGATCCGCCAGGTCAACCAGCCGTCCGGTTTTCCTAGGACCACCAGGACCAGGACAATCAGGCGGCGCGCACCCAGACTGGAGGCATGGAGTCCTCGGAGTTCGGCCGGATGGTGCGCCGCTCGCGGGACCGGGTCGCGCCCGAGGCCGTCGGCGTGTCGGCCGGGCGCCGCCGCCGGGCCGCCGGGCTGCGGCGTGAGGAGCTGGCGGCGCTCGCCGGGATCTCGGCCGACTACCTCACCCGGCTGGAGCAGGGACGGGCCACCGCGCCGTCGGTCCAGGTGGTCGAGGCGCTGGCGCAGGCGCTACGGCTGCCCGACCCCGAGCGCGAGGTGCTGTACCGGCTGGCCGGGCACGCGATGCCCGGTCCCGACCTGGTGCCCTCGCGGCTCACGCCGAGCGTGCAGCGGCTGCTGGACCGGCTGTCCCACACCCCGGTGGTCGTCTACGACGCCACCTGGACGCTCCTGACGGCCAACGCGCCCTACGACGCGCTCATGGGCGAGACCTCCCACTTGCAAGGGCTCGAACGCAACGCGATCTGGCGCAACCTGCACGGTCTGAACCGCACCGTGCACACCGCCCGGGAACAGGCCGACCACGAAGCACGTCTGGTCGCCGACCTGCGCCTGACCTCCTCCCGCTACCCGGCCGACCAGAGCCTGCGCCGGCTGGTCCGCGACCTCGCCGACGACAGCCCCCGCTTCGCCGGCCTGTGGGACGCCGGCGACACCCCGCCGCCGCCGGCCGACCTGTCGAAGCAGAAGGTCGTCGAGCACCCCTCGGTCGGCCGCATCGCGCTGGACTGCGACACGCTCATCGTCGCCGGGGACGACCTGCGGGTCATGGCGTACACCGCCGAGCCCGGCACCGCCGACGCCGAGCGGCTGGCGCTGGCGATCGTCGTGGGAACGCAGAGCCTTGTGGAATAGAGACTTGTGGAATAGATGTGCGCGACGCAAAGCCTTGTGGAAATCCGGCCCCCAACGCAGAGCATTGACTGCCGGGCTCGTCTGTTCGACGATGAGTCCCGTTCCAACGGGGGTTCGGGCTGGGCTGAAGAGAATCGATGGTGCGGGTGGTGGGAGACCGGATTCTGGTGCCGTTCTCGGGTGACGGTTCGGGCGAGTCCGAAGTGACCTGGGGCCAGCGCAACGTCCTGCGGATGATGCAGCTCGCCGGGGAGGCCGTGATGATCGGCGGCACGATGCCGCTGGCGGAGGGGACGACGGTGGAGAACATCGTCAACCTTCTGGGGTTCATCGTCGAGCGCAACCACTCGCTGCGGACCCGGTTCCGTTTCCGGGACGACGGCGAGCCGGTGCAGGTGCTGTACTCCTCCGGCGAGGTCGCGCTGGACATCGTCGACATCGGGCCCGACGAGGACCCGGCCGAGGCGGCCGAGGCCGTGCGGATCGGGTACGAGAAGGCGCCGTTCGACATCACCGCGGACTGGCCGGTCTGCATGGCCGTCATCCGGCAGGAGGGCGTGCCGGTGTGGTTCGCCGCGATGTACCCGCACGTCGCCATCGACGGACTCGGCTTCGAGGCGCTCGTCGCCGACCTGGCAAACCTCGATCAGGACACCGGCGAGCGGCTGGCCCCGCGCGAGGGGATGCAGCCGTTCGAGCTCGCCAAGCAGCAGCAGACACCCGCCGCGCTGCGGCAGAGCGCAGCCTCCATCAAGTACTGGGAGCAGATGGTGCAGGCGGCGCCCCGCCACCGCTTCGACACCAAGTACGAGCCCCGCGATCCGCAGTGGTGGGAGCTCGTCTTCGACTCCCAGGCCATGTACCTCGCCACGACCTCGATCGCCGCGCGCACCGGTGCCAACACCGGCTCGGTCCTGCTCGGCGCGTACGCGGTGGCCCTGGCCAAGCTCTGCGGGAAGAACCCCAGCGCGATCCGGACGTTCGTCAGCAACCGTTTCCGCCCCGGGCTGCAACATTCGGTGACCCCGCTGGTGGCCTCGTGCCTGTGCGTGGTCGACGTGGCCGACACCGACTTCGACACCGTCGCCCTGCGGGCCTGGCGCTCGCAGCTGAAGGCCGGCAAGTTCAGCTACTTCGACCCGCGCGACCTGTTCGCGATGTTCGACCGCCTCGCGGCCGAGACCGGCGAGCCGGTGGACCTGCTGTGCTACTTCAACGACCTGCGGCGCGCGACCGCCGCGGCCCGGCCCGGGCCGCTGCCGACGGCCGAGGAGATCGAGGCCGCGCTGCCGTTGACGACGCTGACGTGGGGGCCGCACACGGACGTGCCGGACGCGCAGACGTTCATGGAGGTCAATCCGGTTCCGGACACGGTCAACATCATGCTGCGGGTCGACACCGAGGTGGTGACGACGGAGCAGCAGGAGGAGATCGTGCGGGAGATGGAGCGGATTCTGGTCGCGGCGGCGTTCGATGCTGCTTACCCGACCGGGGTCAGCGCGCACGCTGTGGTTTCTTCCTGACAGGTGTCTGACGGCCGGTCTGACGCCCGGTCTGACAAACAGCCAACAGCGCACGCACGCGATGGTCGGCGGCCCGGCGGGGCTGCCGGCCTCAGCGTTGTTCTCGCACTCGTCGGTCGCGGCACTGCGGTTGTCCGCATCGCGCTCGGTGCCGATTGCCGACCTCGCCGCTGCTGGTACCGCTCTCGCCGCTCGTGGCGTAGCCGTCGGCGCTGGCGAGCTGCTGCAGGCAGGCTCTCCAGCGGACCGGATTCGCGCAGCGGCGCAAGCTGGATCGTCGCGAGCAGCTGAGCGGATCTCGGTGCTGGTCTCGGCGCTGGTCTCGGCGCCCTGGCCGCCCTGGCTGTCCTCGGTCTACTCGCCGCCCTCGCCGCCTCGGTCTACTCGCCGCCCTGGCCGTCCGGGTCGATGCCGCGCATGATCCGTCGGCCGATGTCGCGCAGTTGCCGTAGCTGCGCTTTCGTGAGCTGGTCCAGAACCAGTCGGCGGACTTCCTCGACGTGGCCGGGTGCGGCTTGGACCGCCTTCTCCCAGCCGTCGTCGGTGAGGGTCGCGAGCGTGTAGCGGCCGTCTGCCGGGTCGGGCGTGCGTCGTACCCAGCCGCGCTGTTCCATCCGCACGACCACCTGGGACAGCCGCGGGAGCGAGCCCTCGGCCTGGGCTGCCAGCGTGCTCATGCGCAGGGTGCGCTCCGGCACCCCCGAGAGCAGCGCCAGCACCTGGTACTCGAAGTGCGTGATCCCGGAGTCGCGGCGCAGCTGCGCGTCGAGCGCGGCCGGGAGGCGGTTCATGGTCCTGGCCAGGGCGAGCCATGCTTGCTGCTCGTCGGCGTCCAGCCAGCGGGGTTCCGGCACGTCATCCATGCCTCGTAGCTTAACACGTGAAGTGATCCGGCTTCGAAATGACTTGCACTGTGAAGTGATCCCGGGCTACATTCACTTCAAGCGTTAAGCCATCAAGCCGAGAGGGAATCACCGATGTCGCACGTCGACCAGCAGAACCCTGACAGGCGGACACTGCTCCGCATCGGCGCGGTCGCCGGGAGCGCGGCCGGCCTCGGGGCCGCCGGCGTCTTCGGCGCCCGGGCCGCGAACGCGATGGCGACGCTGCCCTCGGGCGGCGCGGCACGCAAGCCGACGTCGGATGCGAACGATGCGCCGCATCCGCCCTACCCGCCGCACACCGTCGACACCTCGCACTGCACGCCCGAAGTCGCCGACATCTTCCGCCGCGTCTTCGCCGCCAAGAGCAGGCACGACACCGCGGCGTTCATGGCGCACTTCTCGACCTCGAACGCCAGCTACAGCGACGCCTGCCTGGGCATCGTGCTGTCCGGCTGGAAAGCGATCAACTCCGAGTTCACGTCGCTGCTCGGCAGCGCGCCGGCCGGAGCGCTGTCCTACCCGCTGACCATCGTCGGCGACGCTCGCAGCGCGACCATCGAGTTCGTCGACACTCCCGCCTTCTTCGGGCAGGAGGTCCGCGCCCTGTCGTCGGTCACCTTCGACAGCGATCGCAAGATCACCCGCTGGGTCGACTACTGGGACCGTCGCAGTTCCCTGTTTCCGTTCGCCGACGGCAGCGCCTATCCCACCGACTTCCACGACTCCGTGCAGAACGCGGACGCCGCCATAGTCCAGGCGGCGCAACGGCTTCAGGCCGCGTTCGCAGCACGGGACGCCGCTGCGGCCGTCGCGCTGATGTCCGCTGACGTCGTCTATGAAGACCTCGCCGCGCATACCCGGGTCCGGGGCCAGCTCCAGGTGCAGCGCTACTACAACCGCGCACTCGCGCAGCTCCCCTACGGTCCTGGCGCCGCGCTCGTGCATGTCGAGGGCGGTCGGCACGGCGGTGGTTACGAGTGGACGGCGTCGCCGGCCCTCGCGTCGAAGCACCGCGGCCACACGGCTATCGAGCTGGACGGTGTCGGCAAGATCAGCCGGCTGACCACCGTCTACGACTCCAGCCTCCTGAGCTACCCCGCCTACCAGACCCTGGTCGGTCTCGCGGCCGAAGCGCCGCAGTCCTAACGAGCCGCGGTCCTAACGAGCCGCAGCCCTAACGAATGAACAAGAAAATGGATACGAAAATGGAGACAAAGCAGATGGAAGCCGTCATCCTCAAGGCCGCCGGATCACCGGACCAAGCGCTGATCCACCGCGACGAGCCGATTCCCGTGCCGGGCCCGGGAGAAGTCCTCGTCGAGGTGCACGCGGCCGCCGTGAACCCGCTCGACGTCGCGAACGCCGCAGGCTGGCTCGGCACGCCGCTGCCGATGATCCCCGGCGTCGACTTCGCCGGCGTGGTCGTCTCCGGCGGCGAGCACGAAGGCTGGGAAGCAGGCCAGGAAGTCTGGGGCAGCGGCCCGAACCTGGGCATGAAGCGGCCGGGCACGCACGCCCGCTTCGTCGCCCTGCCCGCGACCTGGCTGTCCCGCAAGCCGGCGAACCTGACGATGGCCGAAGCCGCCGCGGTCGGACGCTCGCACCTCACGGCCTTCGAGACCCTCATCAACCTCATGGAGGTCAAGTCCGGCGAGAAGCTCCTCATCACCGGCGGCTCGGGCATGGTCGCCCGCGCCGCGACCGCGATCGCCCGCTGGCGCGGCGCCGAGCCGATCATCGCCGCCCGCCACCGGCCCGAAGGGGTGGAGCACTTCATCGACACCAGCGCGGCGGACGGCGCCGTCGACCTGGCCGACGCCGTACTCGACAGCACCGACGGACGCGGCGCGGACCTGGCGCTGGACACCGTCGGCGGCGCGCTGTTCGAACCGGCGCTGCGCAGCCTGCGCTTCGGCGGACGCATGGTCGGGATCTTCAGCGCGCCCGAGCCGAAGATCTCGTTCTCGCCGGCGGAGATCTACAACCGGCAGCTGCGGGTCACGGGGCTGGCCAGCGTGTTCCTGGACGGGGCTTACGTCGCGGGCGTCTTCGACCAGCTCAGGCCGCTGTTCGAGCGGGAGGTGCTGGTCGCGCCGGCGGTGCGGACGTGGGCGTTGGCGGAGGGTGCCGAGGCTTACCGGGCGGTGATGAGCGGGTCGGGTGGGGTTAAGCAGGTGCTGGTGCCTAGTGGGGGCTGAGCGGCGGGGGCGTTGAGGGTTGTGGTTGGTTCATCGGCACCCCTGCTTTGTGTGGGGGTGTCGGTGTTGGGCTTTTGTGTGGGGGGGTGGTGTCGGGCGGGGGCCGGTGTCGGGCAGAGCGGCGGTGTCGGGCGGGGTGCCGGTGTCGGGCGGGGGGTGCTTGGTGTCGGTGTCGGGCGGTGGGGTGCTCGGTGTCGGTGTCGGCGGCGGTGTCGGCGGCGCGTGCTATATCTGCGTACAAGGGGCGATAATTTCCTAACAAAATGCCTGGCATGCTCGACTCGCACACTGGGTCACGTCGGCGGCTGCCGGTTTCCGTGTCCACAACCGCGCACAGGTCCGAGTCACTGCGCATGTCGTAGGCGGCAATCGTCGTGCGTGGTGGGTGCCTTGAGGCCTCCGGCGGGCGCTCTACAGCGAGGGGGCGACCC